>NZ_JBDZDK010000006.1:0-196352 GCF_040049155.1 Sphingomonas silueang
TATGGTGGTTGTAACGAGACATATGAGCCAGCTTAAACTTTAAACGATCCAAAACCACCTTGAATGGCCCAGACCGCAAGCCGCCGCCCACATGTCCCTTCATCTAAACTACAATGTCAAAGAACTTTCCTGCCCCGACCCCCAGGCCGAAGCGCCAGCAAGCCGGCGATAGGAAGGACCGGAACACCGGCCCCGATCAATCGATCGAAACCGTGGCCCGGTATAAAAAGAGCAATCTCGCCAGCCGCTTCCGCAGCACGACCCGAAGATCAGCGAGGCAACCGAACGAAGAAGCAAAGAGCGTCTCCCCGTCCGGTGAAACGCCATATACGGACCACGCTCAGAGGCGTCAATAACTTTCTGCAGGTTTTTTCGTTCCGCGCATTTTTACTGTTCACGCCCCGGTTTCCAGCCGATGGCGACGCCGTTGTGCCGCCACCTTCCCCCCCATGACGCGACACGCCTATAAGACGCATGACCGCGAGGAAGAGGATTGCATCTTGAGTGCCGTGCATGACCGTAGCTGGACGCTGGAGGCGATCCGCAGGCTGGAGGCGGATTTCTGCCGCTCGGCCGATACCCATCTGATCCGCATCGAACTACCGCGCACGCCGGAGATCACGCTCTACCTCAAGGACGAGTCGGTGCACCCCTCGGGCAGTCTCAAGCATCGCCTCGCCCGCTCGCTGATCCTCTACGGGCTGTGCAACGGGTGGATCGGGCCGGACACGGTGCTGGTCGAGGCGACGAGCGGATCGACCGCGGTGTCGGAAGCCTATTTCGCGCGGCTGATCGGGCTGAAGTTCATCGCCGTCGTCCCCCGCGCGATCGCCGGGGCCAAGATCGATGCGATCCGCTTCCATGGCGGCAGCGTCCATTTCGTCGACGACCCGCGCGAGGTCTATGCCGCCGCGCAGGGGCTGGCCGAGGCGAATCGCGGCCATTATCTCGACCAGTTCACCTATGCCGAGCGCGCGACCGACTGGCGCGGCAACAACAACATCGCCGAATCGATCTTTGCGCAGATGGCCAAGGAGGACCATCCCGAGCCGAGCTGGATCGTGTGCGGCGCGGGCACCGGCGGCACTTCGGCGACGCTGGGGCGGTTCATCCGCTATGGCCGTCATGCGACGCGGCTGTGCGTCGCCGATCCGCAGGCGTCGGTGTTCCACCGCCATTATGCCGACCCGCGCATCCGCACGGTCGAGGGCGAATGTTCCTGCATCGAGGGGATCGGCCGCCCGCGCGTCGAGCCGTCGTTCGTACCTGCCGTCATCGACCGGATGATCGCGGTCGACGACGCCGACAGCATCGGTGCGATGCGCGCGGTGAGCGCCCGGCTCGGGCGGCCGGTCGGCGGATCGACCGGCACCAACATCGCCGCCTGCGCCACGCTGATCGGCGAGATGGCGGCGGCGGGCGAAGCGGGATCGGTGGTGACGATCCTGTGCGATTCGGGGCTGCGCTACGCCGACACCTATCACGACGATGCATGGCTGGCGGCGAAGGGAATCGACTGGCGGCCCGCCGCCGCACGCTACGCCGCCTTCCTCGGTGCGGCGGCGTGAGTCCGCTCAGCGTCACCGATCTGTTCACCATCGGCATCGGGCCGTCGAGCTCGCACACCGTCGGGCCGATGCGTGCGGCGTACAGCTTCGCGACGATGCTGGTCGAGGACGGCCTGGCTCCGGAGCGGCTGCTGTGCGACCTCTACGGATCGCTGTCACTCACCGGGCGCGGCCATGCCACCGACGTCGCCGTCCTGCTCGGCCTGTCGGGCGCCACGCCCGAGGGGGTCGATCCCGATGCGGTCGGGCGGATCGTCGCCGCGATCCATGCCGAACGCACGCTCGACCTGGGCGGCGTGCAGCGGATCGCGTTCGATCCGGCGCGCGACTTGGTATTCAACCCCGGCTTCCTGCCCGGCCACCCCAATGCGATGGCGTTCACCGCCGTCCTCGCCGACGGCAGCCGGATCGTGCGGCGCTACTACTCGATCGGCGGCGGCGCGATCCGGGCGGAGGGCGAGGCACCGCCGCGGATCAACCTGACCCTCCCCCACCCCTTCGCCAGCGGCAACGACCTGCTGGCGCTGTGCACCGAGACGCATCAGTCGATCGCCGAGGTGGTCGCCGCCAACGAGGGCGCATGGCGGCCCGAGGCGGAGACGCATGCCTTCCTCGACGCGGTGCGCGCCGCGATGCTCGGATCGATCGATCGCGGCTGTGCGGGCAGCGGCGAGCTGCCCGGCGGCCTGCATGTCCAGCGCCGCGCGCGGGCGATCCGCGAGAAGCTGCTGGAGCGCGGCCCGCGCACCGACCCCAGCGTCGTGTTCGAGTGGGTGAGCCTGTGGGCGCTGGCGGTGAACGAGGAGAATGCCGCCGGGGGCCGCGTCGTCACCGCGCCGACCAACGGGGCGGCGGGGGTGATCCCGGCGGTGCTCAAATATTACGAGACCTTCGTCCATGGATCGACCCGCGAAGGGGCCCGTGCGCTGCTGATGACCGCCGCCGCGATCGGCTTCCTCTACAAGCAGAACGCCTCGATCTCCGCCGCCGAGATGGGGTGCCAGGGCGAGGTCGGCGTCGCCTGTTCGATGGCCGCCGCAGGGCTGGCCGCCGCGCTGGGCGCCACGCCTGCACAGGTGGAGAATGCCGCCGAAATCGGCATGGAGCACAACCTCGGCCTCACCTGCGATCCGATCGGCGGGCTCGTGCAGATCCCCTGCATCGAACGCAACACGATGGGCGCGATCAAGGCGATCAACGCCGCCTATCTCGCGCTGCACGGCGATGGCCGCCACATCGTCAGCCTCGACCAGGTGATCGAGACGATGCGCCAGACCGGTGAGGACATGAAGAGCCAGTATAAGGAAACCAGCCAGGGCGGCCTGGCGGTCAACGTCGTCGAATGCTGAAGGAACCCCGTTTGTCGAACCTGCCCGATTTCGCCGCGATCACGCCCGATTCGATCCGCCCGACCCTCGATGCGCTGCTGGCCGAGCGCGATGCCGCCGCCGAAGCGGCCAAGGCCGCCGATCCGTCGTTCGCCGCCATCTGGACCCCGATCGAGGCGGCCGATGTCGCGATCGACGATTACTGGTCGAGCGTGTGGCACCTGCACGCCGTCGCCGATACGCCCGAACTGCGCGCCGCCCATGCCGAGGGGCAGGCGGTGCTGACCGAACGGGGCGTCGCCGCGCAGCAGGACCGGGCGATGTTCGATGCGTTGCGCGCGCTCGAAGTCACGCCCGATTTCGCCACGCTGCCCGATGCCGATCGCGTGGCGGTGGAGCGATCGATCCGCGACCGGACGCTGGCCGGGGTCGCGCTGACCGAAGAAGCGCGCGAGCGGTTCCGCGCGGTGGCGACCGAGCTGTCGGCGCTGTCGACCGCGTTCGCCAGCGCGGTGCTCGATGCGACCGATGCGTGGACGCTGCACATCACCGACGAATCGCGCCTTGCCGGTCTGCCGCAGGCCGATCGCACGATGATGACCGACGCCGCGCAGGCGCGCGGGCTGGAGGGATGGCTGGTGACGCTCCAGGCGCCGAGCGTCGTCGCGGTGCTGACCTTCGCCGAGGATCGCGACCTGCGCGCCGAGGTCTACCGCGCCTATGGCACGCGCGCGTCGGATCAGGGGCCGGATGCGGGCCGGTTCGACAACGGCGAGCGCATCCGGCGCATCCTGACGCTGCGGCGCGAGGCGGCGGAACTGCTCGGCTTTCCCGATCCCGTCGCCCGGTCGCTCGCGACCAAGATGGCCCCGGACGTGGGCGAGGTGCTGGCGTTCCTGCGCGACCTTGCCGCCCGCGCCAAGCCGCATGCCGAGGCGGAAGTGGCCGAACTGCGCGCCTTCGCCGCCGAGCATCTCGGGATCGACGATCTCCGGCCATGGGACATCGGCTTCGTCGGCGACCGGCTGAAGCGCCATGCCCATGCGATCGACCAGGCGGCGATCAAGGCCTATTTCCCGGTCGACCGGGTGCTGGGCGGGTGGCGTGCGCTGCTGGATCAGCTGTTCGGCATCATCCTGACCGAACGCGCGGACGTCGCCACCTATCATCCCGACGTGCGCTATTACGACGTGGCCGACGCATCGGGGGTGTTCGCCGGGCTGTACCTCGACCTGCACGCCCGCGCGGGCAAGAAGGGCGGCGCGTGGATGGCCCCGGCGCGCCCCTATCTGGAGGGCGACGCGCCGAGCATTCCGGTCGCCTATCTCGTCTGCAATTTCGCGCCGACCGGGGGCAGCACCCCGCTGCTCGCCCATGACGACGTGACGACGCTGCTGCACGAGACGGGGCATTGCCTCCACCACCTGTTCACCCGCGTGCCGCGCCCCGACATTTCGGGCACCTCCGGCTTCGAGTGGGATGCGGTCGAGTTGCCGAGCCAGTTGATGGAGGACTTCGCGTGGGAGCCTTCGGTCCTTGCCGCCATGTCGGGCCATGTCGAGACGGGCGAGCCGTTGCCGCGCGACCTGTTCGAGCGGATGCTGGCGGCGCGGCGGTTCCAGTCGGGCATGTTCCTCGTCCGGCAGATCGAGTTCGCGATGTTCGACCTGCTGCTGCATCTGGGCACCCACGGCGACGATCCGATGGCGGTGATCGAGGCGGTGCGCGACGAGGTGGCGGTGGTGCGCCCGCCCGCATGGCACCGCTTCCCCCATGGCTTCGCCCATATCTTCGCGGGCGGCTATGCGGCGGGGTACTACAGCTATCTGTGGGCCGAGCTGCTGGCGGCGGACGGCTTCGCGGCCTTTGCCGAGGCGGGGGGCGTGGACCGGGCGACCGGCGACCGGCTGCGGGCGACCGTCCTAAGCCAAGGGTCGGTGCGTCCGGCGATCGAGCTGTTCCGGGCGTTCCGCGGGCGCGATCCCGATCCGCGGGCGATGCTGGCGCGGCATGGGCTGATCTGAGCGCCCGAAGTTTACAAACTTTACACTAACACGTGATGTCGCGCGGCAGGTTGGTTTCATTTTGAAATCTAACTGCCGCGCGGGCGGCAGCGATCGCGCGACCGAGGTCGGGGAGCGGCACGCCGCGCAGTTCGAGCCAGTAGCGCCCCATGCGGTCGGTGACGATCCGCCCCTCCCCTTGCGCCAACGTCAGCGGACGGGCGCTGTGCGGCCCGGCCAGCCGCAGCCGGAGCGGCGCGGCGGGATCGCTGCCGACGCCGCGCCGCAGGTCCGACGGGGCACGGGCGAAGGCGGCGCGGAACGCCTCGTTGAAGCGGCGCACGCTGCCATAGCCTGCCGCGAAGGCGATATCGGTCAGCGGCAGCCGGGTATCGTGGACCAGTTGCTTGGCGAGGTTCAGCCGCCGCGTCGCCTCCACCGCCAGCGGCCCCGCCCCCAGATGCTGCGCGAACAGCCGCCGGAGCTGACGATCGGTCATCCCCAGCCGGTCGGCGAGCGCGCTGACGCTGCCCTCCGCCAGCGCGCCGTCGTCGATCAGCCGCAGCGCGCGCTGGACGGTGGCGAGGGTGCCGGTCCACGCCGGGCTGTTCGGCGCGGTTTCGGGGCGACAGCGCAGGCAGGCGCGATAGCCCGCCGCCTGTGCCGCCGCCGCGCTGGGATGAAAGGTGACATGGCCGCGCGCGGGGGTCCGCGCCGGGCAGACCGGGCGGCAGTAGATGCCGGTGGTGGTGACGCCCACGAAGAACCGCCCGTCGGCGGCGGGATCGCGGGCGATGAGCGCGGCATAGCAGGCGTCGGCGTCGAGCATCGTGCCGCGATCCTATCGTTCAGGGCGTCGCGTCAGTAGCGGAAAACGGACGTCGCGGTGCCGTCAGGTCCGTTTTCCGCTGGCAGACGCCCGGCCAAGCGCGCACCTGAAGGCGCATGACCGAGCCCCCGCCCCTGTACGAAGAACGCCTGTCCTCGCCGATCGGGGAGGTGGTGGTGCTGACCGATGGTGCCGGTGCGCTGCGCGCGCTGGACTTCGCCGATTTCGATGCCCGGATGCGACGGCTGCTCGACCGGCATTACGGGGTCGGCGGGTGGCGGATAACGGCGGCCAGCGGCAGGAGCGACGCGGCGCGGGCGGTGACGGCCTATTTCGCGGGTGATCTCTCGGCGATCGACGGGATCGCGACCGCCACCGGGGGCACGGCGTTCCAGCGCGCGGTCTGGGCGGCGCTGCGCGAGGTCAGGTGCGGACGAACGGTATCCTATGGCGAACTCGCGGTCGCGATCGGACGCCCGAGCGCGGTGCGTGCGGTGGGGCTGGCCAACGGCGCGAACCCGGTGGCGATCGTGGTGCCGTGCCACCGGATCATCGGGCGATCGGGGGCGCTGACGGGATATGCCGGGGGCGTGGCGCGCAAGCGGTGGCTGCTGGCGCATGAGGGCGTGGGGTTGATCCAGCCACGGGCGGACGCAGTGGCGTGACCGAGCCGGATATCGCCAACGCATTGTAACAATAGGTTGCGTCTGCCGATTCCGGTAGCTGAACTGCGCGCCGGATGACAGGATGCGAGGCTCCAATGGACAGTCGGCAGCGAGCAGATACGATGTTCAGACCGGTAGCAGCGATCCTTGCGTCAGCCTTTCTCGCATCGTCCGTGACGGCGTCGGCGCAGGCCCGGCCTGCCGATACCGCGCCTACGCCGGCGGAACTCCGGGCGTTGGTCCAGTCGGCCTGGCCGAACTTTGCGCGGATGATCTATGTCGAAGACCGCCTGGTCGATCCGCCGAAGCGGCTTGTCCGCCTGCCGCAGTCGCTTTGCCTCGAGGCCTGGGCGGGCGCCTATAACTGCGCCTCGATCCTCGAATATGAGCTGACCAACGGCAGGCAGCGAAGCCTGTTGCTGATGCATAGCGTCACGCGAAACGAGCGAGGCAAGCTGGAAGACGCCATTCTCGTTCGGGAAACGCCGGTGTCGCCTTCGACCAGCGGGATTCGCTGACGCCGTTGGGGCCGGGATGCGTCGCCGAAGCTGGGGCGGCATGCGGTCCGCGACACGGTCGCGCACCGTCGGGCGATGCCGACGGTGAACCCGCTATGACCGCGTGAGGGCGAACCATCACGCGCCTGCGCGACGCCGCCGCCGACCGGGCCGGAGTCGTTCCAGAAATGGAAGGCCAGCCTTGGTGGCCGCAACGGCTTATTCGCCCACAGCCCGGGCAGAAGCGTCATCGGTTATGGATTCCCGCCTGCGCGGGAAGGACGAGCCGGGGAGCCCTGCCTATACCAACGCCGCGCGCACGTCCCCGCCCGGCGCCATCGCCGCATAGGCGCGCTGCACCGCCTGCGCGAACGCCGCATCGTCGCCCAGATCGCCGAACACGTCGCGCAGCGCCAGCAGTGCCGCCGGATCGCCCGCGCGCGCCAGCAGCACGTCGGCCTGCGGATCGACCAGCGCCTCGCCGCTCATCTTGCGCAGTTCGAGGAAGCGGAACCATGCCGCGATCGGCACCGCCAGCCGATCGATGCTCCGCCCCGCCGCGCGCGCGTCGCGTACCGTGTCGAGCAGGCGATAGGGCAGCTTCTGCGATCCGTCCCATGCGATCTGCGCCAGTTGATGCGCGATCGCCGGGTTGGCGAAGCGGGCGAGCACCGCATCGATATAGCCGCCGAGGTCCATCTCGGCAGGCGGGCGGATCGACGGGGCGATATCCTCGCGCATCAGCCGGGCGACGAAATCGCGTAGAGGCCCGTCGCCCATCGCGTCGCGCACCGTCGCATGGCCGAGCAGCAGCCCGACATAGGCGAGTGTCGAATGCGGCCCGTTGAGGAGGCGTAGCTTCGCATTCTCGAAGCCGCGCACGTCGCGGGTGAACTGCACGCCTGCCGCTTCCAGCGGCGGCCGCTCTCCGGCGAAATCATCCTCGACCACCCATTGCGCGAACGCTTCGCGCTGGATCGGCCATGCGTCATCCAGCCCGGTCGCGGCGCGGACGGTATCGCGCAAGGCATCGTCGGTGGCAGGCGTGATCGAATCGACCATGCTGGACGGGAAGCGGACATGGTCGTCGATCCAGCCCGCAAGCGCCGGATCGCGCGCGGCGGCGAGATCGCGGACCGAGCGGCGGAAGCGGTGGCCGTTGTCCGCCAGATTGTCGCACGACAGCAAGGTGATCGCACCCCCGCCCGCCGCCCGCCGCGCCGCCAGCCCGGCGACCAGCCAGCCCGACAGGGTGGACGGGGCCGCCCCGTCCAGCTCACGCACGATCGCAGGGGAATCGAGGTCGAGCGCGCCGTTCCCGGTCAGGTGATAGCCCTTTTCGGTCACGGTCGTCGTCACCAGCCGGGTGGTCGGCGCGGCGATGCGCGAGAGCAGCGCGTCGGGCCGGTGCGCGGTCAGCAGCTCGGCGATCGATCCGATGATGCGGTACCGCGTCTCCTCGCCGAGCAGCGCCAGCGTGTACAGCCCGTCCTGCGGACCCAGCGCATCGGCGACGCCGGTCGAATTGAGCGCGACCGCACTGATCGCCCAGCGCGGATCGTCGCGCAGGATGCTGTCGACATAGGCCGCCTGATGCGCGCGGTGGAACGCGCCGGGGCCGATATGGACGATGCCCGGCGTCAGCGCGCCGCGGTCATAGCCGGGCCGATCGACGGCGGCGGCGGCCTGCGCGAGGGTGGCGTTCGACAGTCTCACAGCTTGTACGCCTGCTTCACCAGATTGTAGGTCAGGTCGTGTGCCAGCGCATGGGCATCGTCCAGCCCGAGGCGGTGTTCGGCGACCAGCCGGGCGAGGAACGCGCAATCGACCCGCCGCGCGACATCATGCCGCGCCGGGATCGACAGGAAGGCGCGGGTATCGTCGTTGAAGCCGACGGTGTTGTAGAAGCCCGCCGTCTCGGTCGTCCTCTCGCGGAAGCGGCGCATCCCCTCCGGCGAATCATGGAACCACCATGCGGGCCCGAGCTTCAGGCACGGATAATGGCCCGCCAGCGGCGCCAGTTCGCGGGCATAGGTCGATTCGTCGAGGGTGAAGAGGATGATCGTCAGCCCGGTGCTGGTGCCGACCACGTCGAGCATGGGTTTGAGCGCCGCGACATAATCGGTGCGCGTCGGGATATCGGCGCCCTTGTCGCGGCCGTACGCCTCGAACAGGCCGCGATTGTGGTTGCGGAAGCTGCCGGGGTGGATCTGCATGACGAGGCCGTCGTCGATCGACATCCGCGCCATCTCGGTCAGCATCTGCGCGCGGAACCGTTCGGCATCGGCGGCGTCGGCGGTGCCCGCGATCACCTTCGCGAACAGCGCCTCCGCTTCCGGCCGCGACAGGTTGGCGGTGCGGGCGGTCGGGTGGCCGTGATCGGTCGAGGTCGCGCCGGCGGCGATGAAGTCCTGCCGACGCTTGCGGTGGGCGTTCAGATAGCCGGTCCAGTCGTGGACGTCCTCTTGCGTCAGGTCGGCGAATTTGGCGAGCGCGGGGCGGAACGCCTCATGCTCGCAATCGATCACCGCATCGGGGCGATAGGCGGTGACGACCCGCCCGCCCCAGCCGCTCGCCCGGATCGCGCGGTGGTGGTCGAGCGGGTCGTCGGCCCCTTCGGTCGTCGCGATCAGCTCGATGCCGAACCGCTCGAACAGCGCGCGCGGGCGATAGGCGTCGCCGGCGAGCAACGCGCCGATCCGGTCGTAATAGTCGTCGGCATTGGCCGCCGACAACGCCTCCTCGAAACCGAACACCTCGCCGAACACATGGTCGAGCCACAGCCGCGACGGGGTGCCGCGGAACAGGTGCTGGTGCGACGCGAACACCCGCCACGCCGCGCGCGGATCGGCGGAGATGCTGCCGTCGCGGCGCGGCACCGCCAGCGAATCGAGGTCGATCCCCTGGCTGTAGAGCATGCGGAAGATATAGTGATCGGGCGACAGCAGCAGCTCGGTGGCGTTGCTCCACTTGCGGTCGGTCGCGAACCACGCCGGGTCGGTATGGCCGTGCGGGCTGACGATCGGGAGCGCACGGATTTCGCCGTACAGGTCGCGGGCGATGGCGCGGGTCGTCGCCTCGGCGGGGAACAGGCGGTCGGGATCGAGCAGCAGGGCGGGCATCACACTCTCCTTTGGTCAGGCCAATGCGGGATTGTGCCAGCGGTGGCAACAGGGTATTTGACCCCATGCTCGAAATTGCTTCCCCCGCGCCGTCGGTGCGCGTCGATCCCGGTGACGATGTCGCGGTCCTGCTCCGGCCGGTGGCGGCGGGCGATCCGGTGCAGGTGGAGGACGGCGTGATCGTCGCGCGCGACGCGATCCCTGCGGGCCACAAGGTCGCGGTGCGTGCCGTCGCCGCCGGGGCGCCGGTCCGGCGATACCGCGCGGCGATCGGCCTCGCCCGAAGCGATATCGCGGTGGGCGAACATGTCCATGTCCACAATGTCGCGACTGCGCTGTCGGGCGAGGACGCCTATGCCTATGCCCCCGCGCTGCCCGAACCGGTGTCCCCGCGCGTCGAGCCGGGGTTTCTGGGCTATGTCCGCGCCGACGGCAGCGTGGCGACCCGCAACGAGGTGTGGATCCTGCCGACCGTCGGCTGCGTCGGGCGGCTGGGCGAGCGGATCGCCGCCGCCGCAGGCCCGCGCCATGCCGGGCGGATCGACGGGGTGCATGCGTTCAACCACCCCTTCGGCTGTTCGCAGCTGGGCGACGACCTGAACCGCACCGGCGCGATCCTGGCGGCGCTGGCGGCCAATCCGAATGCGGGCGGGGTGCTGCTGCTGGGCCTCGGGTGCGAATCGAACCAGCTCGACGCGATGCTGGCACGGATGCCCGATGCGGTGCGCGCCAGGGTGCGGCACGTGCGCGCGCAGGCCAGCGGCGACGAGTTCGGCGAGGGGCTGGCCGCGGTCGATGCGCTGGCGGAGGCGGCGGCGGACACGCGGCGACCGGTGCCGCTGTCGGCGCTCCGGCTCGGCGTGAAGTGCGGCGGATCGGATTCGATGAGCGGGCTGACCGCCAATCCGCTGATCGGGCGGATGACCGACCGGGTGGCGGCGGCGGGCGGCACGGTGCTGATGACCGAGATCCCCGAGATCTTCGGCGCGGAGCGGCTGCTGATGGCACGCTGCGCGGACGAGGGCGTGTTCGACCGGCTGGTGGAGGTGACGAACCGCTTCAAGCGCTATTTCCTCGACCATGGCGAGCCGGTGTCGGAGAATCCCAGCCCCGGCAACATCGCGGGCGGCATCACCACGCTGGAGGAGAAGTCGCTCGGCGCGGTGCAGAAGGGCGGCGTGGCGACCGTCACCGACGTGCTCGACTATGGCGAGGCGGTGCGCACGGGCGGGCTGTCGGTAGTCGATGCGCCGGGCAACGACGCCGTCTCCACCACCGCGCTGGCGGCGGCGGGGGCGACGATCACGCTGTTCTCGACCGGACGCGGCACGCCGCTGGGCAGCCCGGTGCCGACGATGAAGATCGCGACCAACCACGATCTGGCGACGCGCAAGGCGGGGTGGATCGATTTCGACGCGGGCAGCGTGCTCGAGATCGGGCAGGACGCTGCCGCCGATGCGCTGCTGGCCCGGATCGTCGCGGTCGCATCGGGCGAACCTGCGCGCAACGAGGTGAACGACGAGCGCGCGATCGGGATATGGAAATCGGGCGTGACGCTATAGGGCGATTGCCGCAGCGACCGGACCGGCGCATGCTCGCACAATGATCCGCCGTCTCGCGATCTTGCTGTTCGTCGTTGCGGGCACCGCCGGTTGCGATCGGCGGCCGCCCAAGGTGTCCGACGCCGACATGGCGTATTACGAGGCCAGCCTGCCGGGGATGACCGGGGAATGCCGGGCGATGGTGCGACGCGAAGGTCTGTTTTCCATACCGTTCTACACCGACGAATGCTTCCGGATGACACAGCCGCGACGCTGGCAAGGGCTCTGGCGGACCGGGTTCGAGGATTCGATGTTCTGCGAGGTTCCGGCGACCCGCTGTAGTCTGGGTTCGCAACCGGAGGATGTCTGGATCGAGTTCAAGACCCCGGCCGATTTCCGCGCAAAGGTTCCGGACGGGTTGTACCGGATCGATTTCATCGGACGCCGCACCGTCGTGCCCGGCAGCCACGGCCATCTGGGAGTCGCGCGCCACGCGATGGTGGTCGACCGGCTGTTGTTCATCGACAAAGTTGCAGACACGCCACGATAGGGCAGCGCCCTACCCCGCGAACATCGCATAGCGTTCGCGCCACGCCGCGACTTCGGCGGCGAGCGGTGCGGGCGGCGGGTCGCCCGACAGGACCAGCGCGGCGACCCTTCGGTCGGGGTGCATCAGCATCTTTTCCGCGCCGTCGCTGAACCAGACGGGCACGAGATCCTCGCACAGCCGGTCGAGCAGCGCCGCCGCCATGCCGTTCGCGAGCGCGGCGCTGCCCGGCAGCAGGCGGACGTTGATCGCCACGCCCTCGAACAGGTTCTGCGGCTTCGCGACGAAATTGAGCGAGACGAGCAACCCCGAGCGATCCGGCCGCATGTCCTCGCGCAGCGACGCCAGCCGCCGCCACACGCAGAACCACGTCCGGCAGATATGCGGGCGCACCGCATGGATCGAACAACCCCGCGCGCCCAGATGGGTGCAGGGCACGCCCGCAGGCTTGGCGAAATCGGGCGAGGCGACGGTCAGATGGGTGCAGCAGGCGGTACATTCGCCGCACGACCGGTCGGGCAGCACCGGGCCGAGCAGCAACGTCTCGACATCGCCCGGCGCAGTCATGCCGCCGCCCGCCCGATCAGCCCGGCCAGTTCGGCGAACAGCGGCTCGTCCGCTTCGGTGAAGTTGAAACAGGTCTTGCCCTGCCGCCGCTTCGCCAGCGCGGGCGACAGACCGTCCGCCAGTTCCGGCGCGTCGTAGAGCGGGATCACATGCACCGCGACATAGCGCTTCCTGGTCGTGACCGTGCCGAACCAGACGGGCTTGCCGGTCTTCGGATCGGTGCGCGGGGTGTGGAGCAGCAGGTTGCCCGGTTCGTCGATCGCGATGCGCTGGCCCGTGGCGGCACCCAGCATCACGTCGCGCAGGCGGGCGAAGACGGCGTCATACACGGCGCAGCCCCCCGCCATAGGCCGCCGCCTTGCCGACATAGACCGCCGCCGACATGCGCAGGCCTGCCAGTTGCTCGGGCGTCAGCGGCCGTACCGCGCGCGCCGGGCTGCCGACGATCAGCTGGCCGGGCGGGAACTGCTTGCCCTCCGTCACCAGCGCGCCCGCGCCGATGATGCAGTCGTCGGCGATGACCGCATGGTTCAGCACGATCGCGCCCATGCCGATCAGCACCCGGTCGCCGATGGTGCAGCCGTGGAGGATCGCGCGGTGGCCGATCGTGCAGTCCGCGCCGACGGTCAGCGGGGCATGGGGGTCGCTGTGCAGCACCGCGCCGTCCTGCACGTTGCTGCGCGCGCCGATCGCGATCGTGCCGTTGTCGGCGCGGACGACCGCACCGAACCAGACGCTCGCCTGCGCCCCCAGCTGCACCGCACCGATCAGGTCGGCGGACGGCACGACCCAGCTGTCGGGGGCGAGGACGGGAACGGCATCGGCGAGCGCATGGATCGGCATGGCCGCGACGCTATCACCGCGGCGCGAGCGGGGCGAGCCGTTTGCCGAGCAGCGCGGCGAAGCGATCGAGCGGGCAACGCTTCGCGCAGCCGGGCACGGCGATCGGCACGTCGAGCACGGTCGCAGTACCGCGCCGGATCGCATCCAGCGGCTGCACGCGGTACGACACCGCAACGAACGGCCCCCGCGCATCGCGCATCCGGGCGAACACCAGCGCGCCGCCGGGGGCCACGTCGTTCCGCGCGAAGCCCGGCGCGCCGAGATCGACGCGGAGCGCGGCGGCCAATGCGGTGACGTTGGTGTCATGGCCGACCAACGCCTCCAGCCGGGGGCCGTGCGCGGCGGTCAGCGTGGCGAGCATGTGGCGGCCGACCGGCCCCGCCTGATGCGCCGCCATATAGGGCGAGCGGGTGAACACGTCGAACAGCGCGGCGTGGAGGCTGCCGATCGCCCGGATCGTCGCGGCATCGGCGCGCCCGAAACCGACGTCGCGCATCGGCATCCCTTCGGCATATTGCAGCAGGATCACCTGCGCGGTGCCCGAGGTCGATCGGATCGGCCCGGTCAGTTCGATGCCGTGGCCGTCGGCGCCGGCACGCAGCGTCGCCGGGCCGGGCGTGCTGCACCCGGCGGACAGGCCGCAGCCGAGCACGCGGTCGAGGGTGCGGATCGCGCGGACATGGCGCGCGGTGAGCGCATCGACGCCGCCGGTGTACGCCGTGATCGCCGCGACCGCCTGTCCTGCATCGAAATCGGTCGCAAGGGCGCGCAGCGGCTCGAACAGCGGATCGACGGCGGGCGCATCCAGATGCTCGACCGCGATCCTGCAACCGGGTGCGAGCGCAGCGGCATAGGCCCGTCCGGTGGCGATGGTGCGCTCGGGCGTATTGGTGCGGATGCGGATGCTGCCCGGCGCGGGGCAGCCGGTCGCGGCCAGCCAGCGGCGGTCGTGGCGGGCGACCTGCGCGATCACCGCCGCGCCGTGCGGGGTCAGATGCTCGGGCGCGACCGGCCAGCCCGGCCAGGTGCCCGACACGCGGGTATCGGCGGGTGCCTCGCCCACGATCGGCGCGCGCACGCCGTGGCGCATCAGCAGCACGATGCGCTCGACCACCGGCGCACGCGCGGCGGCGGGAAGCGGCAGGAGGGTGAAGGCTGCCCCGAGCAGCGCGGCGATCCGAAAGGTCATGGCGTCGCTCCATGCCGCCGATCGACGACAGTTCGGCGACAGTCGCCCGCCGGGGTGGATCGTCATATAACCCTCGGTTGGCCTGCTCCCCTCTCTGGCAGGATTCCTCTGCGGAAGTCCAAGGTCAGCGCTTGATCCTGCCGTACCCCCCGCGCAGGTGGGGGTCCAGAGCCAGGTAGAACAACGGCTTGCGTCCGTGGCTCCTGGACCCCCGCCTCCGCGGGGGTACGGAAAAGGAGTTTCGCAGAGGAATCCGCCCGCGGACGGGAGAAACGGAACGTCGATCCGGCCTATGGCGCGATCGGCAGCGCCCGCGCCTCGGCGAGGATCACGCAGAATGCGCCGTCGTCGCCGCACCATTGCTGCACCGGGGTCCAGCCGCCCGCGCGCAGCAGCAGCCGGGCGTCGCGGTCGCCGTATTTGTGGCTGTTCTCGGTGTGGATCGTCTCGCCCGCGGCCATCGCGAAGTCGTGGCCGTCGACGGTGAAGCGCACGGCGCGGGTCGCGCGCAGGTGCATCTCGATCCGGGCGGCATCGTCGTTCCAGCGCGCCTCGTGCGCGAAGGCATCGAGCGGCACCGTGCCGTTCAGCTCGCGGTTGATCCGCTCCAGCAGGTTCAGGTTGAACGCGGCGGTAACGCCCGCCGCATCGTCATAGGCGGCGGTCAGGACGCCGACGTCCTTGATCCGGTCGATGCCGATCAGCAGCATCGCCCCCTGCCCCAGCCAGTCGCGCATCGCGGCGAGCAGCGTGGTGGCGGCCTGCGGCTCCATGTTGCCGATGGTCGATCCGGGGAAGAAGCCGAGCTTGGGCAGGTCCGCGACCTGTTCGGGCAGCGGGACGGGCTTCATGAAGTCGGCCTCGACCGGCAGCACCGGCAGCCCCGGGAACTGCGCGGCGAGCGTCGCCGACGAACTGCGCAGGAACTCGCCCGAAATGTCGATCGGGACATAGGCGGCGGGTTCGATGCAGTGGAGCAGGATCGGCGTCTTGACCGACGATCCCGATCCGAATTCGACCACCGCGACGCCGTCGCCCACCGCGCCGACCAGCTCGGGGCAGATGCTGCGCAGGATCGCGGTTTCGGCGCGCGTCGGATAATATTCGGGGAGCGCGGTGATATCCTCGAACAGTTCCGACCCGCGCCGGTCGTAGAACCAGCGGGCGGGAATCGCCTTTTGCCGCAGCGACAGGCCGGACAGCACATCGGCGCGGAAGGCGGGATCGGCGCGCACCGCCAGCGGGGCATCTTCGGTCAGCAGCATCACAGATCCTTCGCGAGCCGGACGCCGGTGAACTGCCAGCGCTGGTGGGGATAGAAGAAGTTGCGGTAGCAGGGGCGCGCATGGCCACGCGGCGTGGCGCAGGACGATCCGCGCAGCACGAACTGCCCGCTCATGAACTTGCCGTTATATTCGCCGACCGCGCCCGCCACCGGCTGGAACCGGGGATAGGGGCGGTAGGCGCTGCCGGTCCATTGCCACACGTCGCCGAAGAAGGCGGGGCCGCCGGTCGACGGACGCGGCTCGACCGGGCCTGCGGCGTCGAGCTGGTTGCCGCCCGCCGGATCATGGGCGGCGGCATGCGCCTCCCACTCGAACTCGGTCGGCAGGCGCGCGCCCGCCCATGCGGCATAGGCGTCGGCCTCGTAGAAGCTGACATGCGTCACCGGCGCGGCGGGATCGATCGCGCGCCGCCCGTCCAATCCGAAGCGGGTCCAGCCGTCGCCCTGCCGCTGCCAATAGAGCGGCGCGGCGATGCGGTTCGCCTGCACCCATGCCCAACCGTCGGCCAGCCAGAACTCCGGCCGGGCATAGCCGCTGTCGGCGATGAACGCGGCCCATTCGCCGTTGGTGACGGTGCGATCGGCGATGGCATGGCGCTCGATCAGCGCGCGGTGGCGCGGGCCTTCGCAGTCGAAGGCGAAGCCGTCGCCGCCATGGCCCACCTCGACGATGCCGCCCGCATGCTCGATCCAGCCGATCGGGCCGGGCATCGCCACCGGACGCTTGGGCTCGGGCGTGAACATCGCGGGTTCGAGCGGGTTCTCGCTGAAATGGTGGAGGATGTCGGTCAGCAGCAGTTCCTGATGCTGTTCCTCGTGATGGCAGCCCAGCGCCACCAGCGCCTGCGCCTCGTCGCCGAGCCGGGGCAGCGCCGCCAGCAGCGCGGCGTCGACGGCGGCGCGATAGCCGCGCACCTCGTCGAGCGACGGGCGGGTAATCATGCCGCGCCGCGCACGGGCATGCCGCCGCCCCTCCGCCTCGTAATAGCTGTTGAAGAGGAACGGGAAACGTTCGTCGTGGAGCGTATAGCCCGGCAGGTGATCGCGCAGCACGAACGTCTCGAAGAACCAGGTCGTGTGCGCCAGATGCCATTTGACCGGCGAGGCATCGTCCATCGACTGCACGCTGGCATCGGCATCCGACAGCGGCGCGGCGAGCGCATCGGTGAGCGCACGGACCTTCGCGTACCGCCCGGCAAGGGCCAGATGGGGCGCGGCGGTGGGTAAAGCTCGCATCGTCGCCCGCATCCTCTATGGCTTCGGGCGCTTGCCCCCCGGAACCCATAGAACGTCCAACGCCCCGTTTTCGTTCACTTTTCTGGCCAACACGAACAGGAAATCGGACAAGCGGTTGAGATAGGACAATAAATCCGGGTTAAGCGGCGCGTCGTGATGCGCGGCCACCGCGGAGCGCTCCGCGCGGCGGACGATCGCGCGCGCCAGATGCAGCGCCGCCGCGCCCGCGCTGCCGCCGGGCAGGACGAAGCTGGTCAGCGGCGACAGCTCGTCGTTGACCCGGTCGATCGCCGCCTCCAGCGCGGCGACCTGTTCGGGCACGATGCGCAGCGCGCCGTCGATCCCCGCCGGGGTGGCGAGGTCCGCGCCGACGTCGAACAGGTCGTTCTGGATCGTCAGCAGGGTCGGCACCGCGGGATGATCGCCCAGCGCCGAGAGCGCGACGCCCAGCGCCGAATTGGCCTCGTCCACATCGCCCATCGCCTGCACCACGGCGGCATCCTTCGCCACGCGCGATCCGTCGACAAGGCCGGTCGTCCCCGCATCGCCGGTGCGGGTGTAGATCCGGTTCAGCTTCACCATGTCAGGTGCGGCCGGCGAGGAACAGGATCACGACGACGATCAGGATCGCGATCGCCTGAAACAGCACGCGCGCCTGCATCATCTTGTTGGATTTCAGCGACTGTTCGCTCGGCCCCTCGCCCCGCACCTGCGCGCTCCCCTCGGCGAGGAAGGAGACGATGCCGCGGACCAGCGCCACGACGACCGCGATCATGGCCGCGATCAGCAGCAGGACGAGGAAGGTGTTCATGAATCCAAGCTAGGCGCTCGCACCCGCAATTCCAAGCGGCAGCCGCCCGGCGCGCAGATCGTCCGCGAGCGTACCGCCGTCGATCCCCTGCGCACGCAGCAGCGCCAGCGCGGGCGCGCCGTCGCGCTTGGCGAGGCGGCGGCCCTGCGCATCGGTCAGCAGCGGGTGATGCCGCCACACCGGCACCGGCAGGCCGAGCAGCGCCTGCAACAACCGGTGGATATGGGTGGCGTGGAACAGGTCCACCCCGCGCACGACATGGCTGACGCCCTGCGCGGCGTCGTCCACCGTGACGGCGAGGTGATAGCTGGTGCCCGCATCCTTGCGCGCCAGCACCACGTCGCCCGCCGCCAGCGGGTCCGCCGCCTGCGCGCCCGCGATCTCGTCCGCCCAGGTCAGCGGCCCGGTGCGTTCGACGGCGCGCGCCATGTCGATCCGCCACGCATGCGGCTGCGCCAGCCGCGCCGGATCGGGCGGGAGGTGGCGGCAGGTGCCGGGATAGCGCACCCCGTCCGGCCCGTGCGGCGCCGACGCGCTGGCCGCGACCTCGCGCGCGATGTCGGCGCGGGTGCAGAAACACGGGTAGAGCAGCCCCTGCCGCTTCAGCGCCTCGAGCGCATCGGCGTACAGCGCGCGCCGCCGCGACTGGAACACCACCTCCCCGTCCCAGTCGATCCCCAGCCAGCGCAGGTCGTCGAGGATGCCCTGCACATGCTCCGGCCGCGACCGCCCGGTGTCGATATCCTCGATCCGCAGCAGGAACCGCCCGCCCGCGGCGCGCGCGCGATCGTGCGATTGCAGCGCGGCAAAGGCGTGCCCTAGGTGCAGCGCGCCGGTGGGGCTGGGCGCGAAGCGGGTCGTGACCTGCGGCCCGGTTTGACTTCGGGGGTCGCGTCGTGCTGTCATGCCAGCGTAATCGATGCCGATCATATCGGCGGCGACCTTTACGCGAGGGGGACTTCATGTACCATCCCGATCGCCTCCGCCATCCCGATGGCTGTCCCGCGCTGGTGCTCAACGCGGACTATACCCCGTTGTCCTATTACCCCTTGAGCGTCTGGCCGTGGCAGACGGCGGTCAAGGCGGTGTTCCTCGACCGGGTGGACATCGTGGCGGAATATGAGCGCGAGGTGCGCAGCGCCCGGGCGAGGATCAAGCTGCCTTCGGTCATCGCGCTCAAGCAATATGTGAAGCCGTCGGAATTTCCGGCCTTCACCCGCTTCAACCTGTTCCTGCGCGACCGGTTCAGCTGCCAGTATTGCGGGGCGACGCACGACCTGACCTTCGATCACGTCATCCCGCGCGCGCAGGGCGGGCGGACGACATGGGAGAATGTCGCCACCGCCTGCGCGCCGTGCAACCTGCGCAAAGGGGGCCGCACGCCCCGGCAGGCGGCGATGCCGCTGATGGTCGCGCCGATCCGCCCGACCAGCTGGCAGTTGCAGGAACAGGGCCGCCGCTTCCCGCCGGGCCATCTGCACGAAACCTGGCACGACTGGCTGTACTGGGATGTCGAGCTGGAGGCTTGAGCGGGGCGCGGTGTTCGTCGTGCCGGGCGCGACGCCGGTGTGCCCCCCTTTCGTCTCTCCCGCGCAGACGCAGCCCATAGCCGCCGACGTCGCGGCTCGTTCGCAGACGTTGGAGGTTATGGATTCCCGCCTGCGCGGGAATGACGAGGGTTGCGGCGGCAACGTTCGATCCGACCCCGAACCCGAACCGTTCGTGTCGAGCGCAGTCGAGACACCTCGCGCAGCGCCCGGCGGCACGTCCCTCGACTTCGCTCGGGACGAACGGCGGTCGGGTCGGGACCGCGGGGCATTGCGCTACTCCACGTCCACCCGGAACTTCAGCAGCAGCGAGCGTTGCCAGAACTGCTGGTTGTCGTCCGACGCGATCCACAGCACGGGCTTGCCGTTCTCCATGACCAGCGACAGCGCCTCGAAATTGTCGTGCGCCACGCGGCCCTCGAACACCGCGATGGTCCGCCCGCGCACCTTCGCGCCGGGGCGGATCGCGCCCGCCGCGACGATCTGCAACCGGGCATAGAACAGGCGGAACGGATCGAACGCGCGGTTGAGCACCAGCAGCCGCCCGTCGGGCAGCGCCACCGCATCGGTCACGCGAAACCCGGGTTCGGCGAAATAGCGGAAGCGGTACCAGCGGGTGCCCGGTCGCGTCGGATCGCCGAGGAAGCGCAGGCCGGGGTAGCCGGTCTTCACCGTCCCGTTCGCCTCGCTCAGCACCACGACCGATCCGTCGGGCATCGCCGCCATCGCCTCCGCGCCGCTGTTGTCCGACCATCTGCGCATGCCGATCGGGCGCGCCGATGCCAGCGCGCGGGGGAAGCCGGGGGCATAGCGCCAGATGGCGTTCGCACGCTCGAACCCGACGAGGATGCTGCCGTCGCCGAGCACCGCCAGCGATTCGCTGTCGCGGTCGCGCTTTTCCCAGCCGGTGCCGGGGCCGTCGGGCAGTTCGGCGGTGCCCGCATCGCGGATGCGCCAGTCTGCCCCCATCCGGAAGCGCACGATCCCGCCGCCGTCCGACAACAGGGTGAAGCGATCCCCGGCGACATGCATCGCCGAAAAGCCGCCGAACGCCGGGTCGGGACTGGCAAGCTGCACCCCGCCGAGATAGGTCAGCGCGCCGATCCGGCGGTTGCCGTCCCGGTCGATCGCCACCCGCTTCACCGAAATCCCGGGCACGCCGGTCCGCAACAGCGGCAGCCGGTCCGGCCCGGACCAGGTCGGCACGAGCAGCAGCACGGCAAGAATGACGAACAGCACCCGCGACATGGGTTTCGCCGTAGAGTGTCGCCGCTTTCCCGGCAACGTGCGGCATTGCACAATGCACCCGGCTGCGCGATCAGCCGCCCGACCCTTCCGCGATCGAAAGCCCCTGCCCGTGCCCGATGTCGTCGACCTTACCCGGCAACTGCTCAGCTGCGACAGCGTGACGCCCGCGATCGGCGACGTGTTCGACGTGGCGGCGGCGGCGCTTGGCCCCATGGGCTTCCGCATCGACCGTTTCGTCGCGGGCGAGGCACCCGACGGGCCGGTCGAGAATCTGCTGGCGGTGCGGGGGGGCGGCGGGCGGCACTTCGCCTTCGCCGGGCATCTCGACGTGGTGCCGCCGGGCGAGGGCTGGAGCGCGGGGCCGTTCGCCGGGGTGGAGCGCGACGGGCTGCTCTATGGCCGGGGGGCGGTGGACATGAAGGGTGCGGTCGCCGCGTTCATCGCCGCCTGCGCCGACATTCCGGCAGACGCGGGCACGGTGAGCCTGATCCTGACCGGCGACGAGGAAGGCCCGGCGACCTATGGCACGCGCGCGCTGATCGATCGCATGGCGGCGCAGGGATTGGCGCCCGACCTGTGCCTCGTCGGCGAGCCCACGTCGCAAGGCAGGCTGGGCGACATGGTGAAGATCGGGCGGCGCGGATCGGTCAATATCTGGATCGAGGTGCCGGGGCGGCAGGGGCATGTCGCCTATCCGCACCTCGCCGACAATCCGGTGCCGAAGCTGGTGGCGGCGCTGGCGGCGATCGACGCGGTGGTGCTGGACACGGGCAATGCATGGTTCCAGCCGTCGAACATCGAGATCACCGACCTGACCGTCGGCAATCCGGCGACCAACGTGATCCCGCCGAGGGCATCGGCCCGGCTGTCGATCCGGTTCAACGACGAACAGTCGGGCGAGGCGCTGGTCGAGCGCATCCGCGCGCTGGTCCACGCCCACGCCCCCGGTGCGATCGTGACCGGGCGGGTATCGAGCGAGGCGTTCCTGACCCCCCCGGGGGATTTCTCCGCAATGGTCGCCGATGCGATCCGCCGCCACACCGGGATCACCCCCGAACTGTCCACCACCGGCGGCACGAGCGACGCGCGCTTCCTGTCGAAACTGTGCCCGACCGTCGAATTCGGGCTGCTCAACGCCACGATGCACAAGGTGGACGAGGCGGTGGCGATCGACGATCTGCGGGTGCTGACGGCGATCTATGCCGATATCGCGCGGGCGGGGTTGCACGGCTGATCCGCCCATGGCCTATTGTGCGGCGCAACATGAACGCCATATCAACTTGGCACAGGCAGCGCGTCGGCGTGTTGCCGTAATCATGGGATGACGAATCATGCGACCGATCTCGGACACGATCCAGCGGCTGCAACGGATGCAGGGGGCGGGCATGGTTCCGCCGGTGCCCGACCGGCTGCGCGATATCGTGCCGCCGTCGCGCAATCCGGGCAATCTGCGCGGGCGGGTGCATGTTCCGGCGGGGCTGGCGCCGGGCGCGGCGCTGGTGGTGGCGCTGCACGGCTGTACCCAGAATGCGGCGGCCTATGACCATGGCACCGGCTGGTCTACGCTGGCCGACCGGGAGGGCTTCGCCGTGCTGTTCCCCGAGCAGCAGCGCGCGAACAACCCCAACATGTGCTTCAACTGGTTCGAGGCGGCGGACATCGCCCGGACCGGCGGCGAGGCGGAATCGATCGCGGCGATGATCGATGCGGTGGTCGCGACGCACCGGATCGATCCGGCGCGGGTGTTCGTCACCGGCCTGTCGGCAGGCGGCGCGATGAGCGCGGTGATGCTGGCGACGTGGCCGGAGAAGTTCGCGGGCGGCGCGATCATCGGCGGGCTGCCCTACGGCGGGGCGCTGGGCGTGCCGCAGGCGCTCGACCGGATGCGCGGCCACGGCGCGCCCGCCGATGCGGCGGCGGTGGCGGCGGTGCGCGCGGCGGCGATCGGCGGCCCCCGTGCGCCGCGCGTCAGCCTGTGGCACGGCAGCGCGGACACGACGGTGGTGGTCGACAACCTCGACCGGCTGGTCGGACAGTGGCGCGGCGTCCACGGCCTGCCCCCCGGCCCCGTCGAGGAGACGCGCGGGCGCAACTGGGAACATCGCGTGTGGCGCGGGACCGACGGCGATGCGCTGGTCGAGGCGTGGCGGATTGCGGGCATGGGGCACGGCGTGCCGATCGATCCGGCGAGCGGCATCGGCGCGGCGGGTCCGTTCATGCTCGATGTCGGCCTGTCGAGCACGCTGGCGATCGCCGGGTCGTGGGGGCTGACCGGGGCGGCGGCGGCCGCTGCGCCACGGGTCGAGCCGGTGGCGGCACCTGCGCCACGGGTGCCCGCGCTGGCGCAGGCCCCTGCCCCGCGTGGGCGGCGGCTGGAACGGATGGACGAACCGCGCGGCGACGGCGGCGGTTCGGTGCAGGCGACGATCGAGCGTGCGCTTCGGGCGGCAGGGTTGATGCGGTAGCCGCCGAAGAGAAGATTTGGTTCACGCGAAGGCGCGAAGAAACGAAGGGGTTGGTCTTGCGGCGTAAACCGCCTTCCCGATCAACGCCGGTTGGAGGAGAGCGGCTTACGCCGCGAACACAATTCCTTCGTGTCTTCGCGACTTCGCGTGAACCCAGACTTTCTTCTATTCCTCAGCGCAACCGCAACGCCTTGCGCACCGCGCCCCAGTCCACGAACTTGAAATTCTGCGTATCCGGCGCATTGTCGCCGTCCTGCGCGACCATCAGCCCGTGGCGGAAACGCGGGCCGAAATCGCCGGGCATCAGGTCGATGCCGTCGGTCTCGCTGGTCCCGTCGATCGCGCCGCCGCCGATGCGGAAGCGTCCGGCAAAGGCGAAGTCGGACAGCCGGTAGAGGCTGTAGGCATTGTCGCCCTGGCTGCTGACCAGCAGATATCCGCCGCGCGCGCCGCTCGGCACCAGTGCCAGCCCCTCGGCATCGGCGACCAGCCGGGTGCCGTCGACCTTCGCCACCAGCGTCGCGGTGGTCGGTGCGGCGGGATCGGCGTCGAAGCGCCACAGCCCGACGTCCTCCTCCGCGACATAGAGGAGGCCGATGCGGTCATCGACGACGCAGCCCTCGGCCTGGGTGCCGAGCTTCATCGAACGCACCGTGCGTACCACCGGCGCAGCACCCGGCTTCGCGTCGATCGATACCTGATCGATCCGCCCGTCCTTCATCACGACGAAGCCGAACAGCGCCTTGTCCGCGCGGCGGGTCCACAGGCACATGCCATAGGCCTCGCCCGGCCCGACCGGGAAGCGCCCCATCGGCACCAGCTTGCGTGCCGCCGTGTCGAGCGTGAACAGCGCCACATGCGCCAAGCCCACGTCCGCGCGGTCGCTGGCCGCGGCGATCACCCGCCCGCCGATCTCGCGCAGGTCGACGTTGTTGAGCCGCGCGGCGGGGGTGAAGCTCAGCCGCCTGCCCGACAGGTCATAGACATGGATGCCCGCCTGCTTGTCGGTCCCGATGACCAGGCTGGCGGCGGGATCGCGGCGGTTGCGCCAGATGGCGGGATCGTCGGCGGCGTCGGCGGCGGTGTCGACCGGATCGGTCTCCGCCGCCGCGGACACCACCGGGGCGGCGGCGGTCCCGGCGGGCGGCGGCGTGACCGCGCACCCGCCGAGCAGCGCCGCGAACAGGACGATGCGCATCAGAACGTCACCCGCACGCCCGCCTGATAGCGGCGGCCGAACGTCTCGCGCTCGATCGTGTAGCGCGTGCTGCCGACGTAGCGGCGACCCGGCCCGTTCAGCAGGTTGCTGAAGTTGCCGTAGAATTCGACGTTGCGGTTGATCGCATAGCGCAGCGATGCGTCAAGCTCATTGTCCTTCGCCCAGTAGAAGTCGCCGCCGTCGACGCCGCGCACGACGCCGTTGATCGGCTGGAAGTCGCCCAGATCGTCGAGCCAGCGCGAACGGTTCTGATACTGGACCCGCGCCGAGAAGCCGTATTTCTCGTAATAGACGCCGAGGTTGTACACCGCATCCGACGCACCCGGCAGCGGCACGCGGCGGCCGTCCGGCGTCTCCGCGCGGCTGCGGTTGAGCGTGGCGTTCAACTGCACGCCGAAGCCGCCCATCCAGTCGGGCAGGCCGAGGTCGGCGACGAACGGGTCGAGCTGCTGCTGGATCGCGCCTTCCACGCCGACGATCGATCCGTTGCCGCCGTTGTCGATCGTCGAATAGACGTACTGCGACCGGTCGACCCCGCCGAGGTTCAGCACGTCGCGCCCGAAGGTGCGGGTCGTGTCGAACAGCACGTCGCGCAACCGCTTGTAATAGGCACCGAACGAGAGGAAGCCGCGCGGCAGGACGTAATATTCGACATAGGCATCGACGCCCATCGCCTTTTCCGGGCGCGCATCGGGGTTGCCGCCCGAGACGGTCAGGTTCGCGTCGTTGAACGTCAGGTTGGGGCGCAGCTGGTCGTAATCGGGCCGCGCCGCGCCGGTGTTGAACGACAGTCGCGCCTTCATCTCGCGCGTCACGTCATAGTTGATGTGCAGGCTGGGATAGACCAGCGTGATGTCGCGATCGACGGTGATCGGCGTCGCGGCATTGCCGTTGACGAACGCCGACGAACGGTTGCGGATATGCTCGATCCGCGCGCCGCCGACGACATTGCCCCAGTCGGTGGTGACGGTGGCCATGCCGTACGCCGAATAGACGCGCTCGTTCACGTCATAGAGATTGGCGGTCTGATCGACATAGCGCCCGACCCGGCCCGCACGGTTCACCAGATCGAGGATCTGGTCGCGGCCGAAATACTGGAAGGTGTAGCCGAGCGGAATCTGCCCCTGGAACCCGCCGGGGATCGCGATCTGGTCATAGCCGGTGGGGATGCCCGCCGCGGTGAACTGCGCCGCGCTGTTGAGTTCGAGCAGGCGTTCGTCGACCGACTTGGTGCGATCGTCGAAGCGCAGGCCGAAGGCGATCTCGGTCCTGTTGCCGAGCAGGCCGTCGATGTCGTGCGCCACGTCGACGCGCGCGGTGTACGCCTCGGTCGTGTCGAGCGCGATCAGCGAGCGCAGGCGGGCGAGCGAGCGCGGGAAATCCTCGATCGCGGTGACGCGGCCCCCACGCGCAAAGGTGCCGTTGGCGTTGCGGATGGTGCGGTACAGTTCGACCCTGGCCAGCTGCGGATCGCGCAGGTCGTAGAATACGGTCAGCCGGTTGGCCGCGTTCGCGCCGTTGGTGCCGAACGACGGGCTGTCATAGTTCAGCTGCGCGGGCTGGGTCCGGTCGTCGATCGACCGGGTATAGTTGCCGCGCCACGACACGCGCCAGCTGTCGAGGTCATGCTCGCCGCCGATGGTGTTGGTGAACACCGACTGCTTGTAGGCGCGCACGGTGAAGTTCGAGTTCAGGTCGATGCCATAGACGGTGCCGGTGAGCGGCGTGTTGCCGGTGCAGACATCGGCATAGCCGGTGGTGCCCGCCGCGGGCGTCGGGTTGACGGTGCAGGCGGCGGTGCCGGTGGGCGTGCGCGACTGCTGATCGTCGAGATCGAAGATATAGTTGTTGCGCAGTTCGTCGTCCTGGAACGCCGAATAGATCGTCTCGGCGAACAGCGTATGGTTGGGCGCGGGCTTCCAGTCGAGGCGGCTGGAGAGCGAATAGTTCTTGCGCGTCAGGCGGTAGAGCTTGTTCTCGGTCTCGCGCGCCCAGATGCGGTCGGCGAAGCCGGGGCGGCGGTCCTGATCGACCGATTCGAAGTCCGTCTCGAAATTGTCGGTCACCATGCCGCGGCGGTACATGGTGGCGGAGGCGACGACGCCGATCTCGCCGATGCCGGTCTCGACCCGGTCGGACACGACCAGCGACCCTTCCCATTCGCGGCGGTCGCCCAGTTCGACGAGGCCGTAGCCCGCCTTGCCCGCGACGAACAGGCCGCTGTGGTCGAATGCCGAGCGGGTGATGATGTCGACATTGCCCGAAATCGTCTCGCCGACCATGTCGGGGGTGACGGCCTTGCGCACCACGATCTGCCTGGCGATCGCCGAGGGGATCGAATCGAAGCGGGCGGCGCGGCCTTCGGGGCTGACGACGTTCACCCCGTCGAACGACAGCGTGGTCCAGCGCTTCGGCGCGCCGCGCAGGTTGACGTAGCGCGCCTGGCCCTGGTCGCGCTCGACGGCGACGCCGGGCAGGCGGCTGATCGCCTGCGCGACATTCTGGTCGGGCAGGCGACCGGCGGCATCGGCGGCGATGACCGAGACGAGCGCGGGGCTGTTCCGCTGGATATCCAGCGCGGCGGCTTCGGATTCGGCGATCGGGCGGCTGCCGCGCACGACGATCTCCTGAACGTCCTCGGGCACTGCCGCCGGATCGGCGGCGGCAACGGCGACGACGTCCTCGGGCGCGGCGAAGGCCGCCACCGGCGCGAAGGCCACCCCGCCCATCAGCGCGCGAACGAAAACGGCCCGAGCGGACCGCGAGCTAAACCCGACCATGTGATGTTTCCCCTTTGGGGAGCGTCGTTCCGCTCCCTCGCTGGCGGCTGCCGTGCCGGGCGGGGGTGGCAGTTGGGTTACGCGATCGTTGCGTAATCATTACAGTGCGGGGTGTTGCGTGATGGCAACAGGTGGGGGCACTACCCTGCATCATCGTCATTCCCGCGAAGGCGGGAATCCATAAACGCCGACGATCGGGCAATAACCGAACCGTCAGCGTCTATAGGCTCCCGCCTTCGCGGGAGTGACGATGGTCGCCTCAGAACCGCGCGCCCAGTTCCAGCCCGTAGAAGCGCGGCTCGCCCCGGATATAGGTCGGCACGCCGAAGCCGCCGCCGGTGTTGCCCGCGTCGATCAGATAGCGCGCATCGGTCAGGTTGCGCGCGAACGCCCCGATCAGGAACCGCCCGCCCTCGCCGATCTCGACGCCCGCGCGCGCGTTGACCAGCGTATAGCCGTCCTGCGCGATCGCCGGGTTGTTCGGCAGCTCGAAGAACACGCGCGAGCGGTAGGTGACGCTCGGCACCGCATAGAGCGTGGCCCCGCCCAGCGGCACCCGCAGGTTCGCGCCCGCGCTGGCGGTCATGTCCGGCTGGAGGCGGAAGCGGTTGCCCGCGAACACCCCGTTGCTCGCCGCGTCGCCGATCCCGCCGTCGAGCCAGGCGAAGGTGCCGAACAGCGAAAGCATCCGCCCGATCGCCAGATTGCCCTCGACCTCGACGCCGAGGTTGTCGGCCGACCCCGCCGAGCGGGTGGTGGTCACGCCGTTCTCGGTCACGGACACCTGAAACCCGTCATAGCGCTGGTAGAAGACCGACGCCGCGCCGCTGAACGGCCCGACGCGGCCCTTGATGCCGCCTTCGTAGTTCCACACCAGTTCCTCGGGCACGATCTGGAGCGCGGGGACCACCGCCGCCGTCGCCGCCATGCCGGTGCGCGCGGCGGCAAGCTGCACCACCGGCGAGCGGCGGCCCTTGCTGACCGTCGCGTACAGGCTGACCGCATCGCTCAGGCGGAACAGCGCGTTGAAGCGCGGCAGCACCGCGGCGAAGCTGCGCTCCGCCTCGAACTTGGCGCCCCCGGTGCTGGCGGTGCCGAGCAGGCTGGTGAACACCCCCGCCCCGGCAAGGATGCGCGAGAAGGGCTGGACGGCGCTGTACTGCGACTTGCGGTCCTCGATCAGCACACGGGCGCCGGCGGTCAGTTCGAGCGCGGGCACCGGAATCCATGTCGCATCGGCGAACACCGACCAGGTATCGTTGTTACCGTAGTTGGTGAATTCGGCGGCATAGGGCAGCACGCTCGCCGCGCCGCGGGTCAGCAGCGCCGTCGCGCGGGTGGCGGGAATCGTGCCGTTGGCCGCGACGCACGCCGGGCCGGTCGGGATGCCTGCCGCGTTCAGCCCGGCGCGCACCGCCGCATAGGCGGGCGTGACCGAACAGGCGAGATAGGTGCCTTCCTCGGTCGAAAAGGGCACCCGCTGGAAACCGTTCTCGAAAAAGGCGTTCCAGCCGAACGACGCGCGCGCCTTCTCGCCGGTGAAGGCGAAGCGGCCCTCGTGGCTCCACTGGTCGCCCTGCGCATCCTCGGCGAATTCCAGATACCATGCGGGGCCGCCGTCGGCGTCGAACGTCTCGAGGCTGTTGAACCGGCGATAGCCGTTGACGGAGGTGAAGGTGACGCCGGGCGCGACATCGACCTGCACGGTCAGGTTGGCGTCATACACGTCGCGGTCGAGGCCGAGCTTGCGCTTGCCGAGCACGCTCTCGCTGAACGGCGAGCCGGAGAGTTCGGCATGGCCATAGTCGCCGGTCTGCCCGCCGGTGGGGGCGAAGGCGCGGCTCTTGAACGCGGTGCCGGGATTGCGCTGCCCGTCATAGGTCAGCACGAGGTCGGCGGTGAGCGCCGGGGTCGGCGTCCAGCGCAGCGACCCGCGCACGCCCCGCTGGTCCTGCCCGTTCAGATCGTCCTGATCGACCTGCCCCTGATTCTGGTTGGGCACGTTCGGATCGCCCGCGATGTTGCGGACATAGCCGTCGCGATATTTGTACGCGAACGCCAGCCGCCCGGCGAGCGTGTCGTTGCCCGCATTCAGCACGCCCGACAGCTGCGTCCGGTTGAAATTGCCGTAGGACGCCGCCGCCTCCGCCGAGAAGCCGGGGCGCGGGCGCGCCGGGATGATCGATACCGCGCCGACCGCCGCCGCCGTGCCGAACAGCGTCGCCTGCGGCCCCTTCACCACCTCGATCCGTTCGAGGTCGAACAGGTCCTGATACGCCCCGCGCGAGCGGCTGATGTCGACGCCGTTATAGTAGAAGGTGACGCGCGCGCCCTGCTGCGCCGATCCCGAATCCGAGGTGATGCCGCGGATCACGAAGCCGGGGTTGTTCGCGCTCTGCTCCTGGATCACCAGGCCGGGGATGTACTGCGCGACATCGGCCAGCGTCGACACGCCGAGGTCGGCCATGCGCCTGCCGGTGACCGCGCTGACGGTCAGCGGCACGTCCTCGATCCGCTGCTCCACCTTCTGCGCGGTGACGACGATCTCGGCGACATTGTCGGCATCGTCGCTGTCGCGCGGCCGGACATCGGCCTGCGCGAAGGCGGCGGTCGAACAGCCGAGCGCCAGCAGCGCGATGAGCGAACGCGAGAACGAAACCATGCGATATCCCCCTGATGACGGCGCGGCCCTTAGGGAACCGGGGTGACAATATGGTTACGTCATCGCCCTGTCGTATCGGTGACATACGGGGCGCGGACCGACAAGCTTGCCGAGGTTCGCCCGTCATGACGATCAACCGCCGCACCGCCCTTCGCACCATCGGCGGCAGCGCCGCGCTCGCGCTGCCCGCCGCTGCCGTGCGTGCCGCCGTACCGGGCGCGACCTTCGCGCACGGCGTGGCGAGCGGTGATCCCGCCGTCGACGGCGCGGTGCTGTGGACCCGCGTCACTCCGGCGGACGGGGCGAGCGGCGACATCGCGCTCGAATGGCATGTCGCGCCCGATCCCCATGCCCGTGCGGTCGCCACCGGGCGCACCACCGCCCGCGCCGCACGCGACTGGACCGCGAAGGTGGAGGTGACGCGCCTGTCGCCCGGCCGCGACTATTGGTACTGGTTCACCACTGCCGACGGCACCGCGTCCCCCAGGGGCCGGTTCCGCACCCTGCCGCGCGGGGCCACCGCCGACCTCGTGCTCGCCGTCGTGTCGTGCCAGTTGTATCCGGGCGGATACTGGCACGCCTATACCGCCATCGCCGCCGAACCCCGGATCGACGCGGTGCTGCATCTGGGCGACTATATCTACGAATATGGCGCGGACGGCTATGGCGCGGACATCGGCGCCAGGCTCGGCCGCCTGCCCGAACCGCGCCATGAGATCGTGACGCTGGCCGACTATCGGATGCGGCATGCCCAGACCAAGGCCGATCCGGCGATGCAGGCGGCGCACGCCCGCGCGGCGTTCATCTGCGTATGGGACGATCATGAAAGCGCGAACGATTCATGGGTCGGCGGCGCGGAGAACCACGATCCCGCGACCGAGGGCGACTGGGCGAAGCGCAAGGCGGCGGCGATGCAGGCCTATTTCGAGTGGATGCCGATCCGCGATCCGCAACCGGGCAAGCCATGGGCGGCGATCAACCGCGCGTTCGAGTTCGGCGATCTGGCGACGCTGGTGATGGTCGAGACGCGGCTGCTCGCCCGGTCGCAGCAGGCGGCACCCAAGGGGGCGGGCATCGCTCCCGACGACCATGCCACGATGATGGCGGTCCGCGCCCAACCCGACCGCGAACTGCTGGGCAAGGGGCAGCAGGACTGGGTCGAGGCGCGGTTACAGGCATCGGTCGCGGCGGGGAAGCCGTGGCAGATCCTCGGCAATCAGGTGGTGATGGCGCGCGTCGCCGGGCCGGACCTTGCCGCCGGGCTGGGCGAGGCGAAGTATCGCGCGCTGCTGGCGAAGATGCCGCCCGCCTATGCCAGCCGGATCGCGGCGGGGCAGGCATCGTACAAGGCGGGGCTGCCGATGAACTTCGACAGCTGGGACGGCTATCCCCCGGCGCGCGAGCGGCTGTACGCCGCGTTCCGCCGTGCCGGATCGCGCCCGATCGTGCTGTCGGGGGACAGCCATGCGGCATGGGCCAACGACCTGCACGACGATGCCGGTCGGCTCGTCGCCGCCGAATTCGGCGCGACCGCCGTCTCCAGCCCGTCATGGGGGGCGCTGTTGCCCGGCCTCGGCAAGCTGATCGAGGCGGGCAGCCCCGAGGTCCGCTACTCGGACCAGGACCGCAAGGGCTATCTGCTGCTCACCCTCGACCGGGCAAGGGCGGTGGCGCAGTTCCGGATGGTGTCGAGCGTGGTGGAACCGAGCTTCACGACCGAGACGACCGCGCGCTGGGCGGTGGACGCGGGGGAGACGAAGCCGATCGTTGCGGCCTAGGCGAAATCGACGTTCAACGCGGCGTTCGGCTTCTCCCCTCCCTGGAAGGGAGGGGTTGGGGGTGGGTTGGTCAATGGTGGAGCGGGTCCGTGCCATCGCGGGCCAACCCACCCCCGGCCCCTCCCTTCCAGGGAGGGGAGCGGAAGCGGTCAGCCCTTCACCACATCCCGCAGATCGGTCCACACCACGTCGTAGCGCGCATTGTCCACCGGCGCGGACGGCGCGCGGCCGTCGAACATGTTGTGGAGATACTGCATCCCCTGCCACGCAGGGAATACCGCGCCCCGTTGCGGGAACAGCCGCCGCGTCGTCGCGATCATCCGCGACAGGGTGCCGAGCGATCCGGCACGCAACAGCCGGTATTCCCGCCCCGTTACCTGCGTCATCAGCACCGCCAGATCGCGCGCGCTGACCTGTGCGCCTGCGATATGCAGGTCGCGCGGTGCCGCCGGGTCGAGCGCGGCGGCGGCGGTATAGGCCGCCACGTCGTCCCTGGTCGTCAGCGCGAAGCGGGCGTCGGCATCGCCCCAGTACAATACCCGGCGCAAGCGGCGCTGGATCAGCGGCATCTCGCCGTTCAGCATGTCGGCGAACGCGCCGTTGAAGATCGAGGTCGCCGGGATCGGCGCGGTGTCCAGCCGGGTGCGGAAGGCGCGGCGCAGGTCGAAATTGCGGTTCGTGCCGGTCGGCAGCGCGGTATAGTCGATCGAGAAGTCCGAGGGCAGGAACCGCGCCGCCCCGCCGCCGATCGCCGCGTCGAGCAGCCGGGTCTGCGCATCGAGGATCGTCTCCCCCAGCCCGTTCAGCGCGGAGACGACGCACATCGCCCCCCGGCAGGCGCGCGCCAGCGCGGCGGCATCGGCGAAATCGACCGGCACGACCTCGGCCCCCGCCGCGGCGAGCGCCATGGTCGCGGCGGACATGCGGTCGGGCCGGACCAGCGCATGCACCGCCACGTCGCGCGCCAGCGCGGCGCGCACGATCCGCCCGCCAAGGTCGCCGGTGGCTCCGGCCACCACGATCGTCGCTTTATCCTGCCTGCGCACCATGTCCTGCGAACCGCCACCCTGCCGATGCGTTCCCCCATCGCATCGATATCGGGCGAAGGACAGGCATTGAGCGACACATCGGCGGGGCCGCGCTGCCCGATCTGCGGCAATCCCGGGTGGCATGACCGGGCATGGCCCGAATGCACCCATTGCGGGCTGGCGGTCGAACGGCTCGATTTCGACGCGGACGAATTGCGGGCGGCGATCCGCCACATGCTGGAACGCGCGCCGACCACCGGCCACCCGTTCGTCCCGAGCGCAGTCGAGGGACGTGCCGCAGGCGCTGCGCATGGTGTCTCGACTGCGCTCGACACGAATGGTGGCGAGCAGGGCTTCGCGCTTGCCCCCCATGCCCGGCGCAATGCGGCATGGGCATTGGGGCTGGTCGCGGACGGCAGCGGCTGGCGTCCGGCACGCCCGCGCAGCCACGCCGTCACCCTCGGCATCATCGCCCGCGCGAGCGAGCTGGCGCAGGTCGCCGCGATGCTGGGCGCGCTACGCCCGCACTTCCCCCGTGCGATCGTGCTGCTCGACGGGACGATGCACGATGCCGCCACCCTCGCCATGCAGGCGCGCGGGGTGCAGGTGGCGGCGCATCCGCTGGACGGCGATTTCGCCGCGCAGCGCAACCGGGTGCAGGCGATGGCGGACGGCTGGGTACTGCAACTCGACACCGACGAGCGGCCCGAGCCCGAACTGGTCGCCGCGCTCGGCTGGCTGACCGCCGCTGCGGACGCCGACGGGCTGGTGTCGCTCGGGCTGCCGCGCCGCAATCTGGTCGACGGGCAGGTGTCGGCGCTGTGGCCCGACATCCAGTATCGCCTGAACCGCGCCGGGGTACGCTTCGCGGGTCGGGTCCACGAACGCCCCGTCGTGCCGTTCGCGGCGACCTCGCTGGCGCTCCCCGGCGCGATCGAGCATCGGCTGGACCGCGCCCGCGTGCTCGAACGCTCGCGCGTCTATGAGGCCATGTCGGCGGGCGCGGGTCGTCCGGGCGACGAGGCGGCGCTGCTCCGTCCGTTCAGCGCGGCGACATAGGCGGCGAGCGTCTCGTCGGCGAGGCTGCGGCGGGTGAAGCGCCCCGCCGCCACCCGCGCCGCCGCCGACAGCGCGTGCCGCGTCTCCGGCTCGCGCAACAGCCGCTGGAGGATCGCGCCCAATGCGTCCGCCGTGCAGTCCTCCGCCAGCAGCCCCGCACCGCTTGCCCCCACGAACAGCCGCGCGCTCGGGTCCTGTCCGCAGGCGGCGATCGGGCGGGCGAACATCATCGCCTCCTGATACACCAGCCCGAAACTCTCGTAGCGCGACGGGGCGACCACCACGTCCGCCGCGGCCAGCTCGGCATGCAGCAGTTCGTCGTCCACCCGGTGGAAGCTGTCGATCCGCCGCAGCGCCGCCGGGGGCAGCGCGTCCAGTTCGTGGCGGTGCAGCCCGATCATCGTCAGGCGGAATTCGGGGATCACCCCCGCATCGGCATCCGCCGCCAGTGCGGGCAGCGCGCCGATCAGCGCGTCGGTGCCTTTACGCGGTTCGTTGCGCCCGACGAACAGCAGCCGCAGCACCGCATTGCCCGGCGGATAGTGCGCCGCGCGTCCGGCGGCGACGACGGCAGGCGGCAGGCTGAGGCCGATCACCGCATGCCCCGGCCCCGGCGGCGGCGTGCGATACAGGTCGGCGATCTTCGCGCCATGCGCCTGCGTGTTCGAGATCAGCCCCGCCGAGGCCCGCGCCGCCACCGCTTCCAGCGTCACCGCCGCCCAACGATCGATCCGGTCGCGCAGGGTGCGCGGCCTGGCGGCGCTGGTCGCGACCGGAGTCGAATTGCGCGTGACGAGCGGCACCGGCCCGGTGAGCGCCACCCACAGCCCCGGCGCATACCAGTTGGTCGCCTCCACCACGTCGAACGGGCGTTCGGCGTGCAGCCGCCGCACGGTGCGCGCGACCATCGCCGGGCCGCACCAATGGCCGATGGCGGGGAAGCGCCGCAGCCGGTCGAGCCAGCCGCCGGGTTCGGCCGCACCGATCACCTCGACCACCCCGTCATGCCCGCGATCGCTGCGGTCCATCGTCACGACGCGCACGTCGTGCCCCGCCTCGGCCAGCGCATGCGCGATCTCGCGCGCGGCGCGCGACAGGCCGCTCTTCTCGGGCGGATAGGCCCAGGTGACGATCCCTATGCGCATGGCTGCGCCGTCAACCGGCGATAGATCGCCACATAGTCCTCCGCCATCCGCCGCGCGGTGAAGCGCTCCTCGAACCGCGCGCGCACCCGCGCCCGGTCGAGCGTCTCGATCCGCTCGAGCGCCGCCACCGCCGCTTCCTCGCTGTTCACCACGAAGCCGGTGACGCCCTCGTCCACCACCTCGCGCGCGCTGCCCCTGTCCCATGCGATGACGGGCGTGCCGCAGGCCATCGCCTCGATCATCACCAGCCCGAACGGTTCGGGCCAGTCGATCGGGAACAGCAGCGCCGCCGCATTGCCCAGCAGCGCCTGTTTCGCGCGGTCGTCCACCTCGCCGACATGCTCGGCTTGCCGATCCAGCAGCGGCTGCACCCGATCGGCGAAATAGCGCGGGTTGCCGACGTCGATCCCGCCCGCCAGCGTAATCGGGCGTCCGGCGGCGCGCGCGACGCGGATCGCGACGTCGGGCCGCTTCTGGTCGGTCATCCGCCCGATGAAGGCGACGCCCCGCCCGCCCGGCCCGACATGAAAGCGATCCTCGGGGATGCCGTGATGCACCACCCCCGCCCGGTTGGCGCGCGGCAGGTCGCGCGCCTGCGCCGCCGACACTGCCGCCACCGGCAGTTCGGGAAAGCTGCGGAAGAACAGCTGCCGGTCCAGCTCGTCCAGCCGCCAGTGCACCGTCGTCAGGCTGTGCCCGATCCGGTCGCCCAGCACCGCGGCATGGGCGAATTCGCCGTGGCAATGCACCACGTCGAACTCCGCCAGATGCTCGCGCAGGATACGCAGCTGCACCGCCTCCAGCGCGGCGGGCACACCCGGCGGCACGGGGCCGCGATACTCCGCCAGCGCGCGCAGGCTGGGGTGGGCGGAGAGGTGGCGCGCGGTCGTCACGCTGTCCGACGGCGCGATCAGCGTCACGGCATGGCCCATCGCCACCAGCGTCTCGGTCAGGTCCGACACCACCCGTTCGGTGCCCCCGGTGCGGCCCGGTGGAACGGGATAGATCACCGGGGCGAGCTGCGCGATGCGAAGGGGGGCGTTCATTACCACGCCGGAACCATTCACCCGTCCCGGCGGTTCCGCCTGGAGCGACGACAACTTCGCGATTTTCAACGGGAAAGTTCCGTAATGTTCATCCTTCATCTCGCGTTACAGGGCTGTTTGCGGGCGCGGGATGTGGAATATGGCGTGACCGCCGATACCGGCGGACACATCCGCTACCTGCTCGATCTGGTCGCCGCCTCGGCGCGGCACGATGCGGTCGACCGGATGGAAATCGTCACCCGCGCCTTTCGCGGCGGGTCGCTCGGCGACGGCTATGGCCCGCGCATCGAGCCGGTCGACGCGACCACCCGCATCGTCCGGCTGCGGGGGGCGAGCGACGCCTATCTGCCCAAGGAGCAGCTCTGGCGCGAACATGCCGCGCTCACCGACGCGCTGGTCGCGCATATCGAGGGGCTCGACCGCAGGCCCGACCTGATCCACGCCCATTATGCCGATGCGGGCGCGGTGGCGGCGGCGGTCAAGGCGCGGCTGGGCATCCCCTATGTCTTCACCGCCCATTCGCTCGGCCGGGTCAAGCGCGCCGCGTTCGGCACCGACTGTACCGAGACGCAGGGGCTGGAGCGGCGCATCGGAATCGAGGACCATGCCATCGCCGATGCCGACGCGATCATCGCCTCCTCGCGCGACGAGGCGGAGGTGCAATATGCGGGCTACCCCAGCTATGACCCCGGCCGCATCCGCATCATCCCGCCGGGCAGCGACCTGACGCTGTTCGCGGGCACCCGCAGCGATGCGATGGTCGATGCGCGGATCGACCGCTTCCTCGCCGATCCGGCCAAGCCGGTGATCCTCGCCATCGCGCGGCCGGTCAGCAAGAAGAACCTCGCGGCGCTGGTCCATGCCTATGGCCGCTGTCCCGCGCTCCGGACCGCCGCCAATCTGGTGATCGTGGCGGGCACGCGCGACGATCCGCGCGCGCTGGAAAGCGAACTGGCGGGCAACATGGCCGAGATCTTCGCGCTGATCGACCTGTACGACCTGTACGGATCGGTCGCGATCCCCAAGAGCCATGCCCCGCACGAGGTGCCCGCCATCTATGCCCATGCCCGCGCGCGCGGCGGGGTGTTCGTCAACCCGGCGCTCAACGAACCCTTCGGCCTGACGCTGCTGGAGGCCGCCGCCTCAGGCCTGCCGCTGGTCGCGACCGACAGCGGCGGGCCGAACGACATCGTCGAGGGCTGCGGCAACGGCATCCTCGTCGATCCGCGCGATCCGCATGCCATCGGTCAGGCGGTGCTGAAGATCCTGTCCGATCCGGCGTTGTGGCAGCGCTTCTCGGCGGCGGGGGCGCAGGCGGCGCGGCTGTACGACTGGGACGGCCATGTCGAGCGCTATGTCGAACTGGCACAGGCGGTGATCGCTCCGCCCGCCGCACCGGTGGCGGAGGCTCCCCGGCTGCTGCTCGTGTCCGACATCGACAACACGCTGCTGGGCGAGAGCGAGGCGGCGGACGCCTTCAACCTGTGGCACGGCGACCAGCACGACATGGCGTTCGGCATCGCCTCGGGCCGCAGCCTGCACAGCGCGCTGGCGATCCTCGCGCAGAACGGCGTCGCGCCGCCCGCCGTCATGATCACCTCGGTCGGGTCGGAGATCTACCACCGGGTGCACGGCGGCATCTATGCCCGCGATACCGAATGGACCCGGCGGATCGATAGCGGCTGGGACCGCAAGGCCGTCGCGGCGCTGCTCGCCGACATGCCCGACCTGCGCCCGCAGAGCCCGCTCGAACAGCGCAGCCACAAGCTCAGCTATTTCACGCAAGGCCAGGCGGACATCGCCGAGCGGGTGCGCGACGCGCTGTCCGCCGCCGGCTTCACCGCATCGGTGATCCACAGCCATGGCCGCTATCTCGATGTGCTGCCGCTGGCGGCGTCGAAGGGGACGGCGGTCGAATATGTCCGCCAGCGGCTCGGCCTGCGCCGCGATCAGGTGATCGTCGCGGGCGACAGCGGCAACGATGTCGAGATGCTGCGCGCCTGCGCCCGTGCGATCATCGTCGGCAATTATTCGGACGGCCTCGCCGAGCGCCCCGACCTCGCCCACAGCTATGTCGCGCGGCGCGGCTATGCCTTCGGCATCATGGAGGGCGTCGCCCATTTCCGCGCCAATTCGCCGGAGCGCCGCCTCGCGTGATCTCGGTCTGCACGCTGGTGCGCGGGCGGGCGGCGCATCTCGCCAATCTGTACGCCGGGATCGCCGCGCAGACGCAGCCGCCCGACGAGCTGGTCGTGGCATGGATGCAGGATGCGCCCCACCCCGGCCTGCCCGATCCGGGCGTGCCGGTGCGCGACGTGTTCGTGCCCGGCGATCCGCTGCCCCTCGCCCGCGCGCGCAACGCGGCGGCGGCGGCGGCGCGGGGGGACGTGCTGATCTTCCTCGACGTGGACTGCATCCCCGCCCCCACCCTCGTCGCGCGCTATGCCGAGGTGCTGGCCGCCGCGCCGGGCGTCTGTCTGGGCGAGGTCCGCTACCTGCCGCCTGGCGCGATCGACCGGTCGGCGGGGGTGCGCCACCCCGCCAAACCCGCGCTCGCCGACGACGAGGTGCGCGCGGTGCCGAGCCACGGCGAGCTATGGGGCCTGTCCTTCGCCCTGCCCCGCAGCGCATGGGACGCGGCGGGCGGCATGGACGAGGGCTATGTCGGCTATGGCGGCGAGGAGACCGATTTCGCGTGGAGGCTCGCGGCGGCAGGCGTGCCGATGGCATGGGTCGGCGGCGCGACGGCGTGGCACCAGCATCACGCGGTCCACATCCCCCCGCTGCACCAGTTCGACGCGATCCTGCGCAACGCCGCCCGCTTCCGCGCGCGCTGGGGGCGGTGGTGCATGGACTATTGGCTCGGCCAGTTCGCCGAGGCCGGGCTGATCGAGTGGAGCGCGGAGGCGAGCGCGATCCATGTCCTGCGCGCCCCGACCGCCGCCGAGATCGCGGCGAGCCGTCGACCGGAGGCGCTGTTCAGCTAGGCGGGGCGATATCCGCACGAACAAACGTATAATTGCTCCTCTCCCTGGCAGGGAGGGGAGGAGGAAGACGGACCGTCGAACGTCGCCCCCCCTCCCCTCGACCGTTCGTGTCGAGCGCAGTCGAGACACCATGCGCCACCCTTGCGGCCCGTCCCTCGATGTCGCTCGGGACGAACGGTGGTGGACGGTTCGCGTCCGTCCGCTACCCCACGAAAAAAGGCCCGTGGATCGCGCCACGGGCCCCGGCAGTCTCGAAACCACGAGCGGCGGCGTGGAAGGCGCCGCCAGTCGGACAGGATCAGGCGTTGCAGCTCTGTGCGGGCTTGCCCGGCTGGGTCAGCGTGATGCTCTTGGGGGTGCCGGTCAGCTTGTAGCCGCCCTCGGCGACCAGCGGCTCGCCCTTGGCTTCCGCCTTCAGGCGGACCGGCGGCGTGTTCTGGTCCTTGCGGAAGTTGGCCTGCGTATCGCCCTCGAAGAAGTCGACATAGGCCAGGCTGTTGTCCTTGCAGCGGAACGTCACGCTCGCCTTGACGGGCGGGGGCAGTTCCACCGGCGCGCGGTTGGCGAGCTGCGACGCGAGCGGATCGGGCGCGCGCGTGTCGAGCTGTTCGGGCTGCTGCTGGCCACAGGCCGACAGGGCGAAGGCCGCGGCGGTGGCGGCGAGGAGAAGGGGGTGCTTCATGACTCCTGCCGTTCGCAAAGCGGGCGGGGTTCGTCAAGCATCATCGCTGCCGCGCAACAATCGATTGACGCAACGCAACAATGCGATCGGTCACGCCGGGTCGACCACGGCAAAGGCGAATCGCATCGTGCTGCGATAGCGTGCGCCGGGGTCCAGCCGGACGCCGGGAAAATCGGGCCGGTTCGGGCTGTCGGGAAACGCCTGCGGCTCTAGGCACAGCGCATCGCCCTGCCGGTACAGTCGCCGGCCCTTGCCGCGCTGCGATCCGTCGAGGAAGTTGCCGCTGTACAGTTGCAGCCCCGGCGCCGTCACCGACAGCGTCATCGCGCGGCCCGTGGCGGGACACGCCAGCACCGCCGCCGGGCGCAGCGTGCCCGCCGGTCCGTCGATGATGAAATTATGGTCGTAGCCGCGCCCGATCGCGATCTGTTCGTCGCGCCCGTCGCGCAGCCCCTCGCCCACGCGGCGCAGCAGGCGGAAGTCGAACGGGGTGCCCGCCACCGCGCGCCGCTCGCCGGTGGGGATCGCGGTCGCATCGACCGGCAGATACGCCCCGGCATGGATCATCAGCCGCTGCGCCATCGCCTCGCCCATCGCCGACAGGTCGATGAAGGCGTGGTTGGTCAGGTTGACGATCGTGGGCCGGTCGGTCGTCGCGGCATAGTCGATCGTCAGCCCGTCCGGATCGAGGCGATAGGTCGCCTCGACGTGCAGCGTGCCGGGATAACCCGCATCGCCGTCGGGGCTGACCAGCGTCAGCCGCACCCAGGCGGCGGCGGCGTCGGCACCGACTTCGGCCACGTCCCACAGCCGCTGGTCGAACCCGTCCGATCCGCCGTGCAGGTGGTTGGGTCCGTTGTTCGTTTCCAGCATATAGGTCGTGCCGTCGAGCGTGAAGCGCCCGCCCGCGATGCGGTTGGCATAGCGCCCCACGGTCACGCCGTACCAGCCGGGCCGGTCGCGATAGGACTGCACGTCGTCATAGCCGAGCAGCACGTCGGCGACCCTCCCGTCGCGATCGGGCACATGCAGCGCGTGCAGCGTCGCCCCCAGCGGCAGGATGCGGGCGGACAACTCGCCCGCCGCCAGTTCGATCGCCTCGGCAGGCGCGCCGTCGAGCGTGCCGAAGGATGTCCGTATCGCCGTCGCCATGTCTGGTCTCCCTGTCGGATCGTGCCTTGCCGCAGCCCCGCCGCCGGGAAAAGCCCCGATCCGCCCGGGTCGCGCACAGGCGGGCCTTACCCTCGTCGTTCCCCCGCGCAGGCGGGGGTCCAGAGCCTCGAACGATGCCGCCTGCCGCGCTGGGTCCCCGCCTGCGCGGGGACACGGCAGGGCGAAGGGCCAGGCGTCGGACCCTATTCGTCGGTGCGGATCTTCACCTTGTTGGGCAGGTCCTTGCCCCTGGTCCGGCGCGAGGGAAGCTGCACCGGGTTCTTCTTCTTCCAGTCGCCCCAGCGCTTCGGGCCTTCGGGGGTGTCGATGATCGTGTCGTCGTCCATATGCGCGGTTTCCAACGAAAAGGGCGGCGGATCAACGACCCGCCGCCCGCTTATGTCCGGTCACGTCCGATCGACCTTCGCTTCGCTACCGCGGGACAGCTGTCGCGTCCCTTGTCGTCACTCCCGCGCAGGCGGGAGTCCATAGGCACCAGCGTTGCGGCTCAAGCCGGGACGTCGGCGTTTATGGGTTCCCGCCTGCGCGGGAACGACGATCATCGACAGGAAGCGCTCAGCCGAGCGTCCACGCCCCGTCGATCCGCGCCAGCGCGCCCTGCTGGTTCCCCTCGCGCAGCGCCTCGGGCAGCAGCGCCTCGGGGAAGTCCTGGTACGACACCGGGCGCAGGAAGCGGTGGATGGCGAGCGTGCCGACCGAGGTCGTGCGACCGTCCGACGTCGCCGGGAACGGCCCGCCGTGCACCATCGCATGGCCGACCTCCACGCCGGTCGGCCAGCCGTTGCACAGGATGCGGCCCACGGTCCGCTCCAGCACCGGGATCAGCCCCCGCGCATCCTCGTAATCGCCCTCGTCGATCTGGAGCGTCGCGGTCAGCTGCCCTTCGAGCTGCCCGAGCACCGCCGCCAGTTCGTCGGCATCGGCGCACTTGACCACCACCGACGTCATGCCGAAAACCTCGTGCGCATGCGCGGGATCGGCGATGAAGTCCTTGCCCGACACCGCGAAGATCGCCGCGCGCCCGCGCGTCGGGCCTTCCGGCTCGGCCCCCTCGCCGACCACCGTCACGGCGGGGCTGGACGCCAGCTTGGCGCGCCCTTCCTCATAGGCCTTGTGGATGCCGTCGCTCAGCATCACCTGCGCCGGCGTGCCGAGCAGCGCGTCGCCCGCCATGTCGAGGAACGCATCGAGCTCCGGCCCGGCGATGCCGAGGACGAGGCCCGGATTGGTGCAGAACTGCCCCGCGCCCATGCCGAGCGAGCCGACATAGCCCTTGGCCAGCGCCTCGCCGCGGTTCTTCAGCGCGTGCGGCATCAGGATGACCGGGTTGATCGACGACATCTCGGCATAGACCGGGATCGGCTGCGGGCGTTCCTGCGCGACCTTCATCAGCGCGGTGCCGCCGGCGCGCGATCCGGTGAAGCCCACCGCCTGCACCCGCGGATCGGCGACGAGCGCGGTGCCGATCACCTGCCCCGACCCCGCCACCATCGAGAATACGCCGTCGGGCATGCCGGTCCGCTCCGCCGCCTTGATGATCGCCGATGCGACCAGTTCGGCGGTGCCCGGATGCGCCTGATGCGCCTTCACGATCACCGGGCAGCCCGCCGCCAGCGCCGATGCGGTGTCGCCGCCCGCGGTCGAGAAGGCGAGCGGGAAGTTGGACGCGCCGAACACCACCACCGGGCCGACCGGGATCGTGCGCAGCCGCAGGTCGGGCTTGGGCACCGGCGCGCGGGCCGGATCGGCATGGTCGATGCGCAGCTGCTGCCACGCGCCGTCGCGCACCTCCCTGGCGAACAGCCGCAGCTGGCCGCAGGTGCGCCCGCGCTCGCCGGTCAGCCGGGCGGTCGGCAGGCCGGTCTCGCGGCTTCCACGCTCGATCAGTTCGTCGCCCAGCGCCTCGATCTCGTCGGCGATCGCGTCGAGGAAACCGGCGCGCGCCTCGAGCGGCAGCGCGGCATAGACCGGGGCGGCGGCGGCGGCACGCGCGCATGCCTCGTCGGCGTCCTCCCTGGTGCCCATCGAGAAGCGCTCGCCGAACAGCGCGCCGGTGGCGGGGTCATAGGCCTGGAACAGATCGTCGCGGGCGACCCGCTTGGAACCGATGAACAATTCGCCGGTGATCGTCATGTGCGTCCTCTCGCTGAATGGCTTGGGGCGTCAGATAGTGCTTGTTAGCGCTACCGTAAATGCCCCGTCGAATTACTCAGACAATCTATGCGGCGAATATGCCGCCGCGTCGACCCCCTGCGGCGGCGAACCGTGCCCCAGCAGCGCCGCGCACAGCCGTGCGGCGGCGGGTGCGGTCTGGATGCCGAAGCCGCCCTGGCCTGCGCACCAGAACAGGCCCGGCACGTCGCGGTCGAAGCCATAGACCGGCAACCGGTCGGGCGCGAAGCTGCGCAGCCCTGCCCAGCGGCGCTCGACCGCCTCCACCCGCCAGTCGACCGCTGCCTCGAACCGGTCGATCGCCAGCGCCACGTCGATCTCCTCCGCCGCCACGTCGTGCGCGGTGTCGGGCGTCTCGTCGTGCGGGGAGAGCCACAGCCGCCCGCCGGGCTCCGGCTTGAAATAGAAGCCGCCCGCCGCGTCGATCACCAGCGGCAGGTCGGCAGGCGCGGGCGGATCGACGCGGACCTGCACCACCGTGCGGCGATAGGGGCGGATGCCGGGCGGCCCCGCGCCGAACATCGCCGCCACCGCGTCCGCCCATGCCCCGGCGGCGTTGACGACGATATCGGCGGTCAGGCTCCGGCCGTCGGCGAACGACAGCCGCCATGCGTCGCCGTCCCGGGCGGCGCGGACCAGCCGCGCATCGCGCAACAACGCGACGCCGTTGCGGGCCGCTTGCGCCAGACAGGCGGCGTGGAGCGCACCGACATCGATATCGGCGCATCCCGGCGACCACAGCGCATGCCATTCACCCTGCAGCCCGGCCACGACGCCGTGCGGATCGCGCCACGTGATCGGCACGCCGGTTTCCGCGAAATCCGCGGCCAGCCGCTCCAGCACCGCCCGGTCGCGCGCCAGCAGCAGTTCGCCGCGCGTGCGCAGGAAGGATCGTTCGGCGAAGTCCCTGGGCGGCGCGTGCAGCAACGGCCCCGACGCGGTGGTCAACGGCTGGACCAGCGGCCCGCCATAGGTTTCGGACCAGAAGGCCGCCGACCGGCCGGTCGCGTGATAGCCCGGCTGCGATTCGGCCTCGCACAGCATCACCGCGTCGTCGCTGCCCAGTTCGGCGGCGAGGCTCGCGCCCGCCATGCCTGCACCGATGATCGCGATGCGGCGACGGCTCATGCCCGCACCGTCCGCGGCGCGGGCGCGCGTGCGTCGAGAAAGGCGTCGATCGCGCCGATGACGCGCGCCCGCACCGGATCGGCCTCGCGCAGCAGCTCGTGCGCCGCCTCGGGTCCGAAGCGGTGGAGTTCCACGTCGGGCAGCCGCGCCGCTACTGCAAGCGCGGCGGCGGGATCGACCAGCCGGTCGGCCTCCGCCACCAGCAATTGCACCGGGGTATGCAGTCGGGCAAGGCGCGCATCGCCGCGCAACTCGCGGGTCGACCGGAACGCATCGACCACCCAGCCCCAGCTCGGCGGCCCGGTCCGGTGCGCGGCGTTCGCCCCCTGCCACCATTGTTCGTCGGCATAGCGCGCCGGATCGTGCGTCAGCAGCGATTCGCGCGATTGCAGCGTATGCGGCCGCTCGTTGCCCTTCCACGCGGGCCGGGTGCGCGGGCCCAGCCGGGCAAGCAGCCGCGCCATCCCCTCGCCGAAGCGCGGACCCACCGGCGCGCGCAGCCCCAGCATCGGCGCGACCAGCACCGCCGCGACCGGATCTACCGCCTGTTCGACCAGCGCCTTCAGCAGGATATGCCCGCCCATCGAATGGCCGATCGCCACGCGCGGGCGCGTGTCGGGCAGCGTCTGCCAGAAGGCCGCGAGGTCGGCGACATAGTCCTCGAACCGGTCGACATGGCCGCAGTCGCCCGCCGGGGTGCAGCGGCCCGACCCGCCCTGCCCGCGCCAGTCGAACGACGCGACATGCCAGCCGCGCACGTGCCAGTGGGCGAAGACCTCCAGATATTTCTCGAACACGTCGCCGCGCCCGGGCTGGAACAGCAAGGTGCCGCGTGGGTGCACATGCGGCGGTGCGGGCCAGTCGAACCGGCGATGCGCCCAGCCGTCCGGGGCGTGCCACGTCTGGATGACGGCGGCGGCGGGAATCGCGCGGCGATACAGGGCATGGGCGGCCATGGGGCCGGTTACGGTTTCGCAACCCCTCGCGTCTAGGGGTTTGGCCATGGCGGACATGGTTATTCCCCTGTTGACGGGCACGCTGCTGCTGCTGTTGCTGGCGGCGGGCATAGAGGATGCGCGCACGCGCGAGATCGCGGACGGCAAGAACATCGCCATCGCGCTGCTCGCCCCGGCATGGTGGTGGGCGATCGGCCTTTCCCCACCTGCGATGGCGGTGCAGGCCGGAGTCGCGCTGATCGTCTTCGCGCTGTTCTTCGGTGCGTTCTGCCTCGGGCAGATGGGCGGGGGCGACGTGAAGATGATCGGCGCGCTGGCGCTGTGGCTGCCGCCCGGCGCGGTGCTGGCGATGCTGATGGCGATGGCGCTGATCGGTGGCGGCATCACCATCCTGTTCCTGATCGAGCGCCGTCGCACCCGCGCGGGCGACGTGGCCGAGATTCCGTACGGCGTCGCGATCGCCGCAGCGGGGATGCTGGCGCTCGCCAACCCGATCTTAACCCCTTCGGCATGATGCTTAACGCCACAAGGCACCGCCCGAGAATCGAAAGACCACCGACGTCATGGACGCACGTAAACTGATCCTGCTGGTAGGGGCGCTGGTGGTCGCGGGGCTGACCGCGTTCATGGCCCGCGCGCTGATGACCGGCAGCGCCACGCCGGTCGCCGCCGCCAATGTCGCGATGCCCGCGCCGGTCGACGGCCCCCGCGTGCTGGTCGCGACCCGCGCGCTGCCGGTCGGCACGATCATCGATGCGGGCGCGCTGCGGTTTCAGCCATGGCCCAAGGAACTGGTCGAGAACGCCTATTACCTCGAATCCGCCGCCGAATCGCGCAACCTCGTCGGCACGGTCGTCCGCTTCGACATTCCCGCCGGGCAGCCGATCACGCAAGGGTCGCTGGTCAAGCCCGGCGACCGCGGGTTCCTTGCCGCCGCGCTAGGCCCCGGCATGCGCGCGGTGACGGTGCCGGTATCGGCGCAGAGCGCGGTGGCGGGCTTCGTCTTTCCCGGCGACCGCGTCGACCTGGTACTGACGCAGACGGTGGCGGGCGGCGGCGACGGCCCGCCGCTCAAGGCGTCGGAGACGTTCCTGCGCAACCTGCGCGTGCTCGCCACCGACCAGCGCACCGACAAGGACACCGACGAACAGGGCAAGACCGTCGTCTCCAACTATTCGACCGTGACCGTCGAGGCCACGCCGCGCATCGCCGAGAAGATCGCGGTGGCCCAGACCGTCGGCACGCTGTCGCTGTCGCTGCGCTCGATCGCCGACAACCGTTCCGAACTGGAGGAAGCGATCGCCAGCGGCGACGTGACGCTCCCCGACAATGCCGATCCCAAGGCGGAAAAGGCGGCGCTCGAACGCCTTGCCGCCCGCCCGATCGACGGCCCGTCGACCTTTTCGACCGGGGCCGACGTATCGCGGTTCCAGCGCAGCACCGTGCCCGGACGCGGATCGGGCGGCGGCGGCGGCGGAGAGGTCGCCAGCGTCATGCCCGCCGCGACCGTCTCCGAAAGCAACGCCAGCAGCCCCCCGCCCGCGCCGCGCGGCCCGGTGGTGCGGATCACCCGCGGCAACAGCGTGACCGACGTTTCGGTCGGGGGGAACAACTGATGCGGCCGATCCATCTCCGGCGCGCGCTGGGCAGCGCCCTCGCCATCGCCCTTGCCGTGCCGCCCGCCGCCGCCGCGCCGGAAGTCCGCGCCGCCCGCGCCGCGCGGATCGGCACGCCGCGCGCGGGCACGATGCGCCCGTCGAGCGAGGTGCAGCTGTCGATCGGGCAGGGCGAGCTGGTGACATTGCCCGCCACGGTCGCCGACGTGTGGGTGTCGAACCCGGCGGTCGCCGACGTCTATGTCGGCAATCCGCGCCAGATCCACCTGTTCGGCAAGGCGGACGGCGAGGCGACGATCTTCGCGACCAACACCGCCGGGCAGGTCGTCTATGCCACCAACGTCCGCGTCGGGCAGAACATCACCGGCATCGACCGGATGCTGAAGGCAGCCCTGCCCGAAGCCGACGTCCGCGTGACGACGGTGGGGCAGATCGCGGTCATCAACGGCACGGTCGCCTCCCCCGCCGACAGCGCGCAGGCCGAGCGGCTGGTGCTCTCGCTGCTCAATCCGGGCGTCGCGGTCAACGATCCGGCGACCCCGCTCAAGATCGGCGTCATCAACCGGTTGAAGATGGCGACCCCGCTGCAGGTCAACCTGCAGGTCCGCGTCGCCGAGGTCAGCCGCAGCTTCGTCAAGAACATCGGCGTCAACCTGACCACGCGCGACAATACGAGCGGCTTCCGCTTCGGCATCGCGCAGGGCCGTCAGGGCAATATCCAGCGCGCACCCGGCCAGATCGGCTCGGGCATCGTCAACGAGGACGGCTCGATTCCCGGCGAGAAAATCTACAGCTTCGCCCCCCAGTCGGGCCTCGGCAGCACGCTGGGGCTGGGCGGCCGCCTGCTCGGGCTCGACGTGCTGAGCGCACTCGACCTCGGCGAACGGGTGGGACAGGTGACGACGCTCGCCAATCCCAACCTCACCGCCTTGTCGGGCGAGACCGGATCGTTCCTCGCGGGCGGGGAGATACCGATCCCGATCAGCCAGGGGCTGGGCGCGGTGTCGGTCGAATACAAGCAGTACGGCGTCAGCCTCGCCTATACGCCGACGGTCCTCGCCGACGGGCGCATCTCGATGCGGGTCCGCCCGGAGGTGTCGCAGCTGACCGCCGCCGGATCGGTGCAGCTGAACGGCACCACCATTCCCGCGCTGTCGACCCGCCGGGTCGAGACGACGGTCGAACTGGGGTCCGGGCAGAGCATCGTGATCGGCGGCCTGCTCCAGAACAGCCACGACAATTCGATCGAAAAGGCCCCCGGCCTCGGCGACCTGCCGATCATCGGATCGCTGTTCCGGTCGAACGGCTTCACCCGCAACGAGACCGAACTGGTCATCGTCATCACCCCCTATCTGGTGAAGCCGGTCGACAGCCAGTCGCAGATCGCGCTGCCGACCGACAGCTACAAGACGCCGAGCGACGTGGAGCGCGTGCTGCTCGGCCAGTTGCAGGGTGCTGGCCGGGAGACGGCGCGCCCGGTGCCGACCATGGCCCCCGCCCCCGCCGCCACGCCCGCCGTGGGCATCGCCGCGCCGGTCGCGGTCGCCCCGCCGCCGCGCAGGCGCGACCGCCAGCCACCCGCCGCCGCCCCCGGCTTCAGCAACCCGTGAGGGAAATCCGCATGATCCCCGCCCGTACCCTCCTCATCGGCACCGGCCTGCTGCTCGCCGCGTGCACCGGCACGCAGAACCGCGGTGTCGAATCGGTGCACCAGCCGGTCGTGTCGCGCACCGCCTATGCCATGGACCTCGCCGCCTCCCCCCAAGGGCTGAACCCCGGCGAGGCGGCGCGGCTGACCGGCTGGCTCGACGCGCTTCGGCTGCGCTACGGCGATGCGGTCGGCGTGGACGACGGCGGCGACGGCGGCGGCGCGGCGCGGGCGGAGATCGCGGGCGTGATCGCCCCGATGGGACTGATGCTCGCCGATGCGGTGCCGCCCACCCCCGGCGCGATCGCCCCCGGCACGGTCCGCGTCGTCGTCACCCGGATGCTCGCCGCGGTGCCCGGCTGCCCCGACCGCTCGCGGCTCTACCAGCCGAATTTCGAGGCGCACACCTCGTCCGACTTCGGCTGCGCCACCAACAGCAACCTCGCGGCGATGGTCGCGGCGCCGGGCGACCTCGTGCTGGGACAGGCCAATCGCGCCACGTCGGATACCGACATCGGCACCCGCGCGATCGGGGCGCTGCGCCGCGCGCCCCCCAGCGGCAACGGCGGGCAGATCAGCGGCGGCGTCGGCAGCGCGCCGGGCGGGAGCGGCAAGTGATGAACGCGCCGTTCCCATCCCCCAAGGCGGGCAGCCGCGATCCGTTCATCGCCTTCGCCTGCGACGAATATTCGCTCGACGTGCTGCGCGGGCTGGCGGGCGAACACGGCTGGCCGACCGAAAAGGTCCAGCGCGGCGGGCTGCGCGCGGCGGTGCAGGCGCTGTCGGTGTCGGCCAGCCCGCAGATCCTGTTCGTCGACCTGTCCGAATCGGGCGATCCGCTGAACGACATCAACAGCCTGGCGGAGGTGTGCGAACCCGGTACCGTCGTGATCGCGGCGGGGCAGGTCAACGACGTGCGCCTCTACCGCGACCTGATCGCCAGCGGCATCCACGATTACCTTCCCAAGCCGCTCAACCCCGACATGGTACGCGACGCGGTGGCACAGGGGCTGGCGCTGCTCAACGCCCCGCGCGCCGCCGATCCGGTCGTCGCCCGCCCGCACTGCGCGGTCGCGGTGGTCGGCACGCGCGGCGGGGCGGGCACGTCCACGGTCGCCGCCTCGCTGGCATGGCTGCTGGGCGAGCGCGAGAAGCGCACCACCGCGCTGCTCGACCTCGACGTGCATTTCGGCACCGCCGCGCTGACCCTCGACGTGGAGCCGGGGCGCGGGCTGACCGATGCGATCGACAACCCCAGCCGCATCGACGGGCTGTTCATCGAACGCGCGATGGTGCGCGCGGGCGACCGGCTGTCGGTGCTGTCCGCCGAAGCGCCGATCAACCAGCCGGTGCTGAGCGACGGCGCCGCCTTCTACCAGTTGCAGGAGGAGATGCGCGCCGCGTTCGAGTGCACCGTCGTCGATCTGCCGCGCGGCATGCTGGTCGCGCATCCGCACCTGCTGGCGGACGTACAGGCGGCGGTGATCGTCACCGAACTGACGCTGGCGGCGGCGCGCGACGCGATCCGGCTGCTGTCGTGGTTCCGCAGCAACGCACCGCAGGCGACCGTGTTCTTCGTCGCCAACCGCGTGCCGCCCGCCGCGGTGCTGGAGATCAGCCGCAAGGATTTCGAGGGCTCGATCGAACGCAAGATCGATTTCTGCCTCCCGCTCGACGCCAAGCTCGCCGCACAGGCCGCCAAGCTCGGCAAGCCGCTGGCCGAGGCGGGCAAGGGCAGCAAGACGGTGCAGCCGCTCCTCGCGCTGGCCACCCGGCTGTGCGCGCTGGCGGAGGCGGAGGCCGATGCGCCCGCCGCAGCCGCCGGGGCGGGCGGCACCTCGCTGCTCGGCAAGCTGGCGGGGCTGCGCGCGAAGTTGCCCGGCAAGACGAAGGCGAAGGCGACCGCCGGATGAACCTGCTGCCGGTCCTGCTGACGGCGGCGGGAGGATCGCTCACGCTGCTGCTGATCGCGGTCGCCCTGTCCGGCCCGGCCACCGCCCGCCCGCGCGCGCGCCGGTTGCAGGCGGTGCGCGAACGGCACAGCGGCGCCGCCGGCAGCGCGGCGATGGACGCGCAGCTCCGCCGCATCGGCGGCAACCGCGCCAGCAAGGCGGACCGGACCGCCGCCCGCCTGCTCCCCAATGTCGAACAGCTCCGCCTGCGGCTGGTGAAGACCGGCAAGGAATGGACGATCGGCCAGTACGGCATCGCCTGCGCGCTGCTGTTCGTCGGGACCGCGGGCTTCCTGCTGTTCAAGGGCATGCCGCTGCTGCTGGCGCTGTGCATGGGGCTGGCGGTGGGCGCGGGGCTGCCGCACATGGTCGTCGGCCATTTCGTCAAGCGCCGGGTGGCGCGCTTCACCGCCAAATTCCCCGACGCGATCGAGCTGCTGGTGCGCGGCCTGCGCTCCGGCCTGCCGATCACCGAGACGATGGGCGTGGTAGGCGCGGAGATCGACGGGCCGGTGGGCGAGGAGTTCCGCGCGATCAACGACCGGATGAAGATCGGCCGCACGCTCGATGCCGCGCTTCAGGAAACCGGCGACCGGCTGGGCACGCCCGAGTTCCAGTTCTTCGTCATCACCATCGCCATCCAGCGCGAGACCGGCGGCAACCTTGCCGAAACGCTCGCCAATCTGGCCGACGTGCTGCGCAAGCGGTCGCAGATGAAGCTGAAGATCAAGGCGATGTCGTCCGAATCCAAGGCATCGGCCTATATCGTCGGATCGCTCCCGTTCATCGTCTTCGGGCTGATCTGGATGATCAACGGCGATTACATGCAGACCTTCTTCATCGATCCGCGGCTGATGGTGGCGGGGATGGGCGGGCTGCTGTGGATGGGGATCGGCGTGTTCATCATGGCCAAGATGGTCAATTTCGAGATCTGATGCGATGCTGAGCAACCCGAACGGCCCCACCCTGCTCGGCGTCGACGTGACGATGGTCGCGACCTTGCTGTCGGCGATCGCCGCGCTGGCGGTGATGGTCGCGCTCCATGCCGCCACCTCGGTGCGCGATCCGATGCAGCGGCGGGTGAAGGCGCTCAACGACCGCCGCGAACAGCTGAAGGCGGGCATCACCGCCTCGACCAGCAAGCGCCGCGCCAAGCTGGTGCAGAAGAACGAGGCGACCGACCGCATCCGCGAACTGCTCACCTCGCTGAAGGTGCTGCAGGACGAACAGGTCAAGGCCGCGCAGGTCAAGCTGCTTCAGGCGGGCATCCGGTCGAAGGACTGGGCGGTCGCGGTCATCTTCGGGCGGCTGGTGCTGCCGATCCTGCTCGGGCTGCCGATGGTCTATATCGTCTATGGCACGGAGACGTTCGCCGATTACGGGCCGTTCCAGTGCTACATGATCGTCGCGGGCACCTTCCTGCTCAGCTACAAGGCGCCCGACCTGTATCTGAAGAACAGGATCACCAAGCGATCGGACGCGATCCGTAAAGGGCTGCCCGACGCGCTCGACCTGCTGGTGATCTGTGCCGAGGCGGGGCTGACCGTCGATGCCGCCTTCCACCGCGTGGCGCGCGAGCTGGGCCGCGCCTATCCGGAGCTGGGCGAGGAATTCACCCTGACCGCGATCGAGCTGGGCTTCCTGACCGAGCGGCGGCAGGCGTTCGAGAATCTGGCGGTGCGCATCAACCTCGATGCGGTGCGCGGCGTCGTGACCACGATGATCCAGACCGAGAAATACGGCACCCCGCTCGCATCGGCGCTGCGCGTGCTGTCGGCCGAATTCCGCAACGAACGCATGATGCGCGCCGAGGAAAAGGCCGCGCGCCTGCCCGCGATCATGACCGTGCCGCTGATCCTGTTCATCCTGCCGACGCTGTTCGTCGTGATCCTCGGGCCTGCGGCGTGCAGCATCAAGGACGCGCTGATGTAGGGGCGACTGCTCCCCTTCCTTGGCCAGGGTTTCGCTGCGAAAGTCCTTCTCCGTACCCCCGCGCAGGCGGGGGTCCAGGAGCCGCAGACGCAAGCCGCTGTTTTACTTGGCTCTGGACCCCCGCCTGCGCGGGGGTACGGCAGAATCAAGCGCTGACCTTGAACTTTCGCAGGGGAATCCTTGTCCGGGGAAGGGGAGAGTCACTCCTCCGGGAACGCCGCCGCCCCCTGCGCCGTTCTACCCCCGCAATAATCGGGGAGCGATGCCATGCTGTTCCAGACGCCCACCCAATTCGCGGTCCTCGCCCTGCTGCTGCTCGGCGGCTGGCTGCTCGGCCTCGCCTCCTCGTCGGGCGGCAGGAAGTGGAAGCAGCGCTTCCGCGACGAGGAAGCCGCGCACAAGGCCTATCGCGCCGAAGTCGCCGCCGACCTCAAGACCCGCGAGGCGCGCGTCGCCGAACTGGAGGCCGAACGCGACCGGCTGACTAGGGAACGCAGCACGCTGACGCCTGCCGCCGCGACCGCCACCGCCGCCGCCGCGACGGGCAGCAGCCACGGCAGCGGCTTCTTCGGCTGGGGCCGCGACAATCTCTCGCGCATCCGCGGCATCGATCCCGACCTCGAGGCGGCGCTGGGCCAGCGCGGGATCAAGACCTATCGCGCGATCGAGAATCTGAGCGAGGCCGACGAGCGCGCGCTGGAGGAAGACCTGCGCCTGCGCCCCGGCACGATCGACCGCGAAGGCTGGCGCGAACAGGCGGCGATGCTGCGCGAGGGTCGCGATGACGATCATCGCGGGCGCTGGGGATAGGCAACGCCGTCGTGGTCAGCCTCCGCGCGGACCCTGTGCGCGATCGACGGTCGGCATCGCCTCGTCACGTTCGTCATTCCCGCGCAGGCGGGAATCCATAACCGCAACGGTCGGCGAAGGAGCCGTTACACCGGCGCATATGGGCTCCCGCCTGCGCGGGAGCGACGAACAAATCGGCAATCCGGGGCTCGATGCGCCGGATCGAGAGCACCCCTAAAATGTAATCCACTCCGTCCCGCCGGGGGCCACCACATCCTCCACCTTGTCGCCGATCTTCGCGACCGCCAGCAGGAGCGCGAGGATGACGATCAGGTCGAACACGATCACCGCGCCCCATACGAAGGCGGGGTGGAACGGGCCGATCGCATCGAACCCGTCCTTCGTCACCCGGGCGGAACCGCCGCTCATTTGGCGAGCGCCGCCTGCGCCGCCGCCAGCCGGGCGATCGGCACGCGATACGGGCTGGCCGAGACGTAATCGAGCCCGACCTTCTCGCAGAAGGCGATCGACGCCGGGTCGCCGCCATGTTCGCCGCAGATGCCGAGCTTGATGTCGCTCCGCGTCTTGCGCCCGCGCTCGGCGGCCAGTTCGACCAGCTCGCCCACCCCGTCCACGTCCAGCGACACGAACGGGTCGCGGGCATAGATGCCCTGTTCGACATAGGCCCCGAGGAACCGGCTCGCGTCGTCGCGGCTGACGCCCAGCGTCGTCTGGGTCAGATCGTTGGTGCCGAACGAGAAGAACTGCCCGGCCTCGGCGATCTCGCCCGCCTTCAGCGCGGCGCGCGGCAGTTCGATCATCGTGCCGACCAGATAGTCGATTCGGCGCCCCTTGTCGGCGAACACCGCCTGCGCCGCCTTGTCGACCACCGCCTTCATCAGCTCCAGCTCGCGCTTGGTCGCGACCAGCGGGATCATGACCTCGGGGATCGGGGCCTCGCCCGATTTCTCGGCGACGATCACCGCCGCCTCGAAGATCGCGCGCGCCTGCATCTCGTAGATTTCGGGATAGGTGACGCCCAGACGGCACCCGCGATGGCCGAGCATCGGGTTGAACTCGTGCAGCTCGGCCGCGCGGCGCTTCAGCTTCTCGACCTCGATGCCCGCCGCCTGCGCCACTTCGGCGAACTCGGCCTCGGCATGCGGCAGAAACTCGTGCAGCGGCGGATCGAGCAGGCGGATGGTGCAGGGCAGCCCGACCATCACCTCGAAGATTTCGACGAAGTCGCTGCGCTGTTCGGGCAGCAGCTTCTCCAGCGCCGCGCGCCGCCCCGCCTCGTCCTCCGCGAGGATCATCTGGCGCACCGCGGTGATCCGCGACTGCTCGAAGAACATATGCTCGGTACGGCACAGGCCGATGCCCTCCGCGCCGAAATCGCGCGCGGTGCGGCAGTCGAGCGGGGTTTCGGCATTGGCGCGCACCTTCAGGCGGCGCACCCCGTCGGCCCATTCCATCAGCGTGCCGAAATCGCCCGCCAGTTCGGGCTGCACCGTCGCGACGGCGCCCGCCATCACCTCGCCGGTCGCGCCGTCGATGGTGACGATATCGCCCTCGCGGATCTCGCGGGCCCCGACCTTCATCACGCCCGCCCTGGCATCGATCGAGATGCTGCCCGCGCCCGACACACAGGGGCGGCCCATGCCGCGCGCCACGACGGCGGCGTGGCTGGTCATGCCGCCGCGCGCGGTGAGAATCCCGCGGGCCGCGTGCATGCCGTGGATATCCTCGGGGCTGGTTTCGGTGCGGATCAGGATCACCGCGTCCCCGGCGTTCGACCGGCGCTCGGCGGTGTCGCTGTCGAACACCGCGATGCCGCTGGCGGCGCCCGGCGATGCGGGCAGCCCCTTGGTCAGCACGTCGCGCGCCGCCTTGGGGTCCAGCGTCGGGTGGAGCAGCTGGTCCAGCGCCTGCGGATCGACCCGCGCGATCGCCTCCTCGCGGCTGATGAGGCCTTCCTCGGCCATGTCGACCGCGATCTTGAGCGCGGCCTTGGCGGTGCGCTTGCCCGATCGGGTCTGGAGCATCCACAGCTTGCCCTGCTGCACCGTGAACTCGATGTCCTGCATGTCGCGGTAATGCCGCTCCAGCCGGTCGAACACGGCGGCCAGTTCGGCGTAGGCCTCGGGCATCGCCTCTTCCATCGACAGCGGCTTGGCGTTGGCCGCCTCGCGCGCCGCCTTGGTCAGATACTGCGGGGTGCGGATGCCCGCCACCACGTCCTCGCCCTGCGCGTTGATCAGGAACTCGCCGTAATAGGCGTTGTCGCCCTTCGACGGATCGCGGGTGAAGGCGACGCCGGTGGCCGAGGTGTCGCCCATGTTGCCGAACACCATCGCCTGCACGTTGACGGCGGTGCCCCAGGTCGCGGGAATGTCGTTCAACCGGCGATAGACCTTGGCGCGGTCCGCCTGCCACGATCCGAACACCGCGCCGATCGCGCCCCACAGCTGGTCGTGCACGTCCTGCGGGAACGGCTTGCCCCACAGCTCCTGCACGATCGCCTTGTACTCCACCACCAGCGCGCGCCAGTCGTCGGCGGTCAGGTCGGTGTCGAGATAATAGCCGCGGTCTTCCTTGGCGATCTCCAGCGCTTCCTCGAACCGGCCATGGTCGAGTTCGAGCACCACGTCCGAATACATCTGGATGAAGCGGCGATAGCTGTCCCATGCGAAGCGCGGGTCGTCCGACACCTGCGCCAGCCCCTCGACCGTGGCGTCGTTGAGGCCAAGGTTCAGCACCGTGTCCATCATGCCCGGCATCGACACCCGCGCGCCCGAGCGGACCGACACGAGCAGCGGATCGGATTCATCGCCGAAGCGCTTGCCCGTGATCCCCTCGATATGCGCGATGCCGTTCGCGACTTCCTCGCGCAAGGAGTCGGGGAAGGACTGGCCCTCCTCGTAATAGCGGGTGCACATGGTCGTCGCGATGGTGAAGCCCGGCGGCACCGGCAGGCCGATCGATGCCATTTCCGCGAGGTTCGCGCCCTTGCCGCCCAAGAGCGTCTTGTCGCCCGATCCCCCGTCCGAAACCCCGCCACCGAAGCGATAGACATATTGCGTCATGCTGCCGTGCAATCCTCATGCTGACCGCTCGCGGGCCGGGCCCGTGGCGGGGAATCGTGATTCGCGCCTGAAAGACGTTTGCCTTCCGTTAAACGGGTTAAACCGTCAGGTCATCCCTCGATCTTCGCGAAATCGGCAACCTTGTGCACTGCATCACGCACCCGGGCCAGCAGCGCGAGGCGTGCCGTGCGCTTGTGCGGATCGGCGTCGTTGACGGTGACGTCGGTGAAGAAGGCATCGATCGGCGCGCGCAGCGTGGCGAGCGCCGCCATCGCCTCCTCGAACCGCTCCGCCGCGATCGCCTGCGCCGCCCGCGGCTCGGCGGCGTCGAGCGCGGCGATCAGCGCGGCCTCGGCGGGTTCCTGCACATAGCCCTGCGCCTCGCGCTCGGTCGCCACGAACTCGGCGACCACGGGCGCGAAGTCGGGGTCTTCCACCAGCACCAGCGGGTCTTCCTCGCCGGTCTCGGGCGGATGGGCCTGTGCGACCGGCGCCTCCTTCTTCAGGATGTTGGCGGCACGCTTGTACCCGGCGAGCAGGTTCGCGCCGTCCTCGGTCGTGACGAAGCGCTGGAGCGCATGGACGCGGGCGAGGAGGCGGACGAGGTCGTCCTCGCCGCCTAGTGCGAAGACGGCGTCGATCAGGTCGTGGCGGACGCCCGCCTCGCGCTGCTGGACTTTCAGGCGGTCGGCGAAGAAGTCGGTCACTTCCTGCGTTCCGCCCGCGATCGCGCCGATCGGCATCCGCAGGCCGTTGTCGAGCACCAGCGACAGGATGCCCAGCGCCGAGCGCCGCAGCGCGAACGGGTCCTTCGACCCGCTCGGCTTCAGACCGACCGCGAAGAACTGGGTGATGCTGTCCAGCTTGTCCGCCAGCGCCACCGCGACCGTCACCGGCGCGGTCGGCACCGCATCCCCCTGCCCGACCGGCTTGTAGTGATCGCGCACCGCCTCGGCGACTTCGCGCGGTTCGCCCTGCATTGCGGCGTAATAGCCGCCCATCAGCCCCTGCAATTCGGGAAACTCGCCGACCATGCCGGTGACGAGATCGGCCTTGGCCAGCCGCGCGGCGCGCTCCGCCATGTCGGCGAGCGAACGCTCCTCCCCGGCACGGGGAGGGGGACCATCCGCAGGATGGTGGAGGGGGGGCGCCACGGGCAAAACCGCCTGTGGCGCTCCCCCTCCACCACCAGCTTCGCTGGCGGTCCCCCTCCCCGTGCCGGGGAGGATCACACCGCTCTCGACCAGCCACCGCGCCAGCTTCGCCACCCGCTCCACCTTGTCGGCGACGGTGCCCAGCTTCTCGTGGAACACGATCTTGTCGAGCTTCGGCAGCAGCGCATCCAGCGGCGTCTTCAGGTCCGTCTCGTAGAAGAACTTCGCGTCCGACAGCCGCGCCGCCAGCACCTTGGCATTGCCCGCGACGATGCGTTCGCCGCCGTCCGCCGCATCGATGTTCGCGGTGCATACGAAGGCGTTGGCCAACACGCCGTCGGAATCGCGGCACACGAAATATTTCTGGTTCACCCGCGCGGTCAGCTGGATCACCTCGGGCGGGACCGCCAGATAGGCTTCGTCGAACCGCCCGATCAGCGGCACCGGCCATTCGGTCAGCCCGGCATTCTCCGCTAGCAGCCCCTGATCCTCGACCAGCTCCAGTCCGGCACCGCGCGCCGCCATCTTGGCGCCGACCACGATGATCGCCGCGCGCTCGTCCTGATCGACGATCACATGACACGCGCGCAGCTTCTCGACATAATCCCCGGCCGAGCCGATGGTGATCGGTCCGGGATGATGGAAGCGATGGCCGAGCGTCGTCGCGCCGCTCGTCACGCCTGCGACCTCGCACGGCACGATCGTATCGCCGAACAGCGCGACGATCCCCTGCAACGGCCGCACCCAGCGGGGGGATTCGGTGCTGAGCGAGGCCGCACCCCAGCGCATCGACTTGGGCCAGGGAAACGCGCGCACGATCGCGGGGATCGCCGCGGCCAGCACCGCCGCCGTCTCGCGCCCCGGCACCTCGGTCACGGCGAAGAGCACGCCGTCGCGCTCGGTCAGCGCCTCGCGGGTCAGCCCGGTCTTGCGCAGGAACCCTTCCAGCGCTTGAGCGGGGGCGGAGGCGCGCGGTCCCTTCACCTCCTCGCGCACCGGCGCGGTCGCTTCCGGCAGATCGTGCGCGATCAGCACCAGCCGCCGCGGCGTCGCATAGGTGGTGATCGTCGGCGCGGCGATCCCCGCCTTGCCCAGTTCGGCGACGAACAGCCGCGACAGGTCCTCGCGCGCCTTCGCCTGCATCCGCGCCGGAATCTCTTCGGAGCGCAGCTCCAGCAGGAAATCGCTCATGCCACCCACCCCGGAAACTTCGCCTGCCACTGGGGCGTCTGCGTCTCGATCCACTTCTCGCAACTGGCCTTCGCCAGATCGCGCACGCGGGCGATATAGGCCTGCCGCTCCGCGACCGAGATCACGCCGCGCGCGCCCAGCAGGTTGAAGATATGACTCGCCTCGATCGCCTGTTCATAGGCCGCGATCGGCACGTCCGCCGCCAGCGCATTCTCGCACTCCGCCGCCGCCTTGCGGAACAGGTCGAACAGCGCGTCCGTCTCGGCGACCTCGAAGTTCCACTTCGACATCTGCCGCTCGTTCTCGAGGAACACGTCGCCATAGGTCACGCCCGCGTCGTTGAACGCCAGGTCGTACACGCTGTCCTTGTCCTGGATATACATCGCGAGCCGTTCGAGACCGTAGGTCAGCTCGCCCGCCACCGGCTTGCAGTCGAACCCGCCCATCTGCTGGAAATAGGTGAACTGGGTGACTTCCATCCCGTCGCACCACACTTCCCAGCCGAGCCCCCATGCGCCCAGCGTCGGTGATTCCCAGTCGTCCTCGACGAAGCGGATGTCGTGGTGCGTGAAGTCGATCCCGATCGCGGCGAGGCTGCCGAGATACAGTTCCTGCAGGTCCGGCGGCGAAGGCTTCAGGATCACCTGATACTGGTAGTAATGCTGGAGCCGGTTCGGATTCTCGCCATAGCGCCCGTCGGTCGGGCGGCGGCACGGCTGGACGAAGGCGGCGTTCCATGGCTCCGGCCCCAGCGCCTTCAGCGTCGTCGCCGGGTGGAACGTCCCCGCCCCCATGCGCATGTCATAGGGTTGCAGGATCACGCAGCCCCGATCGCTCCAGTAATCGTGGAGCGTCAGGATCATCTTCTGGAAGCTGAGCGGGGCGGACATCGTGCCTTGTCGCATTGGAGGACGGATGCCGCCCGCCTAGCGCCGCGTGGCCTGCGGGGTCAAGCGAGCCGCCTGTCGCGTATGAGTGATATTATGTCAGGTAGTGTTGACAATAGGTGCGAATTGGTCGATCTATTGTCAGGTATACACGACATAGTGTCAGTCAGGGACGACAGGAGATAGCCATGGGGAAGATGACGCATCGCGAAGCGCGCAAGGGGCCGGGCCTGTTGGGAATCGGCCTGTTCATGCTGATCGTGTTCCAGGGGGTGAAGCTCGACCTGCCCCGCGTCGTCACCGTGGCCATGCCGGTCGCGGTCGAAACGGGCGAGGGCTTCGCCTTCGCCGCGAAGCTGGGCGACGCGGCGATCTCGCTGTCGTGGCGGTGAAACGCCCTGTCCGTCCGTCCCGTACAGGCCCTGACGCCCCCGCCGTCCTTCCCGCGTAGGCGGGAATGACGGGGCGGCAGTCGCCCACATACCCAGCCCCCACCGCCGCCCCGGCGCAGGCCGGAATGACGAAACCAACCAAAGGAACCCACCCATGCCCGACACCCATTGGGGCGAACACCGCGCCGCCGCCCGCCAGCGCGCCCGCGTCCGCTGGATCGCGGGGATCGCCGCCGTCCTGATCGCCTCGCCCTTCGCGCTCGATTTCGCCGCGCGGCGCTATGTCGCGACGGGCGGCACCACGACCGACGGGCGCTTCCCGCTGTGGCTGCCGCTCGCCTATTGGGCGATCGTCATCGCGGTCGCGCTGACCGGCGTCTACCGGCTGCACCGGAGCAGCGACGAGGTGGAACGCCGCCGCCTGATCGACGGCTTCGCCGCCAGCGGGCTGCTGCTGGGGCTGTTCGTGCCGCCCGCGATCTTCGTCGGCACGATCAACAGCGTCATGCTGGTCTGGATCGTTGCGCTGTTCACCGGGCTGGCGGTGTTCGCAAGGCCCCGCCTGTCATGAAGAACCGGCTGAAGGTGCTGCGCGCCGAACGCGACTGGAGCCAGGCCGAACTGGCCGGGCGGCTCGACGTGTCGCGCCAGGCGGTGAACGCGATCGAGACGGGCAAGCACGACCCCTCGCTCCCGCTCGCCTTTCGCATGAGCCGCTTGTTCGCCCTGCCGATCGAGGCGATATTCGAGGATGATGACCATGGTTGAGCATTCGGGGGTTGAGAATTGGGGCACCGCCCGCGAGCGCGCCGCCCGGCGGCGGCGGTGGAAATGGGTGGCGCTGGCGGCTGCGGCGGCGGTGCTCGCGCCGCTGCTGGCCGCCTTCCTGCTCGGGATCATGGACGGCTATACCGGCGTGCATGGTCCGGCGGGCGGCACCGACAGCCGGGCGCACATCGGCTATGTCGGCATGGCGCTGGCGATGCTGGTCGCGACCGCCGTGCAATACCGGCTGTGGCGCAATTCGGACGAGGTGGAGCGCAGCCGGATCAACGCGGCGATGGCGCTGGCCGGGCTGGTCGCGCTGACGGCCCTGCCGGTGCTGTCGCTGGCGCAGGCCCCGCTCGGCCTCGCCAACCCGGCGATGCTCGGCTGGGGGCTCGCCGCCGCGACGCTGATCGGGGTACGGCTGGTCCAGCGCCTGCGCGGATGATCCTGCGCGCGCTCGCCTCGCTGCTCGGCTGGCTCGCGCTGGCCAGCCCGCTGGCCGCGCCGCCGCCGCTGCATCCGGCACTGTGGGTGGCGCGAGCGAACGGCGCGACGCTGTGGCTGTTCGGCACGGTGCATCAGCTCCGTCCGGGTACGCCGTGGCTGACCGGGCGGGTGGCGAAGGCGTTCGACGCGAGCGACGCGCTGCTGCTCGAACTGGTCGCGCCGACCCCGGCGCAGACCGCCGCGACGCTGGCCGCGCTCGCCCCGCCCCGGCCGCAGCCGCTGCCCGAACCGCTGCGCCGCGCGGTGGCGGCACGGAGCGCGGCGCTCGGCTTCCCGCCCGGCGCGTTCGACGGGCAGGACCCGTGGGTCGCCGCCACCACGCTCGGCGGCGCGGCGCTGGCGCGGGCGGGCTATACCCCTGCCCCCGCCCCCGAGACGCTGCTGGCGCGCGAAGCGGCGCGCGCGGGCACGCCGGTGATCGGCCTCGAGACGCAGCGGTCGCAGCTCGCCGCGTTCGCCCGCCTGCCCCTCCCCGTCCAGCGGCGGATGCTGGCGCAGGCGTTGTCGGGCGACACGGCGGCGACGATGGACCGGCTGACCGCGGCATGGGGCCGCGCGGACGTGCCCGCGCTCCACGCGCTGCTGGAACGCGACATGGCGGCAGGCGGGCCGGAGGTGCGCGCGGCGCTGCTCGATCGCCGCAACGCCGCCTTCGCCGCCGATATCGCGGGTCGGGCGCGACTGGGCGACACGCTGTTCGTGGCGATCGGCGCGGGCCATCTGCTCGGCACCGGCGGCGTGCCCGCGCGGCTCGCGGCGGCGGGATGGTCGGTCCGGCGGGTGCAATAGCTAGAGGGGCAAGGGTTTTTACAAACCGCTGCCCTGCACCTGCCGCCCCTGCTATCCTTCTCCCGCACCGCCCGGCGGGCGTATCGCTCCCTGCACCGTGCACGCCTGTTCCGCGCAACCTTCGCCAACTTCGGCGCAGCTTGCCTTTTGCGGGGATTTCCCCTAACCGCCCGCGCTTGTCCGTGTGCCGGGGTCATCCCTGGAGGTCCGGCCCGGCCAAATATGGAAACCTCGTATCTCAAGGAAGACAAGATGAGCGACACGCTGCACCTGTCGGCCGAGACGCGCGACCGGGTTGGCAAGGGAGCCTCCCGTGCCCTGCGTCGTGACGGCCGCGTCCCCGCCGTGATCTATGGCGACAAGAAGGACCCGCAGGGGATCCATCTGAACGCCCGTGAGCTGATGAAGCAGCTCATGACCGGCCACTTCATGAACTCCGTCATCATGGTCGATGTCGGCGGCAAGAAGGTGCGCACGCTGGCCAAGGACGTCGCGTTCGACGTCGTCACCGACCAGCCGATCCACGTCGACTTCCTGCGCATCGCCAAGAACGCGACCGTCACGGTCGCCGTGCCGGTGACGTTCGTGAACGAAGACGACGCGCCGGGCATCAAGCGCGACGGCGGCGTGCTCAACGTCGTGGCGCATGAGATCGAACTGACCGTCGACGCATCGAACATCCCGAGCGAGATCGTCGTCGACCTGACCGGTCGCGAAGTGGGCGAATCGATCCACCTGTCGGACGTGACGCTGCCCGAGGGCGCCGAGGCGACCGCCGAGGACGCGGTGACCGTCGCGACGATCACCCCGCCGACCACGCTGACCGCCGAGGACGAGGCGCTCGACGCCGAAGTCGCCGAGGCGCAGTCGGCCGACGCGGCTGCCGAGGCCGAAGGCGAGGACAAGGCCGAGGGCTGATCCGCCCTGTCTTGACCGGCTTGTTGGGGGAGCGGGCGGCCGAAAGACGGCTGCCTGCTCCCTTTGCTTTTCAGGAGCTTGAGCGATGCAACTCTGGGTGGGGCTCGGCAATCCGGGGCCGCAATATGCGATGCACCGGCACAATATCGGCTTCATGGCGGTGGACGCCATCGCCGAGGTCCATGGCTTCGCCGCGCCGAAGCGCGCCTTCCAGGGCTGGGTGCAGGAAGGGCGGATCGGACCGGAGAAGCTGCTGCTGCTGAAGCCCGGCACCTTCATGAACGACAGCGGTCGCGCGGTGGGGGAAGCGATGCGCTTCTACAAGCTCGCTGCCGCCGACGTGACCGTGTTCCACGACGAGCTGGACCTCGCCCCGTTCAAGCTGAAGGTGAAGACCGGCGGCGGCCATGCCGGGCACAACGGCCTGCGCTCGACCGACCAGCATATCGGTGCGGATTTCCGCCGGGTGCGCCTTGGCATCGGCCATCCGGGGCACAAGGACAGGGTGACGCCCCATGTCCTCGGCAATTTCGCCAAGGCCGAGCTGGAGGATCTGACCGACCTGCTGGGCGCGGTCGCCGCCGAAGCGCCGTGGCTGGCGGCGGGGGACGACGTGCGCTTCATGAACGAGGTCGCGCGCCGGATGGGCTGACGTCCGGCGGAGGACGGCGCGGCGAGGCGCGTCCGACGACCGGAACGCGGATTGTGGCCGCCGACGCCGTGCCGGGCGCACCCTGTCGCCCCGGACCGGATGCGCATCGCCTCGACCGGTGCGCTGCCCCTCGCCACCCGCTCTGCCCGCAAAGAAAAAAGGCACCGGAGCGAAGCCGCCCCGGTGCCTTCCATCCATCCGGTCGTCGCGGGGACCGCCCCCGCAGGACCGCTTAGTTCGGGCTCGAATCGCTGCCGCCGCTCGCGGCCACGATGACCAGCGAAATCAGCGCGATACCGCCGATGATGATCGGCAGCGAAAGCCCGGCGGCCAGTTCGGCGTCCTTGGCGACACGGCGCTTGGCCGGGGCGGCGATCGCCTTCACCGGCGCGGTGGCGACCGGAAAGGCCGACGCCGAGGCGCGCTGGCCGGCGGAAGCGGCAGTGGCACCGACCATGACATAACCCGCAAGCGCGATGGCGAGCGCACTCTTCTTCAGCATACTTGCCTCCCGTCAGCGAGCGCGGCAATCATGTTGCAGCGCGAAAAATCCTGCCCGTTGTTAGCGCACGGCCCCGCCTGCGTCAACCGGCGGAATCCCGCCCGCCAAGCATCGGCCAAGACGACCGCAAGTAATGGAACCGACAACCGAATCGCCGACGCGGTGCCGCGCGAATCGCTCCGTGCGCCGCCGGGCTATTGCGGGGCACGCACCGACAGCACCTCGCTGCGCTCCCCCTCCAGATAGACCGCCGAGAGCACGCCGGTGCGATAGGCCCCGGTGTCGATGCCGATGCGGTTGGCGCGCAACTGCACGCTCGGCTCGATACTGTGGCCATGGACGATGACCGCACCGTGCGCGCGTTCGTCCTCGAGGAAGTCGTCGCGAATCCACAACAGGTCCTCGCGCGCCTGCCGCCGGAGCGGCACGCCCGGCCGTATCCCGGCGTGACAGAAGAAGTAATCGCCTGAACGCGCGGTCAGCGGCAGGCGTTGCAGCCATTGCACCCAGCGGCGCGGGATCGCCGCGCGCATCCGGCGCAGGAAGTCGCGGACATCCTCCCCCTCCTCCAGCGGCGCGATGCCGAAGCTCTCCAGCGTCTCGCGCCCGCCGACCCCCATCCACCCGCGCAGCGTGGCGACATCGCCGTCGAGCGCGCGCAGCATCGCCTCCTCGTGATTGCCCAGCAGCACGATCACCCGATCGCTGCGCGTCTGCAGGTCGTGGAGGAACTCCAGCACCTGCGCGCTCTGGCGCCCGCGGTCGATCAGGTCGCCGATGAACACGATATGCAGCGATCGCGGGGGCGGCAGCGTCGCCGAATGTTCGCCGATGCGGTCGATCATCTGCCGCAACAGATCATATCGTCCGTGAATATCACCGACCGCGTAGATGCGTTCACCTGAATCCGTGCTTGGCAAGACGGCCGATCCCGATATAGCGTGACTTTAGGCGTTCTTTTGGGGGAAAGACACGGATCGCGTCTATGCCGGGGAAGACGGAGCGGTCAATGCGCGGGAAGCGGGGGCTTCGCATGCGCGGCCGACATCGGTTTCCTGCATGCGTTCCGCCATGGAAGCAGCCGGTGTATTCGCAGCAGGAAGGCGCGACGGATCTGATGGTGCACGATGGCCGGTCATATCGCGCCTGAGGCAGGCGACACCGGTCGGGGGGCCGGTGCGGTCGCGTGGCATCGCGTCGACGCGATGGGCGAGGCGCGCGCGCCGGTCGGCCGCATGATCCGTCCGCGCAACGGCCCGGTCGGCGCGGCGGCGGTGCGGCCGCGCGTGATGCTGGTGGCGTCGGCGGGCGGCCACTGGATCGAACTCTCCCGGTTGAGTTCCGCCTTCGCCGGGTGCGACTGCCGCTTCGTCAGCACGGCGCCCGGCATGACCGCGCCCGTCGGCGATGCGCCGGTGCAGTGCATCCGCGACAGCTCGCGCGACACGCTGCCCGCCATGGTACGCACCGCGTTCGAGATATGGCGCATCGTCCGGCGCGAACGGCCCGAGGTGGTCGTATCGACCGGGGCGGCGCCGGGCGCCATCGCGCTGGTCGCGGCCAAGCTGCTGGGCGCGCGGACGATCTGGATCGACAGCATCGCCAACGGCGACGAACTGTCGATGTCGGGCCGGGCGATCCGCCCCTTCGCCGACCTGCGGCTGACGCAGTGGGAGCACCTGACCCATCGCTATGGGCATCTGCGCTACTTCGGGCAGATATTGTGATCCTGCTGTCCGTCGGCACACAGTTGCCGTTCGACCGGCTGGTCCGGGCGGTAGACGCATGGGCGGTGGCGGCGGGGCGCGACGATGTGGTCGCGCAGGTCGGCCCGTCGACCTATCGCCCGCTCGCGATCCGTACCTTCGATTTCATGGAGCAGGACCGGTTCCGGGCGTTGCAGGCGCAATGTTCGCTGATGATCAGCCATGCGGGCATGGGATCGATCATCACCGCGATGGAACTGGGCAAGCCGATCATCGTCCTGGCGCGCGATCACCGGCGCGGGGAGCATCGCAACGGGCACCAGGGCTCGACCATCCGCCATTTCGCGCAACTGCCCGGCGTCTATGCCGCCGAGGACGAGGATGCGATCGCGCCGCTGCTCGACCGCGCCGACACGCTGGTCGCCCGCCCGATCCTGGGCGAGACGGCGCCGCACGACTTCACCGACGCGCTGGCGGCGTGGCTGCGCGATACGCCGAACCCGCCGTCGCTGTTCCGGCGGATCAGGCGCCATCTGCGATAAGCGGCACCGCCGGGCGGGGTCGCGGCGGGCGGGTCCGCCGGTCGATCGCACGGATCAGCGGCCGCTCGACCATGCGATGGACGATCGCGCCCGCGACCAGCGCGACCAGCACGCAGCCGCCGAGGGCGAGGCCGAGCATCGCCGCCCCCTCCGGTCGCAATCCGGCGCGACGCGACGCCTCGAACAGCACCAGCAGCACCGGATTGTGGACGAGATAGACGGCGAAAGAGGCGTTGCCGAGCAGTATCGCCCCCCGCCCCGCCGGCCCGCCCCATGGCCGGGCGACGATCGCCAGCGTCACGATGCCCCCGGCGGCGGCGCTCCACGACAGCAGCCGGACCAGCCCCAGTTCGTGCGGCAGCAGCACCACCAGCGCCGCACCGGCCAGCAGGGCGACCAGCATCGCATTGGCCCCGATCCGCGCGCCCCATGGTTTGCGGCGATGGAGCAGGCCCAGCGCCATCCCGACCCCGAATTGCAGATGCGCGCCGATCTCGCTGCCCATCAACGTCACGCGGAACAGCATGAAGCCGGGGTCATCGGGGCGTTCGGGGATGACGCCCAGGGTATAGACGAGCAGGAACAGCGGCGGCACGATCGCGATCCACAGCCACAACAGCCAGCGCCGCCGCCCGTCGCCCAGCATCAGCAGCGCGAACAGCAGGTAGAACAGCAGTTCGTGGCGCAGCGACCATGCGACATTGGGCTTCAGTTCGCCGACCGGCGAGATCAGCAGCGTGCGCAGCGTCGCCGCCCAGTCGAACACGCCGGTCCCCGCCCAGCTGAGCAGGTTGTAGCCGATGGTGCACAGCCACAGGAACGGCAGGATGCGCACCGCCCGGCGGCGCAGGAACTCGCCGCGGGTGACGCTCGGCCGTCCGGCGGGGTCGAGCGAGGTGGTGACGATGATGAACCCGCTGATGACGAAGAACACCGCGACGCCGAAGCTCGCCGCCTCCTGCACCGAACGCATCGCCATCGCGCCGAAATATTGCGGGAATCCCATCATCCCGTTGCCGTGGCCGACGACGACCAGCAGCGCCGCCAGTCCGCGCAGATATTGCACGCCGTCGAGAATCGGTGGCCGCGCGCCGCGTTCCGCCTGAACCATCTACCCCGCCCCAGTTCCGCCGGTCATGCCGACCGACGGCGCAAATCATCCGTAAGACTAACGTCGATCCCGCGTAATAGCGCGTCTAGCGCAAGTCGCGTTCTTGTAAAATCCGAGCCGCGCCGATACAGGGCACATGTTGGGATTCAGACAACAGGGCGGTGGGCGTGAGAAAAAAGGCGGTTCTTGGCGTGTGCGTGGCGCTGGCGCTTGTCGGTTGCTCGCGATCCGAAACGCCGCCGATCTCGACCGGTGATCGCTATCTCGCCGACGCCACCCCGGCGGAAGCCTATCCGCTGGGCGCGGGCGACAAGGTGCGCGTGACCGTGTTCAACGAACCGACGCTGTCGGGCGAGTTCGCGGTCGGGACCGACGGCAACCTGTCGCTGCCGCTGATCGGCAACGTCCAGGTGCTGGGCAAGACCACCGGCGACGTCTCGGCGATCGTGCAGGGCATGCTGGCCGACGGCTATCTCCGCTCGCCCCGCGTGGCGATGGAGGTGATCAACTACCGCCCGTTCTTCATCCTCGGCGAAGTCCGCTCGCCGGGCGAATATCCCTATGTCAGCGGGCTGACCGTGCTGAACGCGGTCGCGACGGCGCAGGGGTTCACCCCGCGCGCGCGCCGGTCGTGGGTCTATATCCGCCGCTTCGGCGAACAGGCCGAACTGCGCTACGAGCTGACCCCGAACCTCCGGGTCTGGCCGGGCGACACCATCCGCCTCGCCGAGCGTTATTTCTGAGCGGCGTGATGCGCCCCGCCGCGCGCCGCCGCCGTCAGCCTGAAGGGGTCCGGCGATGAGGATCGCCGGACGGCATCTCGCCGCCGCCGCATGTTCCGGCCCCGCGCTGCTGGCGGGCGGCGTCGCCCATGCGCAGCTCAACCCGACGCTGATCCGCACGGTCGTGCTTCCCGAATTCAGCCGCGACCGCAACCAGAGCGTGACCGAACGGGCGCGTCCCGACTTCGACCCGATCGGGGTGCAGGTCGGATCGTTCGTCATCAACCCGGCGCTGGCCGTCATCAACGGCGTGACCAGCAACGTCCTGCTGCTCGATGCCGATCGCCGGACCGACGTCTACACCATCTACCAGCCGACGCTGCGCGCCGCGTCCGACTGGTCGCGCCACCGCATCGCGCTGGATGCGGCGGGCGATTTCCAGCGTTATGCCGCCAATCCGGCGCGCAACCAGGATGCGGGCTATGTCAACGTCCAGGGGCGGCTGGACGTGTCGAACCGCCTGATCGCCGCCGCCGACGCGCAGGTCAGCCGCGTGTTCGAATCGCCGATCTCCGACGACGTGGTCGTCAACAACACCTATTTCTCGCACTACAACCGCCGCGCGGTGTCGCTGCGCGGCATCTATACGGGCGGGCGGATTCGCGTCACCGGCCTGCTCGACCAGAATGTGTTCCAGTTCGACGACCTGCGCCTGCTGTCGGGCGGGCGCCGGTCGCAGGCGACGCGCGACCGCACGATCAACCGCGCGACCGCGACCGTGGAATATGGCGTCACGCCGACGGTCGCCTTCTACGGCCAGATGATCGTCGACGACACCAGCTATCCCACGCGGCTGGTCGGCGGCGTGCGCAACCGCGATTCGCTCGGTACGATCGCGCTGGCGGGCGTCAACTTCGACGTCGCCGGACTGATGCGCGGCGCGCTGGGCATCGGCTATACCTATCGCAACTACCGGTCGGACCGGTTCGGCGATGCGAGCGGCGTTTCGGCGCAGGGCCGGGTCGATTTCTTCCCGACCGAACTGACCACGGTCGGCCTGTCGCTCCAGCGGCAGATCCAGGACGCGAACCTCGGCAACGGCAGCGCTTATATCGACAAGCGCATCGGCATCGACGCGGACCATGAACTGCTGCGCAACCTGATCGTCAGCGCCAGCGCGTCGCGCACGCAACGCAGCTATTTCGATATCGACGCGCTGACCAACGTGACGCTCGCGAACGTGCGGGGGCAGTTCCAGATGACGCGATCGCTCAGCTTCGGCCTCGCCACGTCGTACACGGCGGTGGCACCGTCCGGGGCGGTGCCGTTCAGCATCCGGGCGACCGAATGGCGCGGGCAGCTTTCGATGCGGATACGGCGGTGACGCACGGCACGTTTTCGTGCTATGGTACAGGGCATGGCGCGGGACCGACGGGACCGCGGGTGGGGAATGGCATAGAATGAAGGTTTCCAACGTAGCCGCCGGGTATGAGACGCGCCTCGCCGACGTGGTGCGCACGGTCAAGGACGTCCTGCGCCGCCGCTGGCTGGTGCTGGCGGCCATCACTGCCGCCGTCACCGCGCTCGGCATCTTCCTGACGCTGCAGATCACGCCGACCTACCAGGGCATGGCGAAGATCCAGATCGATCCGTCGCGCAACCCGCTGACCCGCAACCAGAGCGAGGCGAACGCGCAGCTCGCCAGCGAGGCGATCGAGACCGAGGTGACGAACCTCGGCTCGATGGACCTGGTGCGCAACGTCGTCCGCCGGCTCGACCTGGTCAACCATCCGCAATTCCGCGGCGTATGGCAGAAGCGCGCCGAGGTGAACGGCCCGATCTCCGATGCCGAAAAGGTCGATCTGGTCGCGGGCGTCGTGCGCGGCGGCATTTCGGTGTCGCGCGACAAGCTGACCTATATCCTCATGGTCCGCTACAGCTCGACCGACCCGCAGCTGGCGGCGAAGGTCGCCAACGCGATCGCCGCCGCCTATCTCGACAGCAAGGTCGGCAGCCGCATCGGCACCGCCGAGCGCCAGTCGAAGTGGTTCGAATCGCGCATGGCCGAGCTGGTCGCCGAAGTGCGCGCCGCCGACGAGCGCGTCGCGCAGTATCAGGCGCAGGCGGGCATCGTGCGCGGCGCGTCGAACAATTCGGGGACGATCACCGACCAGCAGGTCGGCCCGCTCTCGATGCAGCTTGCCGGTGCCGAATCGATCGCGGCCGAAGCGCGCTCGAAGCAGACCTCGGCGCAGCAGCAGGTGGCGCGCGGCGCGCTCGATACGGTGTCGGACGTGCGCAATTCGGCGACGATCCAGGATCTGCGCCGCCAGCGCGCGATCCTGCTGCAGGCGAGCGCCGAGATGGAGAACCGCTACGGCAACCGCCATCCCGAATATCTGAAGGTGCGCGATCAGCTGAAGGGCATCGACCAGCAGATCACCGAGGAATCGCGCCGCGTCGTCGGCTCGCTGCGTGCCGACGCCGATGCCGCCGAGGCCCGCGCCGCCAGCCTGCGCCGTTCGATGCAGGCGCTGGAGGACCGGCAGGCCGCCAACGCCCGCGCATCGGTGATCGCCGCGAGCCTCCAGCGCGACGCCGACAGCAAGCACGCCGCCTATGACCGCCTGTCGCAGCTGGCGCTCGAAAGCCGTCAGGCCGCGCAGAACTCGATCGCGCAGGCGCAGATCATCGAAGCGGCGCAGACCCCGCGCAATCCCAGCTGGCCGAACAAGCCGCTGCTGTTCGCGGTGTCGTTCCTCGTCGGCCTCGCCATCGGCATCGCGACGATCACCACCCAGGAACTGCTGGTGTCGGGCCTGCGCACCGTCGAGGAAGTGGAGGAGAAGCTCGGCGTGCCGCTGCTCGCCGCCATCCCCAACGTGCGCAAGAACACCCGCCCCGCCGACCTGCTGATCGAGAAGCCGACCTCGCAGTTCGCCGAGGCGCTGCGCAACGCCCGCGCGTCGATCCTCGGCGTGCGTGCGCAGGACCGGCCGCAGATCATCGCGCTCACCTCCGCGCTGCCGTCGGAGGGCAAGACGACGACCTCGCTCGGCCTTGCGCGGACCATGGCGATCAGCGGCGACCGCACCATCCTGGTCGATGCCGACATCCGCCGCGCGATGCTGCGCAACCTGCTCGACGAGCCGAGCCGCGGCCCCGGCATCGTGGAAGTGCTGCACGGCGAGGTGACGCTGGACGAGGCGATCCATCCCAGCGGCGTCGAGAATCTCGACCAGATCCTCGTGCAGAAGCCCTATTTCAGCTCCGAGAACATGTTCGGCGACGGGCAGATGCAGACGATGCTGGACGAACTGTCCAAGCGCTACGACACGATCATCCTCGATCTTCCGCCGCTGGTCGGGCTGGCCGACGGTCGCTTCATCGCCGCGCTGGCCGATGCGGTGGTGCTCGCGATCAAGTGGGACACGACCCCGCGCGACGCGGTGATCGCCGCCGCCGACCACCTCAAGGCGGACGGTGCGAATCTGGTGGGCGCGATGTTCACCATGGTGGACCAGAGCTCGAAGGCCGCGGGCGCCTATTATTACTACACCAAGCAGTATTCGTCCTACTATCAGACCGCCTGATCCGGGACCGGGGAGCGCGCGACCCTGTGCGCTCCCCGACCCATGGTGCAAAGCCCGAGGCGGGGCAGCATGCAGTAATGCTTGCTTTGTCCGCCGCCCCGCGATCCCTAACTGACGCGGGATCATGACGAACCCCGCGACCCTCACCCATCTCCAGCGGCTGGAAGCCGAGAGCATCCACATCCTGCGCGAAGTCGTCGCCGAGGCCGAACGCCCGGTGATGCTCTATTCGGTCGGCAAGGATTCGGCGGTGATGCTGCACCTCGCCAAGAAGGCGTTCTTCCCCGCGCCCCCGCCCTTCCCGCTGCTGCATGTCGACACGACGTGGAAGTTCCGCGCGATGTACGACCTGCGCGACAAGGCGGCGCGCGACGCGGGGATGGAGTTGCTGGTCCACCACAACCCCGACGCCAGGGCGCGCGGGATCAACCCGTTCGATCACGGCAGCCTCCACACCGATCTGTGGAAGACCGAGGGGTTGAAGCAGGCGCTCGACCAGTACGGGTTCGACGCGGCGTTCGGCGGCGCGCGGCGCGACGAGGAGAAGAGCCGCGCCAAGGAGCGCATCTTCTCGTTCCGCTCCGCCAACCACCGCTGGGATCCCAAGGCGCAGCGGCCGGAGTTGTGGCACCTGTATAATGCGCGCAAGGCGAAGGGCGAATCGATCCGCGTCTTTCCGCTGTCCAACTGGACCGAACTCGACATCTGGCAGTACATCCTCGCCGAGAATATCGAGATCGTGCCGCTCTACTTCGCGGCACCCCGCCCGACCGTCGAGCGCGACGGGATGCTGCTGATGGTCGACGACGACCGGTTCCGCCTGAACCCCGGCGAGGTGCCGACGACACGCTCGATCCGCTTCCGCACGCTCGGCTGCTATCCGCTGACCGGCGCGGTGGAGAGCGAGGCGGCGACGCTGAGCGACGTCATTCAGGAGATGCTGCTGACCACCACCTCGGAACGGCAGGGCCGCGCGATCGACCGCGACGCCGGATCGGCGAGCATGGAGAAGAAGAAGCAGGAAGGGTATTTTTGACGCGCCACGTCATGCGTAGCGTGACGAAGCGTCAACCCCGGCGCAGGCCGGGGCTCCCCGCCGCAAGAACACCCTTTATTCCAGGGAGACCCCGGCCTTCGCCGGGGTGACGGACACGATGAACGCCCCCGCCTATACCCCCGACGCGCTGATCGCCGCCGATATCGACGCCTATCTGGCACAGCACCAGCGCAAGTCGTTGCTGCGCTTCATCACCTGCGGATCGGTGGACGACGGCAAGTCGACGCTGATCGGGCGGCTGCTCTATGACAGCAAGATGATCTTCGAGGATCAGCTGGCCGCGCTGGAGAGCGATTCGAAGCGCGTCGGCACGCAGGGGGGCGAGATCGACTTCGCGCTGCTGGTCGACGGCCTCGCCGCCGAGCGCGAGCAGGGCATCACCATCGACGTCGCCTATCGCTTCTTCGCGACCGAGAAACGCAAGTTCATCGTCGCCGATACGCCCGGCCACGAACAATATACCCGCAACATGGTGACCGGCGCATCGACCGCCGACCTCGCGGTCATCCTGATCGATGCGCGCAAGGGCGTGCTGACCCAGACGCGGCGGCACAGTTACCTCGCGCACCTGATCGGCATCCGCCATATCGTGCTGGCGGTGAACAAGATGGACCTCGTCGGCTATGACCGGGCGACGTTCGACCGCATCGTCGCCGACTATCGCGTCTTCGCCGGATCGATCGGCATCGCGGCGTTTACCGCGATTCCGCTGTCGGGGTTCAGGGGCGACAATATCACCGCGCCGTCGCCCAACACGCCGTGGTACGATGGCCCCGCCCTCATCGAGCATCTCGAAACCGTCGCGCTGGACGGCGATGCGGCGACCGCGCAACCGTTCCGCCTGCCGGTGCAGTGGGTCAACCGCCCCAACCTCGACTTCCGCGGGTTTGCGGGGACGATCGCGGGCGGCGTGATCCGCCCCGGCGATGCGGTCCGCGTGCTGCCGTCGGGCCGGACCTCGCGCGTGGCGCGGGTCGTGACGATGGACGGCGATCTGCCGGAGGCGGTCGCGGGACAGTCGGTCACGCTGACGCTGGCGGACGAGATCGACTGTTCGCGCGGCGACGTGATCGCCGCCGCCGATGCCCCGCCGCAGGTGGCGGACCAGTTCCGCACGACCATCGTGTGGATGGATGGCGAGCCGCTGCTGCCCGGGCGCGGCTATTGGCTGAAGACCGCGGCGGGCACCGTCTCGGCGACGGTGCAGCCGCCGCGCCATGCGATCGACGTCAACACGCTGGCCGAACTGTCGGTCAAGACGCTGGCGCTGAACGATATTGGCGTGGCCGACGTGTTCACCGACCGCGGCATCGCGTTCGAGCCGTACGGCGACAACCGCGATCTCGGCGCGTTCATCCTGATCGACAAGTTCAGCAACGCGACCGTCGCGGCGGGCATGATCGATTACAGCCTGCGCCGCAGCCAGAACATCCACTGGCAGTCGGTCGACATCACCCGGCAGGCGCATGCCGCGCAGAAGAACCAGCATCCGAAGGTGCTGTGGTTCACCGGCCTGTCGGGATCGGGCAAGTCGACCATCGCCAATCTGGTCGAGAAGAAGCTGCACGCGCTCGGCAAGCACAGCTTCCTGCTCGACGGCGACAATGTGCGCCACGGGCTGAACCGCGACCTCGGCTTCACCGATGCCGATCGGGTCGAGAATGTCCGCCGCGTCGGCGAGGTGGCCAAGCTGATGGCCGACGCCGGGCTGATCGTGCTCACCGCCTTCATCTCGCCGTTCCGTGCCGAGCGCGATCTGGCGCGCTCGATCCTGCCGCCCGGCGAATTCGTCGAGGTGTTCGTCGATACGCCGCTCAGCGTCGCGGAGGCGCGCGACGTCAAGGGCCTGTACGCCAAGGCCCGCAGCGGCAAGCTGGCCAACTTCACCGGCATCGACAGCCCGTACGAGCCGCCGCTCGACCCCGATATCCGCGTCGATACGACCCGCGAGACGCCCGAGGCCGCCGCCGAGCGGATCGTCGAGCATATCCTCGGCATCTGGGCACCCGTGCTGTGAGCGACGCGCTGCTGGCGGCGGCGATCGCGGCGGAGGCGGGCAAGCTGCTGCTCGCCATCCGCGCGGAGGGGCGGGAGACCGGCAAGGCGCTGGGCGAGCGCGGCGATCGCGCCGCAAATGCGCTGATCCTCGAACGGCTGCGCACCGAACGGCCCGGCGCGTTCATCCTCTCCGAGGAATCGGCCGACGACAAGCTGCGCTGCCAGGCGGAGGAGACATGGATCGTCGACCCGCTCGACGGCACGCGCGAATATGCCGAGGGGCGCGACGACTGGGCGGTGCATGTCGCGCTGGCACGCGGCGGGCGGGCGATGACCGGCGCGGTGGCGCTGCCCGCGCTGGGACAGGTGCTGGCGACCGAACCCGCCCCCTTCGTGCCCCCCGCCCCGGCCCGGCCGCGCATGGTCGTCAGCCGCACCCGCCCCGCGCCCGAGGCGCTGCACGTCGCACAGGCGCTGGACGCCGAACTGCTGCCGATGGGATCGGCGGGGGCCAAGGCGATGGCGGTGATCCGCGGCGAGGCCGACATCTATCTCCATTCGGGCGGCCAATATGAGTGGGACAGTTGCGCCCCGGTCGCGGTGGCGCTGGCGGCGGGGCTGCACGCCTCGCGGATCGACGGGACGCCGCTCGTGTACAACTGCCACGACACCTGGCTGCCCGATCTGCTGATCTGCCGCCGGGAAGCCGCCGACCATATCCTCGCGCTCGTCGCCGGGCGCTGACCCAGGGCGAATCGATCGTTACGCCTCTGGACGCCGTTAACCACGCTTGATAACCCTGCCCTACAGGGGGGATGCGGCGTGGCGATCGAGCCTTGGATCATGGTAGCGCTCGCAGCGAACTTCGCCGGCTATGCGGTGTATCTGCGCGCGCTCCGGCGCGACCTGGTCGAGCCCAACCGCGCCTCGTGGCTGATCTGGAGCGCGGCGACGGCGATCGAGGCGGCAACCTATGGCGCGGTCAACCCGCAGGCGGTGCAGACGGTCGTGCTGCTGCTGTCGGCGGTCGCCTGCGTCGCGGTAACGCTCGGCATCTGGCGGCGGTCGTCCTGGGCCGCGCCGACGCCGACCGAGATGGCGTGCATCGGGGCGGGGATCGGCGCGCTGCTGCTGTGGCTGGTGTTCCACGACGCCTTCTGGGCGCATATGCTGGTGGTGGCGGCGGTGCCGGTCAGCTTCTGGCCGACCTGGGCCTCGGCATGGAGCGATCCGCAGCGCGAACGCTCGCCCGCGTGGGGCTTGTGGACGATCGGCGATCTGGCGACCTTGCTGGTCGCGGTCGAGGCGCATCGCGGCGGCGGGCTGGGCGAGCTCGCCTATCTGGTCGTGGAATTCGCCGCGCATGCGACCGTCTGGGCACTGGTGCTGTGGGGCAGCCACCGCGCGGACCAGACGCGCGGCGACGACGTGGCCGAACGCTTCCATGTCGCGACCAACCACCTCGGCAAGGCGGTGTTCGCCAGCCTCGCCATTCCCGAAGGCGCGGTGCTGTTTCGCTTCACCGGGCGGCGCTGCCGTGCCGCGCGGGTGCCGCGCCACCTGCTGGGGCACAGCGACCGTTATGTGCAGGTCGCCGCCGACGAGTATCTCGGGCCGTCGGGGCGGATCGACGATCTGGTCAACCACAGCTGCGATCCCAATGCCGGGCTGCGGTTCGACGGCGACCGCATCCGCCTGATCGCGCTGCGCCCGATCGCGGCGGGGGAAGAGGTGACGTGGGACTATTCGACCACGCTGGGGCCGGGCGACTGGCGGATGGTGTGCCAGTGCCGCGCACCCGGCTGTCGCGGGCTGATCGGCGGATTCCTGGGGCTGAGCCCCGAACGTCGCCGCTGGTATCGCGCGCGGGGGGTGGTGGCGCCCTATCTGGCGGAGGAGGCGGAGACGGATCGGGGCGTGCCGGTGCGGCTGTCGGTGGTGTCCTGATCGGACGCATCCGTTCGTGCTGAGTAGGGACTGAGCCTGTCGAAGGCCCGTATCGAAGCATCTGTTCCACGCGGTCCCTCGATACGCCATTTCGACAAGCTCAATGGCTACTCGGGACGAACGGACTGGCAGGTTGACCGGTCCGATACGGCCCTCAGGCCGCCGCCCCGATCCGCATGACCTCCGCCGCCTGCAACGTCAGCACCGCCTGCGCCCCCTTGCCCGGCCCCTCGCTGTCGAGGTGGAGCGTGCCGCCCATCGCCACCATCGAATTGGCGCACCAGTGCAGCCCGAGGCCGCCCGACTTGTGCCGCCGCGTCGAATAGCCGCGCTGGAACAGCAGCGGGGCCTGCGCCGGATCGAACCCCTCGCCGTCATCGGCGATGGTGACGGTGACGAGCGACTCCGCCTCCGCGATCGTCACCAGTATCTGCCCGCCCTCGCCCGGCCGGGCCGCGATCGATTCGGCGGCGTTGCCGAAGATGTTGCCGATCACCTGGCTCAGGATCACCCGGTTGGCGAGCACCCAATAGGGCTGCGACGGGAAGGAGAAGGCGACCGAATGTTCGCCCGAATAGCGTGCGATCGCGGCGTTGCGCGCGACGATGTCGGTCACGTCGCACGGGTCGAGCGGCGGCCGGGCGTGCGCCGCCTGCTGCTGTTCGCCGATGATGTCGAGGACGTTGTGCAGCGCCGCCCGCCCGATCTCCAGCTGCTGGAGCCGGTCGGCCCGCGCCTTCGCCGCCGCCTCGGTCGCGGCGGCGACGAACCCGGCCAGCTTCGCGCGCCGCGCCGGTGCCACCCCGTCCTGCGCCAGTTCGGCGACCGCGCGGTCGAGCAGCAGCCGGTCGGTGACCGGCGGCTGGGTGAGGCCGTGCGAAAGGATCGTGCTGATCGGCGACAGCGCGTTGCGGACATTGTGCATCACCGCCACCGCGCTTTCCGAGCGGCCCAGCCGGAACGACTGCGCCTCCAGCTGTTCGGACAGGTCGTTCAGCTGGCGCAGCATCGCGTTGAAGCTGGTGACGAGCGAGCCGATCTCGTCGTCGCGGCGCTCTTCCTCCAGCACCCGCATCGTGCCCGACGCACGCACCGTCTGCATGTGCCGCTCGATCCGCGCGAGCGGGCGCAGCACCAGCCGCGCGATCATCCGCGTCAGCACCGCCAGCATCAGCGCGATCAGGACGACGGTCCCGCCCGCCGCCAGCAGCAGCATCTTGCGCCCGATGGTGGTCAGGTCGCGCGGCACGGTGAAGGCGGAATCGGCGACCGGGCGACCGTCCGCGCCGGCGATCGGCACCGCGACCTGCAGGTCATGGTCGCGCACCGCCTGCCGCCATGCCGCCCCCTGCGTATCGAAGCGGATGGTAGCGGGCAGCTGCACCAGCCCGGCCAGCTGTTTCGACGAGATCGCCCGCGCCATCAGCACGAAGCCGCGCGGTGTGCCGCTGCCGTCGCTGCGCCGGACGCGGGCAACGCCGACCGCGCTCAGCCGGTCGCCGAGGCGGACATAGAAGCTCGCCGAACTGCGCGTGCCGAGCCGTGCGTTCAGGTCGATCGCGCGCACCGCATCGACGAGGCGCGCGCGCATCGCGGGCACGTCCCGCCCTGCGCCGGGATCGACCCAGCGCGCGATCACCACCCGCCGTTCGGGCGTGAGATAGGCCATGCCGTCCATGCCGAGATTGGCCATGGCGAGGACCGAGAAGCTGTCGCGCTCGAACGCGGGCGTCGGCTGCGCCATATAGGCATAGCTGTCGTTCCAGTCGCCATAGTCGCGCGCGGCGCTTTCCACCTTTCCGGCGAATTCGGCCAGCGCGGCGCGGGTGCGCTCGACATGGCCCTGCACCGCCGCTTCCTCCAGCCGGTCGAAGCTGGGGGTGATGACGACCGCCAGCATCGCCATGATCGCCAGCGCGCTCCCGACGCCGATCGCGCTCAGCATCCACAACAGCTTGGCCCCGAGCGACCGGGGCGCGGGCCGGCGTCGCAGGCGGATCATCCGCCGTAGGTGCCGGTCATCGGCATCCGCAACTGCGGCAGGCCGTGGTGGGCGATGTCGATCGCGGTGGCGGCGACGACGGGCCGCGACAGGTGATAGCCCTGAAGATGCGAACAGCCCGCGACGCGCAGCGCCTGCACCTGCGCGTCGGTTTCCACGCCCTCGGCCACGACCTCGAGGCCCAGCGCGCGGCCGAGATGGATGATCGAATGGACGATCGCCGCGCTCTCGCGCTCCCGGCCCATGCCGTCGATCAAGCTGCGATCGATCTTCAGGCAATCGAGCGCGAACTTGCGGATGTTGTAGAGCGACGAATAGCCGGTGCCGAAATCGTCGAGCGCGATGCGGAAGCCCATCTGCCGGAGCTTGTAGAGCGTGTCGGCGGCGCGTTCGGCGTTGTCGAAGATCGCGGTCTCGGTGATCTCGATCTGGAGCCGGTTGGCGGGCAGGCCGGAGCGCTGCACCTTCTCCATCACATGGCCAACGAAATTCTGCCGCCGGAACTGGCGCGGGGAGAAGTTGACCGAGACATATTGCCCCGGCCAGTTGGGCAGCATGGCGAGCGCGGTATCGATCACCCAGTCGCCCAGCTCGTGGATCAGGTTCGATTCCTCGGCGATCGGGATGAACATGGCGGGGCTGATGATGCCGTAGGTCGGGCTGTTCCAGCGCAGCAGCGCCTCGAACGCGATGACGTCCAGCGAATCGCGCGCGACGATCGGCTGGTAGACGAGGCTCAGCTCGCCGTTGGCGATCGCCTGGCTCAGCCCCCCTTCGATCTGGCGGCGGAAGCGGATCGATTCGTCCATGCTGTCGTCGAACACCCGCACGACGCCGCGCCCGGACCGCTTCGCCTCGTTGAGCGCCAGATCGGCGCGGCGCATCACGTCCACCGGCTCGCGACCCTGCTCGCCCTCGACGATCACCACGCCGACCGATGCCGCGCCCTGCACCGAATGGCCGAACACGCGGAAGCTGGTCGAGCAGGCCTGCACCAGCCGTTCGCAGCGCATCACCGCATCGTCCTCGCCGGTGACGGGCAGCAGCACGCCGAACTCGTCGCCGCCCAGCCGCGCGACGAAGCCGTGCCCCGCGACCTGTTCGGTCAGGATCGCGCAGGTCATGCGGATCAGCTCGTCCCCCGCCAGATGGCCGAGCGTGTCGTTGACCAGCTTGAACCGGTCGAGATCGATCATCGCCATCGCAAAGGTGCCGGGGCTGCGCACCTGATCGGTCAGCGTGCGCAGGAAGGCGAGGCGGTTGGGCGCTTCCGTCAGCACGTCGTGGTTGGCCATGTGGATGGCCTTGCTCTCGTTCGCCGCGAGTTCGAGCGCCTGTTCCTCCAGCTGCACCACCTTCGCGGCCAGCGCGGCGCGCATCTCGGCCAGCGCGCGGTCCGATTGCCAGCGGTGCGACAGCGCGGTCGCGGTCTGGAGGATTTCCTCCACCTCGAACGGCTTGGCGATGTAGAAGATCCTGTCGGGCGGCCCCGCCACCCGGCTGATCTCCAGCGGCGAGAAATCCGAATAGCCGGTGACGATCACCAGCTGGATCTCGGGATCGATCGCGCGGATGCGCATCGCCGTCTCGCGCCCGTCGATGCCGGGCGGCATGCGCACGTCGATGAAGGCGACCGCGAACCGATCGCCGATCGCCACCGACCGCTCGACCTCGGCCACGGCGTCGAGGCCCTGCGCGTGATGGGTGAACAGGAAGTCGAGCGTATCGTCCCCGGTCGCCTCGTCCACGTCGTCGAACAGCTCGGCCGCCATCTGCGCCAGTGCGTCGCCGGTGTCGCTGCGGTGGAACGACCGGCGATAGGCATCGTGCACCGCCGGTTCGTCGTCCACGATCAAGATCCGCACCGCGCTCGCTCCCATATCCGTCATGCGAGGAGACGTACCGGCATCAGGGTAAAGGCGCGGTTAAGCAGGCGCCGTCCCGAAATCGACCGGTCCCGCCCGCGTTTCGTCAGACCGCATCGATCCCGGCACGCGCCAGCAGCCGCCGTGCCTGCTTCAGATGCGGGGCGTCGACCATCCGCCCGTCCACCTGTAGCGCGCCTGCCCCCGGCGCGGCGGCGAAGGCGGCGACGATCGCCCGTGCCGCCGCGACCTGCGCCGCATCGGGGGTGAAGGCGGCGTTGATGATCGGCACCTGCGCGGGATGGATCGCCATCATCCCCGTGAAACCGTCGCGCGCCGCGCGCCTTGCATAGGCGGTAAGGCCATCGGTGTCGCGGATGGCGGGATAGACCGTCTCGATCGCCGCGACGCCGGCGGCATGGGCGGCGAACAGCGCGAGGGCACGGACCATGGCATAGGGCGCGGTATAGTTGCCGTCGTCCTCGCGGGCAGTGGCCGCGCCGATCGCGGCGGGCAGGTCTTCCGCACCCCAGGTCAGCCCGGCCAGACGATCCGCAACCGCTCCGTAGCTGCCCAGCGCGAAGATCGCGGCGGGCGTCTCGGTCGCGATCGGCAGGATCGGGACGTCGATTCCCGCCTCGGCCAGCCGCGCGGCGAGGGTCGCCACCGTCCCGGCCCCCTCGGCCTTGGGCAGCACGACACCCGCCGGACGCAAGCCCGCCAGCAGCGCAAGGTCGCCCGCGATGTATTCCGACCCCGGCGGGTTGACCCGCACGAAGCGCGGCACTTCCGGGGCTTGGGCAAGGTCCGCCGCCACCGCCGCGCGCGCGGCATCCTTGGCGGCGGGCGCGACCGAATCCTCGAGGTCGAGGATCAGCGCATCCGCCCCGCTCGCCGCTGCCTTGGCGAAGCGTTCCGGCCGGTCGCCCGGCACGAACAGCAGCGAGCGCAGCCTCATGCCGCCGACCGCTTGAGGAGCGCGCTGCGCAGGCATTTGCACACTACTTCGTCCCGCTGGTTCAACATGGCATGGGCGAAGGTGACGATCCCCGCATCGGGGCGCGAGCGGCTGTCCTTGAGCGCATGGACCTCGCTCTCGGCGCGCAGCGTATCGCCTATGAAGACGGGCTTGGGCATCACCAGCTGGTCGTAGCCGAGGTTCGCGACGAGCGTGCCGAGCGTGGTGTCGCCGACCGACAGCCCGACCATCAGCGCGAAGGTGAAGGTGCCGTTGACGAGGATCTGCCCGAACTCGCTCGCCCGCGCCGCCTCGGCGTCGAGGTGCAGCGGCTGCGGATTGTGGGTCATCGTCGAGAACAGGAGATTGTCCGTCTCCGTCACCGTCCGGCGGATGTCATGGACGATGCGGTCGCCCACCCGCCACTGGTCGTAGAAGCGCCCCGCCATCAGCCGTCTCCCCGTTCGATCCGCGCCAGCAACGTCGATTCGGCGACCTGCCCGCCCTCCTGTGCCGTCAGCTCGGCGACGGTGCCGTCGAACGGCGCGACGAGCGCCTGTTCCATCTTCATCGCCTCCAGCACCAGCAGCCGCTGCCCGCGGGTCACCGCCTCGCCCTGCGTCACTAGCACCTGTACGATGCGGCCCGGCATGGGGGCGAGCAACGCGCCATCGCCCTCCGCCGCGCTGCCCGCTCCCGCCACGCCCGGCGGCCCGAAGCCCCATGCCTCGCCGTCCAGATACAGCACGCCGTCGGCGACGGTCGCCGCCGGATCGGCCTTCGCCGCCACGACATGAGTGGCCCCGGCCACCGCGACCGCCACCCGCGTTTCGGGCGCGCGGTGCAGGCGGAAGCCGGTAAGCGCGCTCCACGGATCGTCGGTCTTGGGCGGCAACAGCGCCGCCGCCGCCGCCGCGACCACCCGCTGCGACGGCGCGGGCGGCGGCACCAGCGCGTCGGCATGGCGCTCGATGAAGCCGGTATCGACCCGGCCTGCGACGAAATCGGGATGCGCCGCCGCGCGCGCCAGAAAGGCGGCGTTGGTCCGGACCGGCCAGACCTGTACCGCACCCGCCGCACCCGCCAGCCGCGCCGCCGCCGCGTGCCGGTCGGGGGCGTGGACGATCAGCTTGGCGATCATCGGATCATACCATGGCGTGACCGCCCCGCCCTCCTCGACCCCGCTGTCCACCCGCACGCCGGATGGAAAGCGCAGCCGGTCGAGCGGCCCCGTCGAGGGCAGAAAGCCGGTGGCCGGGTTCTCGGCATAGAGCCGCGCCTCCATCGCCCAGCCGGTGATCGCCAGGTCATGCTGCGCGCGCGGCAACGGCTCGCCGGAGGCGACGCGCAACTGCCATTCGACCAGATCCTGGCCGGTGATCGCCTCGGTCACGGGATGCTCGACCTGCAACCGGGTGTTCATCTCCATGAACCAGATGCGGTCGGCGCGCAGGCCCTGCGATCCGTCGGCGATGAACTCGATCGTGCCCGCCCCGACGTAATCGACCGCCTTGGCCGCGCGCACCGCCGCGTCGCACACCGCCGCACGGGTGGCGGCGTCCATGCCCGGCGCGGGCGCTTCCTCGATCACCTTCTGATGCCGCCGCTGGAGCGAGCAGTCGCGCTCGAACAGGTGGACGACCTGGCCGTGGGTGTCGCCGAACACCTGCACCTCGATATGGCGGGGCGAGCGGATATATTTCTCGATCAGCACCCGGTCGTCGCCGAACGCCGCCGCCGCCTCGCGCTTGCAGCTTTCCAGCGCATCCATGAAGTCGCCTGCGGCATCGACGCGGCGCATGCCCTTGCCGCCGCCGCCCGCCACCGCCTTGACGAGCACCGGCCAGCCGATCGCTTCCGCTTCCGCCGCCAGCCGCTCGGGCGACTGGTCCTCCCCCAGATAGCCGGGCGTCACCGGCACGCCCGCCGCGATCATCCGCGCCTTGGCCGCATCCTTCAGCCCCATCGCGCGGATGCTTGCCGGGGGTGCGCCGACCCATACCAGCCCGGCGGCGACCACCGCCTCGGCGAACTCGGCATTCTCCGACAGGAAGCCATAGCCGGGGTGGATCGCCTCCGCGCCCGTGGTACGTGCCGCATCGAGCAGCCGGTCCTGCCGCAGATAGCTGTCGGCGGCGGCCGCGGTGCCGATGCACACCGCTTCGTCGGCTTCCGCCACGAACGGCATGGTCGCATCGACATCGCTGTGCACCGCGATCGTACGGATGCCCAGCGCCCGCGCGGTGCGGACGATCCGCCGGGCGATCTCGCCGCGATTGGCGATGAGGAGACTCTGGATCATGGGGCTCACATCCGGAACAGGCCGAACTGCGCGCGCTCGGGGATCGGCGCGTTCAGCGTGGCGGAAAAGGCGAGGCCGAGCACGTCGCGGGTCTGCGCGGGATCGATGATCCCGTCGTCCCACAGCCGGGCGGTGGCGTAATAGGGATTGCCCTCGTCCTCGTATTTCTGCCGGATCGGCGCCTTGAACGCCTCGGCTTCCTCCGGCGTCCAGCGATCCGCGTCGCGGTGGACGGTCGCCAGCACGCTCGCCGCCTGTTCGCCGCCCATCACGCTGATGCGGGCATTGGGCCAGGTGAACAGGAAGCGGGGCGAATAGGCGCGCCCGCACATGCCGTAATTGCCCGCGCCGAAGCTGCCGCCGATCAGCACGGTGACCTTGGGCACGCTGGCGGTGGCGACCGCCGTGACCAGCTTGGCGCCGTGCTTGGCGATGCCCTCCGCCTCATATTTGCCGCCGACCATGAAGCCGGAAATGTTCTGGAGGAACAGCAAAGGCACGCGCCGCTGGCACGCCAGTTCGATGAAATGCGCCCCCTTCTGCGCGCTTTCCGAGAACAGCACGCCATTGTTGGCGAGGATCGCGACCGGCATGCCCCAGATATGGGCGAAGCCGCACACCAGCGTGGTGCCGTACAGCGCCTTGAACTCGTGGAACTCGGAGCCGTCGACGATCCGCCCGATCACCTCGCGCACGTCATAGGGCGCACGCACGTCCGGCGGCACGATGCCGTACAGCTCCTGCGGGTCGAGCTTGGGCGGGCGCGGCGGTTGCAGCGCGAGATCGACCGCCTTGGGCCGGTTCAGCGTGGCCACGGTGTCGCGGACGATGGCCAGCGCATGTTCGTCATTCTCGGCGACATGATCGACCACGCCCGATCGGCGCCCATGGGTATCGCCGCCGCCCAGTTCCTCCGCCGAGATCACCTCGCCGGTCGCGGCCTTCACCAGCGGGGGCCCGGCAAGAAAGATCGTCCCCTGCCCGCGCACGATCACGCTCTCGTCGGCCATCGCGGGGACGTACGCCCCGCCCGCGGTGCAACTGCCCATGACGCAGGCGATCTGCGGGATGCCGTCGGCCGACATCTGCGCCTGGTTGAAGAAGATGCGGCCGAAATGCTCCCGGTCGGGAAACACCTCCGCCTGATGCGGCAGGTTCGCGCCGCCGCTGTCGACCAGATAGATGCACGGCAAGCGGTTCTCGCGCGCGATCTCCTGCGCGCGCAGGTGTTTCTTGACCGTCATCGGGAAGTACGCGCCGCCCTTCACGGTCGGATCGTTGGCGACGACCATGCACTCGCGGCCCTGCACCCGGCCGATCCCGACGATCACGCCTGCGCCCGGCGCGGCATCGTCGTACATCCCGTTCGCCGCCAGCGCGGCGACCTCGAGGAACGGCGCGCCGGGGTCGAGCAGCCGGTCGATCCGGTCGCGGGGCATCAGCTTGCCGCGCGCGACATGCCGCGCGCGGTGCTGCGCCGGACCACCCAGCGCCGTGCGCGCCGTCCGCGCCTGCAATTCTTCCAGCAGCGCGCGGTTGTGCGCGGCATTGGCGGCGAAGTCGGCGGACGCCGGATCGGCGAGCGAGCGCAGGACCGGCATTACTGCACCCGCGGGGCGTCGTGCGACACCAGCTCGCGCCCGATCAGCATCCGCCGCACCTCGTTGGTGCCTGCCCCGATGTCGAGCAGCTTGGCGTCGCGCCAGTAGCGCTCGACCGGCCAGTCCCTGGTATAGCCCGCCCCGCCCAGCGCCTGGATCGCCTCATTGGCGACCTTCACCGCGCTTTCGGACGCCAGCAGGATGCACCCCGCCGCATCGAAGCGCGTCGTCTGCCCCGCGTCGCACGCCTTCGCCACCGCATAGCAATAGGCGCGCGCGGAATTGAGCGCGACATACATGTCGGCGACCTTGGCCTGCATCAGCTGGAACTCGCCGATCGGCCGCCCGAACTGCCTGCGTTCGCGGACATAGGGCAGCACCGTGTCGAGGCACGCCTGCATGACCCCGATCTGGATGCCCGAGAGCACGACGCGCTCATAGTCGAGGCCCGACATCAGCACCTTCACCCCGCCGTTCAGCGGCCCCATCACCTGTTCGTCCGCCACGAAGCAATCGTCGAACACCAGCTCGGCGGTCGGCGACCCGCGCATGCCGAGCTTGTCGATCTTCTGCCCGATCGAGAACCCGGCGAACCCCTTTTCGATCAGGAACGCGGTGATCCCCTTCGATCCCGCATCGGGCGCCGTCTTGGCATAGACGACCAAGGTGTCGGCATAGGCCGCGTTGGTGATCCAGAACTTCGTGCCGTTCAGCCGCCAGCCGCCGTCCACCTTGTCTGCGCGCAGCTTCATCGACACCACGTCCGACCCCGCGCCCGCCTCCGACATGGCGAGGCTGCCGACATGCTCGCCCGAGATGAGCTTGGGCAGATACTTCGCCTTCTGCTCCGGGGTCGCCCAACGGCGGATCTGGTTGATGCACAGGTTGGAATGCGCGCCGTAGCTCAGCCCGATCGCGGCGGACGACCGGCTGATCTCCTCGCACGCGATCAGATGTTCGAGATAGCCGAGCCCCAGCCCGCCGTCCGCTTCCTCCACGGTGATGCCGTGCAGCCCGATCTCGCCCATCACCGGCCACAGCTCGCGCGCGAAGCGGTCCTCGGCATCGACCGCCACCGCGATCGGATCGATCCGGTCGCGCGCGAAGCGCCGCACCGTGTCGCGGATCGTGTCCGCCATCTCGCCCAGGGCAAAGTCGAGCGCCGCCATGTCTCTCTCCGGATTATGTTTTGCGGTCATGCTACCCGAAGGCCGCCCCGGTCCAAAATTGAAAGAAGGCGTGCCATGCTATAGATGGCGTCTATGATCGACCGCTATCACCTGCGCTATTTCCTGAGCGTGGTGGACAGCGGCAATTTCTCGCGCGCCGCTGCGGCCTGCAACGTGTCGCAGCCCACGCTGTCGGTCGGCATCGCCAAGCTGGAGAAGGCGCTCGGCCGGCCGCTGTTCGATCGCACCAACCGCCGCGTGGCGCTGACCCCGGCGGGTGCGCGGCTGCTCGGCTATGCCCGTTCGATCGAGGCGGGCTTCGCCGGGGCCGAGCGCGCGGTGGCCGACAGCGGCACGGCGGCGACGCTCCGGCTCGGCGTGCTCGTCACCACGCCCGCGCACTGGATCGAGGCGGCACTGGCACGCACGGGCGACGAGCGCCGCATCGAGATCGTCGAGGGCCGCGACCGCGAACTGCGCGAGCGGCTGGCGCGCGGGCGGATCGACCTCGCGCTGCTGGCGCTGCGCGACGACGATCCGCCCGCCGCCGCACGGGTGCTGCTCGACGAAGGCTATGCGCTGGCGCTGCCCGCCGCGCACCGGCTGGCCGGACGGGCGCAGATCCGGGCGGAGGAGCTGGTCGACGATCCGATGATCGTGCGCCGCCACTGCGAACTGCTGGGAGAGACCAGCCGCTTCTTCACCGCGCGCGGCGTCCGCCCGCCCTTCCCCGCGCGCACCACCAGCGACGACCGCGCGCTCGGCTATGTCCGCGCGGGGCTGGGCGTCACCGTCATGCCCGACGGCTTTCGCAGCCCCGGCGTGGCGCGGGTGCCGCTGGAAGGGTTCGCCCATCGCCGCACGCTGGGGCTGCTGGCCGCGCCGCATGCCGATGCGGCGACGCTGCTGGCCGAACCGGTCGCCGATGCGCTGGCGGATGCCCTCGCACACACCGGCTTGCGCACCGCCCCGTAAGACGGTACACGGCCAGCCCGACGCGGGTGTAGCTCAATGGTAGAGCAGAAGCTTCCCAAGCTTACGACGAGGGTTCGATTCCCTTCACCCGCTCCACCGGCAGCCTGAACCCCCATATATCCGCCGTTCCGTCCCGCGGATACGTCCCGACGAGTAGCCGGGGCCGGCGACGGCTTTCCGGCTCGACGGCGGCAGGGTCGCGGCGGGCCTCCTGCGGAACGCGGCACGACGGGCGATGACTATCGGGCGGACATGACCTATCGTCCGCCGATGAATCAGCCCCGCCGATGCGGGCCAGCACGTTGGACCCGTCGCCCCCGATGAACGCCGTCGAAATCGAAGAAGCCGTATCCGACCTCGTCCAGCAGCCGTTCGACGCCGCCGAATTCCCCTACCAGTTCATCACCGCGTTCGGTGCGAAGAAGGCGACCGTCGACCGGCTGCGCGCGACGAAGAACGGCACCAACCAGTCCGACGTCGGCGGCGTCCTGCAACGCAACAACATCCATATCGGCATCGCCCCCGCAGGCGAAGTCGGCGCGACGCTCGCCGCGCTGCGCGCCAGCCCCAGGACCGCCAGCGCCAGGGCCAAGTTCCTCCTCGCCACCGACGGCGAGACGGTGGAGGCCGAGGATCTGGTCGGCGGCGACGTCATCGCCTGCGCCTATGCCGACCTGCCGCGCCACTTCGCGACCTTCCTGCCGCTTGCCGGAATCTCGACGGTCAAGGAGATCAAGAACAACCCCATCGACGTGAAGGCGACGGGGCGGCTCAACAAGCTGTATGTCGAGCTGTTGAAGGACAATCCCGACTGGGCGACCGAGGAACGGCGGCACGCGCTGAACCAGTTCATGGCGCGGCTGATCTTCTGCTTCTTCGCCGAGGATACCGGCATCTTCCGCGAGAACCAGTTCACCGCCACCATCACGCAGATGAGCCATGCCGGGCACGGCGGCGGCGACGGGCAATGGGGCAACACGCACGAGGTGCTGACCGAGCTGTTCCGCGCGATGGACACGCCGGTCACGCATCAGGGCAATCTCGACGACCGCTATCGCCGCGCGGCGGGCATCCGGCCCTATGCCGACGTCTTCCCTTACGTGAACGGCGGCCTGTTCACCGGCGCGACGACAAGCCCGCGCTTCAGCCGCACCGCGCGCGCGTACCTGCTGCGCGCGGGCGAGCTGGACTGGAAGGAGATCAACCCCGACATCTTCGGATCGATGATCCAGGCGGTCGCCGACGACGGCGAGCGCGGCGAGCTGGGCATGCACTATACCAGCGTGCCCAACATCCTGAAGGTGCTGAACCCGCTGTTCCTCGACTCCCTGCGCGAGCAGCTGGAGGCGGCGGGCGACAGCCGCCAGAAACTGCGCAACCTGCGGCGGCGGCTGGCGCACATCCGCGTGTTCGATCCGGCGTGCGGATCGGGCAATTTCCTCGTCATCGCGTACAAGGAGATGCGCGCGATCGAGGCGGCGATCGTCGAGCGGCTGGGCGGCGAGGCCAATCTGAAGCTGGACGAGCGGCGCAGCGTCATCCCCTTGAGCAACTTCTACGGCATCGAGATCAAGGGCTTCGCCGCCGAGATCGCCCGCCTCGCGCTGCTGATCGCCGAGTTCCAGGCGGACTGCCTGTACCTCAGCCAGCAGGAAGCGCGCGCGATGGTGCTGCCGCTGCACAAGACGGGGCAGATCACGGTGGGGAATGCGTTGCGGCTGGACTGGCTGGAGGTGTGTCCGCCGGTGCAGGGTGCGTCGGGGGCGGAGCATGATCTTGGCGGGCCGACCGGGCGGTTGGCGTTGGATGAAAGTTCGCTAAGTCCTGCTGCGTCTGCTGAGACCTACCTCTGCGGAAACCCACCCTATTCTGGCTATAATAAACAGTCATCTGATCAAAAGGCCGATCTAGAACTGGTTTTTTCTCCGATCATGAAACGTTGGGGAAATTTGGATTATGTGGCTGGGTGGTTCCTGAAGGCTGCGCAATTGCTGAAGGTTGGGGGCAGCGCGGCTGCGTTCGTTTCGACTAATACCGTTTGTCAAGGTGGACAGGTGCCTATTATTTGGCCAGCGATCCTTGCACTAGGTCAGAAGATTATTTTTGCTCATACGTCTTTCAAATGGGCAAATCTGGCGGCGCATAACGCCGGAATCACCGTGGTTATTGTAGGAATTGCGTCAGCTTCAGCATCGCTAGCCAGCGCAACGCTGTTCGAAGAGGGTGATGATGGCGTCACAGCTCGGATAATTCCGAATATCAATGGTTATCTCGCTGCGGCACAAGACATATTTGTTCATGCCTCATCAGTACCGTTATCCGATCTTGCGAAAATGAATTTCGGAAATCACCCCTATTACGCAGCTGATTTGATATTTTCTCGTCAGGACGCGCGCGACATAATTTCAAAAGACCGGCGATCCGAAGAATTCATCCGACCGTACTATGGCTCGACTGAGGTGATTTACGCCACGCCACGAATGTGCATCTGGGTTCGGGAACCCGATGCCGAAAGAGCGTCAGAAGTACCGGATTTTCAACGTCGGTTCGAAGCGGTTTTTGCAGACCGCATTGCGAAGCCTACCGACAGCACCGCGGCAGCCTTAGTGAAATCACCATATCGGTTTCGTGACCAAGTCGAATCGGAGAATTATTTCATCGCAGTTCCGCAAACAAGTTCGGAGAATAGGCAGTACCTTCCTTGCGATGTTATTTCGGCACCTGCGGTGGTGAGTTTCAAGTGCTTTGCTATTCACGATGCGCCACTCTGGAACCTAGCTCTAGTTGCGTCACGGTTGCATTGGGTCTGGATCGGCACGGTCTGCGCGAGGATGCGTACCGACTTCTCCTACTCCAACACCCTCGGCTGGAACACCTTCCCCGTCCCCAAGCTCACCGAACAGGACAAGGCCGATCTCACCCGCACCGCCGAGAACATCCTGCTCGCGCGCGAGGCGCATTTCCCCGCGACCATCGCCGACCTCTACGACCCGGACAACATGCCGGACGACCTGCGCCGCGCGCATGACGAGAATGACGAGGTGCTGGAGCGCATCTATATCGGCCGCCGCTTCCGCAACGATACCGAACGGCTGGAAAAGCTGTTCGACCTCTACACCCGGATGACCGCCAATGCCGGGCCGAAGGGGTCGAAGGCCAAGCCGCGTGGCAAGAAGGCGGCGTGAGGGCGGCGACCGCTCCGCAGGCCGCTTGATCGAAGGGCGACGATCCATTATGTATCGCAATTGAGATACAAGGGAGGCGATGATGGCGACGTCCATGCTCCACGTCCGGATGGACGAGCAATTGAAGGCGCAGGCGACGGCGGCGCTCGACGCGATCGGGCTGTCGACGGCGGACGCCGTCCGGCTGCTGTTCCACCGCATCGTCGCCGACCAGGCCTTTCCGCTGGAATTGAAGGTGCCCAACGAGGAAACGCGCGCGGCGATGGAAGAGTCCCGCCGGATGATGGAAGACATCAAGGCCGGGCGTGCCAGGCCGCGTTTCAGCAACGCCGACGAGATGTTCGCCGCCCTTGAGCGCGGGGAGTAAACGCGCGCGGCATCCGCGCGCCTGCACCTACCGGAAATCCTTCACCAAGGACCGGGCGCGGCTGAATCGATCCGACCGCTACGACATGCGGCTGCTGAAGTCGGTCATCCTCCTGCTGATCGCCAACGACGGACCGCTCGGCCCCGAATGGAAGGATCACCCGCTGAAGGGCGACTGGTCGGATTTTCGGGAATGCCATGTCGGCGGCGACTTCCTGTTGATCTATCAGGTCGATGACGCGGCCGGCAAAAGCGGCACGGTCGATTTCGTCCGCGCCGGCACCCATAGCGAGCTGTTCAACGAATGACCTCCAGCATCATCCCCCCAAGTTCGATTCCGGCCGTCCGCCTCGTCACCGGCCGCACCGGCGCCTCCTCCAGCGCCAACGAACTCGGCATGCGGCCGATGCAGGCGCGCGCCTATGCGCATCGCGGCGAGCAGTATCTGCTCATCAAGTCGCCGCCCGCGTCGGGCAAATCGCGCGCGCTGATGTTCATCGCGCTCGACAAGCTGCACAACCAGGGCGTCAGACAGGCGATCATCGTCGTCCCCGAACGCTCGATCGGCGGCAGCTTCGCCGACGAGCCGCTGTCGGCGCACGGCTTCTGGGCCGACTGGAGGGTGAAGCCGCACTGGAACCTGTGCAACACGCCCGGCGCCGACGACGTGAAGGTCGCCAAGTCGAAGGTGAAGGCGGTCGGCGAGTTTCTGGGCAGCGACGACACGGTGCTGGTCTGCACCCACGCCACCTTCCGCTTCGCGATCGACGCGCTGGGGATCGAAGCGTTCGACGGGCGGCTGATCGCGGTGGACGAGTTCCACCACGTCTCGGCGAACCCGGAGAACCGGCTGGGCGCACAACTGGGCCAGTTGATCGCGCGCGACAAGGTGCATCTGGTCGCGATGACCGGCAGCTATTTCCGCGGCGATGCGGTGGCGGTGCTGTCGGCGGAGGACGAGGCGAAGTTCACCACCGTCACCTACACCTATTACGAACAGCTCAACGGCTATCGCTGGCTCAAGACGCTCGACATCGCCTACAGCTTCTACACCGGGCGCTATATCGACAAGATCAACGACCTGCTCGATCCGGGCGTCAAGACGATCGTCCATATCCCCAGCGTCAACAGCCGCGAGAGCACCAAGGACAAGCATCGCGAGGTCGAGGAGATCATGGATCACCTCGGGCGATGGAAGGGCACCGACGCGCAAACCGGCTTCCACCTGATCGAGACGGCGGCGGGCGCGACGATCAGGGTCGCCGATCTGGTCGACGACGATCCCGCGAAGCGTGACCGCGTGGCGGCGGCCCTGAAAAGCCCGGAGGCGCGGAGCGACCGCTACCATGTCGACGTCATCATCGCGCTCGGCATGGCGAAGGAGGGGTTCGACTGGATCTGGTGCGAACATGCGCTGACCGTCGGCTATCGCGCCAGCCTGACCGAGATCATCCAGATCATCGGCCGCGCCACCCGCGACGCGCCGGGCAAGACGGTCGCGCGCTTCACCAACCTGATCGCCGAACCCGCCGCCGCCGACGACGTGGTGGCCGAAGCGGTCAACGATACGCTCAAGGCGATCGCCGCCAGCCTGCTGATGGAACAGGTGCTGGCCCCGCGTTTCGAGTTCACGCCGAAGGATGCCGGGCCGAAGGACGGGTTCGACTATGGTCCCGACGGCTATCAGCAAGGCCGCACCAATGTCGGCTTCAACGACGAACGCGGCCAGTTCCATTTCGAGCTGAAGGACCTGCTGCTGCCCGGCTCGGCAGAGGGCAAGCGCATCTGTGCCGAGGACATCAACGAGGTCATCACCAGCTTCATCCAGGACCGCCAGGCGATCGAACGCGGCCTGTTCGATCCCGAGGTGGTGCCCGAGGAACTGACCCAGGTGCGCATGGGCAAGATCGTCCGCGACCGCTACCCCGACCTCAGCGAGACGGACCGGGAGGCGATCCGCCAGCACGCCATCGCCGCGCTCAACATCACGCAACAGGCGGCGAGGATCGTCACCGAGACGGCGACCGACGACGGATCGGGCGAGCTGAAGGCGAACACCTCGTTCGTCGACGGCGTCCGCAAGTTCATGAACGTGCGCGAGCTCGACATCGACCTGATCGACCGGATCAACCCGTTCGATGCCGCCTGTGCGATCCTCGCCAAGGCGATGAACGAAAGCACGCTGCGCCAGGTGCAGGCCGCGATCTCCGCGCGCAAGACGACGCTGACCGAGGAAGAGGCACGCGCCTTCGCGATCCGCGCGCTCCAGTGGAAGCGCGAACGCGGCCGCGCGCCCGAGGCGACGTCGCAGGATCCGTGGGAGCGCCAGCTGGCGGAGGGCGTCGCCGCCTTCGCCCGCTTCCGCGCCAAGGCCCAGGCTGCGGGGGCGGCGCATGTCTGAGCTGACCGACGACGAACTCCTCGCCGAACTGGGTGTCGACCTCACTCCCAAAAAGGTCCGCGCCCGCACCCCGCGTGAGGAACGGATCATCGCGGGCTTCGAGGATATCGTGCGCTTCCGCGAGGAACACGGCCGCGTGCCGCAGCATGGCGCGGGCCGCGATATCTTCGAGCGGCTCTACGCCGTGCGGCTCGACCGGCTGCGCGCGCAGGCCGACTGCCGCGAACTGCTGGCGGAGATGGACGTGCACGGCCTGCTGGACGGCGCGGCCGATGCCGATGCGATCGACGATCTCGACGACGGCGCGCTGCTGGCCGAGCTGGGCATCGAAGCCGACGGATCGAACGACATCACCCGGCTGCGCAACGTCCGCTCCCATACGGATCGCCAGGCCGCCGAGGAGGTCGCCAGCGCCAGACGCTGCGCGGATTTCGCGACGTTCAGGCCGCTGTTCGACCGGGTGCAGACCGAAATCGCGGCGGGCATCCGCACCACGCGGCCCTTCGTCCGCGACCTCGGCATGTCCAAGGCCGACATCAAACCCGGCGAGTTCTTCATCGTCGGCGGGCAGATCGCCTATGTGGCCGAGGTGGGCGAGCCGATCGCGGCACCCAACGGCGACACCGACGCCCGCCTGCGCGTGATCTATTCCAACGGCACCGAAAGCGACCTGCTGCTCCGCTCGCTCCAGCGCGCGCTCTACAAGGACGAGGGCGGCCGCCGGATCACCGAGCCGGGCGCCGGGCCGCTGTTCGACGGCGCCACATCGGTCGAGGTCGAACCCGATCACCTGCCGACCGGGACGCTCTATGTCCTGCGCAGCCGCTCGACGCATCCCATGATCGCTGCGCACCGCAACCTCGTCCACAAGATTGGCATCACCGGCGGATCGGTCGAGGCGCGCATCGCCGGTGCCGCCGACGACGCCACCTATCTGCTGGCCGGGGTGGACGTGGTCGCCACCTACAAGCTGTACGACGTACACCGCGCCCGGCTGGAGGCGCTGGTCCACCGCGTCCTCGACCCCGTCCGCTTCGACGTCGAGATTGCCGATCGCTTCGGCAAGCCGGTTCGTCCGCGCGAATGGTTCCTGGTGCCGCTGCCCATCGTCGACGAAATCGTCGCCCGCATCGCGGACGGGACGCTGGCGGGCATGGTCTATGATCCCAAGGCGGCGGCCCTGGTTTCGCTCCACCGCCACGGCGGACCACCCGACGATCCGCACCGCCCATAGCGTGCCAGATGCCGCAGGGACCAACAGGGCAACCCTGCGGCACTGCTTCCGCCGGTCCCGCCGTGCATGCGCGGATCTGGAACGCGCCGCACGACCCGGGCTTGCCCTGCTGGATCGCGTCCGGCCCGATGCGCTTGCCGGACTATAGCGCCGGACGCGGCTCCTCCACCATGGCCGCGTTGCCCGTCCCGGGGTTGCGCGTTGCAACGGACGCCAACCGGCAGCACGAGGCTGATCGGACGAGCCACGAACCGCGGATTTCCGTGGCGTCCGGTGCAGCAAGACACTGGAACGGGACGCCCTCGCCCGCTCCACTCCCCGCCGCTACAGCCCCAGTTGATCGCGATCCGCCGTCGCCGCCACCAGTTCGGCGCGGGCGGTGGAGCGGCGGTATTCGGCGTCGAGCTGGCGCAGGCGCGCGTCCGCGGCACTTTCCTCGCGCAGGTTGACCACGAGGAAGTCGCTGGCGCCCAGCTGGAACCGGCGGCGCTCGGCGTCGGCCATGCGGTCGGCGAGCGCGGTTTCGTCGCGGGCCAGCGCCACCAGCCGGTCGGCGGTGGTCGCCTGGATCGCGAGGCCGTTGACCTCGACCAGTATCTGGTCCTCGATCAGCCGCTGGCGCAGGCGCAGCCCGTCGGCCTCCGCCGCCGCCTCGGCGATCTTGCCGCGCGCCGCCCGCCGCTCCAGCGGCATCGAGAAGCGCAGGCCGACGATCCCTTCGGTGGGCGTGCGGTTCGGTCCGCCGAGCCCCACCGGCCCGATATCCTTCGCCAGTTCGCCCTTCACGTCGAGCCGGGGCCGCAGCTCGTTCTCCGCCAGCAGCCGCTTGACCTCATTCTGTTCGAGCTTGACGAGGATCGAGCGGAGATCGGGCCGGTCGATCCGCCGCGTCAGGTCGCCGCCGAGCAACGGCAGGCGCAGTTCGGGAAAGCGGTCGGGCAAGCGGTCGGCGGCGGGGACGAGGCGTTCGCCCGCTTCGTCGCGCAGGTAGAAGGACAGCGCATTCGCCGCCGTCGCCAGTTCCTGTTCGGCGCGGGCGAGCAGCGTCTGGCGGCGGACCATGTTCTGACGGTTCTCGACGCTCAGGATATCGGGCCGCGCGCCCAGCGTGATCTGCCGCTCGATCGACGCCTGCCGCGCGGTCGCCAGCCCCAGCAGGTCGCGATAGACCCGCACCCGCATCCCCGCCGCGACCCATGCCTGATAGGCGTCGATCGCGCGGCGCTGTACCCCGATCGCCACCATCTCGCGGTCGAGCCGGGCGACGTCGATATCGCGCTCGGCCAGCCCCAGCCGCCCGCGCCGCTCGTCGATCAGCCGGTCGCGCATCAGCGCGAACACCGTGCCGACCTTCACCTCGCCCAGCCGGTTGGTGTACGACTTGTCCTCATAGACCGGAAAGGTACCGCGCGAGACGCGATAGTTGCCGTACAGCGCACCGCCGTTGGTGGCGAGCGGGCGGGTCGCCGATCCTTCGACGACGGTGCCGTCGTAATAGCCGAGCGGGCGCGACTTGGCATCGCCCTCGAACAGCAGGTCGAATGCCCCTTCCGCGGTCAGGCGGCGGCCATCGGCCTGCCGCTCGCGGGTGATCGCCTCGAGGATCGCGGGCGCATGCGTCGCCGACGAGCGCAGCACCGTGTCGAGCGTCAGCGGTTCGGCGGCGCACGGCAGCGCCGCCAGCAGCGCCACGGCAGTCACGAACGCGCGGATCATTTCTTCACCTTCGCGACCGGATCGGGCGCCACCTTCTTCGCCTCGTCCGCCGGGCGGCGGAATTCGAGCGGGAAGTCGTTGAGCTGCCGCCACAGTTCATAGCCGACGCTGACCGTCTCGCCCTGGATCCAGCCGCGCACCTTGCCGCCCAGCCGGACGTAATCGTCGCTCGGCCACGGGGCCGCGCCGGGCATCGGTTCGACCAGCACCCGGAACAGTCCGGTCAGTTGCGCCGAAGGGTCGATCGAGCGCACCCGCCCCGCGAACAGGCCGCGCGCGACCGACGGCCAGCCGCTGAACTGGATCGCGGGCCACCCCTCGAACGCAAGGCGCACCGGACGGCCGGTCCGGATGATCGCGATGTCGCGACCGTCGACCATCAGCTCGACGACGCGCACCGCCCGTGCCGGGGCCAGCGTCGCCAGCCGGTCGCCCGCCGACAGCAGCGTGGCACCGGCGGCGGCGTCGATCGACTGGATGCGCCCGTCGCGCGGCGAATTGACCGTCTGCACCGACTGGCGCTTCAGCGCGACATCGACGCGGCTGAGCTTCGCCCGCGCCTCGGCCAGCTTGGCGCGGTGGTCGGCGACCTTGATGAGCGCCGCCTCGTAATCGCGCCGGGCGGCAAGGCCCTCGGCCAGCAACTGGCCCGAACGCCCCACGTCGATCTGCGCCGTCGCCAGCGCCTGTTCCGCCGCCCCGATCTCGGCCACCACCTGCGCGCGCTCGGCGGCGAGGCGGGTGAGCAGTTCGGGGTCGTTGTCGACGATCCGCGCGATCGGCTGTCCCCGGCGCACCGTGTCGCCGTCGCGGACATACCATTGCTCGACGCGGCCCGGCACCAGCGCGGTCACGTCCTGCACGCGGTCGTCGGGATTGAGCGCCACGACCTGGCCGTTGCCTGCCGAGGTCTGCACCCACGGCACGAGGAACAGGACCGCCGCGACCGTCGCGATGCCGACGACGATCATCCACGCGAGGACGCGCGTCGCGCGCGGCGGGCGCAGGCCCGCCAGCGTGGGGAAATGGGCGAGTTGGTCAGGCTGGAAGGACATCGCTACCTCCTTCGCTGGCCAGGTCGATCAGTTCGCGCTCGTCGGCGCAGCGCCGCTGCTGCTGCGTGCCGAGCCACAGCCTGCCGTCGCGCGCCAGCCCCTGCGGCCGGCGGGTGAACTGGAGCACGGTGGTCGTACCCCGCAGCCGCTCGAGCACCGTATCCACCCGCCGCGTCGGCAGCAGGTCGTAGAGCGGCGAGAGGACCAGCAGCTTGGGGCGCGCCAGCAGCGCGGCGGACAGGCGCAGCGCCATCAACTCGCCCACCGACAGCGGCCAGCCCGAGGTCGATATCACCGTGTCGAGCCCGTCGGGCAATCCGCCCAGCCGCTCGGCAAGGCCCACCGTCTCCAGCGCCTCGACCATCCGCGCCGCATCGCCGGATGCAGCGAGGGTGAGGTATTCGCGGATCGACATCTCGACGAAGCTCGGCCGGTCGAGCACCATCACCTCGGCGCGCAGCCGGTACATGTCGAACCCGGCGATGTCGCGCCCGCCGACGATCACCAGCCCGCGCGCCGGGGTCTGGTGGCGCTTGAGCAGCATGATGACGGTCCGCTCCACGCCCGGCGCGGCGACGATCGCCAGCTGCTCGCCCGCCGCCACCGCGAAGTCGAGGCGATAGCCGTCCTGCTCGACGCCCGACAGACGGATCGATCCGTCGGCGGGGCCGTCGCCCTCGCGCCTGCCCGCCTCCTGCGGCACCTCCCAGAACAGCGACAGCTCCTCCAGCCCGGCGGCAAGATCGTACAGCGCCTCCAGATACGGGCCGAACTGGGCGATGCCGTAGAACACGCCCGACAGGATCAGCTCGGCGGCGACCAGCTGGCCGATCGACAGCTGGTTCTGGATGATGAGCCAGCCGCCCAGCGCCAGCAGCGCGGCGCTGGCCGTGGCATAGACGAACAGCAGCGCCAGCGTCTGCGAGAAGGTGTAGCGGAAATGCCGCCGGTGCGCCGCGACATAGTTAGCCGTCACCGCTTCCGACCGGTCCATCGCGAAGTCGAGGTGGCGGCTGGACTTGTAGAAGCCGTTCGACCCGCCGACCGTCTCCAGCCAGTGCGCCGCCTTGTGCTTGGCATGGCTCATCGCCACCGCGCTGCGGATCGCGCCCGACGCCCAGATCTGCCAGATCGCGAACAGCGCCAGCACCAGCACCACGTTGAAGGCGAGGAAGAACGGGTGATAGAAGCTGGTGACGACCAGCCCGACCGCGCCCTGCAACATGATCGTGAACGCGCCGATCAACAGGCTGGGCAGCGCCTTCTGCACCGTCACCAGATCGAAATAGCGGTTGAACAGGTCGTTGTTGCGGTTGTCGGCGAAGAACGGGTTCTGCGCATGGACGGCGCGCACGGTGATCTCCGCGACGATCCGGGCGAACAGCCGCCGCTCGAACAGCGCCAGCAGGTGGATGCGGAACGCCGCCAGCGTCCCCGCGAACAGCAGCAGCAGGAACAACAGCCCGGCCAGCGTGAACAGCGGCGCGGGCAGCGCGGTATTGGCGACCGAATTGATGAGCACCTGCACCGAAATCGGCGTCGCCAGCGTCAGCAGCGAGATCGCGACGCCGTAGATGATCGCCAGCCGCACGAATGCGGCGTCCGGTGCCAGGACCAGCCTGATCCAACCGGCAAAGGCCCGAATCCCCGGGCGAGTGTCCGCCATGCCTGCGCGCCTCCCTGATTCGTTATACTATCGATGCATGGCAGGGGGGCATGCACGCAAGACCCGTTGGGGCAAGAGGCCATTCCGGTAGTGCAACCATTTGTAACGAACCGGCGACGCTACGGAATCACGGCGTTTGCGCGCGGCAATGTCGCCGGGCGGACGCTGCTTCGGCCCAAGCGGACTCAGCCTCCCGCGCGCAGGGCAGGCGCCGGACGCGCGGTCGATCCGCGCACCGCCAGCGTCGCGGGGACGGACACCGGCCGCGCGGGCATCGCCTCCCCACCCTGCGCGGCGATCAGCAGTTCGACCGCGCGCGCCGTCACCTCCGCGACCGGCTGGACCACCGCGGTCAGCGGCGGATGGGCGAAGCGGACGACCGGCGTGTCGTCGAAGCTGACGAGCGACAGGTCGCCCGGTACGACAAGCGCGCGTTCGCGGGCGAGGTCGAGCGTCGCCAGCGCCATCTGGTCGTTGCTGGCGATGATCGCGCTCGGCGGACTGCGCGCCGCCAGCAGCGCTTCCGCCGCCGCGCGCCCGCTGGCATAGCCGAAGTCGCCTGCGGCCAGCAGGTCGGTCGCCAGCCCCGCCGCCGCCATCGCACCGGCCCAGCCGGTGACGCGCCAGCCGCTCAGTTCATATTCCGCCGACCCGGCGATGAAGCCGATCCGGCGATGGCCGAGCGCCAGCAGATGCTCGGTCGCCAGCCGCGCCGCGCCTTCGTCGTCCATCGTCAGCGACACGCCCGGCCCCGGCGTCAGCGATCCGATGCGGGCGATGCCGATCCCCTGCGCCGCCAGCAGGTCGAGGATCAGCGCGTCCTGCGAATGCGGCGGGGTCAGGATCACGCCGTCGGGTTGCAGCGCCGCCAGCGCCGCCGACAGTTCGCGGCGGATATGGTCGCTGTGCGTGTCGACCAGTTCGATGATGAGGCGATAGCCGTGCTCGGCGCAGGTCAGCATGCCGCCCAGCAGCATCTGGTCGACCCAGTCGGCACCCTCGCGCTTGCGCCAGTCGGCGATGGTCCGGTCGCGGTCGTTGAGCGCGAGGATCAGCCGCGATCGCGATCCGCCCATGCGCTGCGCCGCGATCGAGGGGACATAGCCCAGCCGATCGATCGCCGCCTGCACCCGCTCGGCCATTTCGGGGCGGACATTGGGCTCCTTGTTGATGACGCGGCTGACCGTCTGGAGCGAGACGCCCGCATCCGCCGCGACATGCTTGATCGTCACCCCCTGCCTGCGCCGCGCCATCAGTGCGGAGCCTCCGCGCCGCAATAGCGTGCGACATACGCGCCGTGCGGCGGCATCGTCGCCACCGCATCGGCCACGCCGCGGCGGACCATCCCCAGCAGCCGGTCGAGTTCCTCGTCGCTGAGCTTCGCCGCGATCGGATGCCACGCGGCGGGGGTGATCCCCTGCCCCAGCATCACCTGCACCCAGCTGTTCTCGCCGAACAGTTCCTCGTTGCGGCGGAACACGCGGCCGCTCTCGCGGAACAGCGCGATCTTCTGCGCGAGGGTATCGGGCACGTCCATCGCGGCGCATTGCCGCCAGAAGGGTGAATCGCGCCGGTCGGTGACCTTGTAGTGCAGGATCAGGAAGTCGCGGATCTGCACCATGTCCTGCATCTGCTGGTCGTTGAACTCGGCCACGTCCGCCGGGCTGATGCGCCCTTGCGGAAACAGCCGGATCAGCCGCAGCACCGCGCGCTGGATCAGGTGGATGCTGGTCGATTCCAGCGGTTCCATGAACCCGCCCGACAGGCCGATCGCCACGCAGTTGCGATGCCACTGCCGCCGCCTGGCGCCCGTCGTGAAGCGCAGGAAATTGGGCTCGGCCCGGACCGCCCCCTCGACATTGCCGAGCAGCCGGTCGAGCGCGGCGTCGCGCGACAGATAGCGGCTGCAATAGACGAGGCCGTTGCCGACGCGGTGCTGCAACGGAATCCGCCACTGCCACCCGGCGTCATGCGCCATCGCACGGGTATAGGGCACCGGCGGCGCGACACTATCCGTCTGGAGCGCGATCGCCGCATCGCACGGCAGCCAGTGGGTCCAGTCGTCGAACCCGGCATGCAGCGCGCCCTCGATCAACAGCGCCCTAAAGCCGGTACAGTCGAGGAACAGCTCGCCCTCGATCCGCTGGCCGTCCGCCAACACCAGCGCCGCGATATCGCCGCTTTCGCCGTGCAACTCTACGCTCGCGATCTTCCCCTCGATCCGCTGCGTGCCCGCCGCTTCGGCCAGGGCGCGCAGGAACTTGGCATAGAGGCCGGAATCGAGCTGATAGGCATAGTTGGTGCCGTCGTTCGGCAGATGCGCGAACCGCCCCTGCATCGCCGCGACCAGCTCGGTGCAATAGTCGTCGTACGGCTGGTCGTGCCCACGGGTGCGCCCGTGCAGCCAGTAATGCTGGAACCCCGCCGCCCAGTGATCGCGCCCGGTCGTCCCGAAGCTATGGAAATAGCGGCTGCCGACATCGCGCCATCCGTCGAACAGGATGCCCAGCTTGAAGGTGGCCGAGGTGGCGCGCATGAACGTCGCCTCGTCGATGCCGAGCAGCCGGTTGTAGGTGGCGAGCGGCGGGATGGTCGATTCGCCGACCCCGACGGTGCCGATCGCCTCCGATTCCACCAGCGTCATGTCGACCGTGCGGCCCATCGTCCGCGCGATCGCCGCCGCCGCCATCCAGCCCGCGGTGCCGCCACCCGCGACGACGACGCGATACGGTGCAGCAGCGCTCATCGGCTGAGCTGCCGCAACAGATAATTGCGCAGCCGGTCGGCGGTCTCGGGGGTCAGCGGATCGAGCACGCCGCGCTTTCCTTCGGGCAGATGGGCGACCGTCGCCGCGTCATTGTCGAACACATAATGATCGAACATCGCCCGCCAATAGGCTTTCTGGTCGGCGGGCAGGTCGCGGATGCCGAGGATCGCGTGGTTCAGCACGTCCTGCGGCACGCCCAGCCAGCGCGGGGTATCGCGCCACCAATAGTTCACGAGGATGTTGAACGCCGCCAGCCCCTCGACATGATGCCACCACAGCGCGGGGATGAAGATCGCGTCGCCCGCGTCCAGCTCGGCGGTCTGCGCATGGTCGAGCGCGTCGCGGAAGCGGGGAAAGCGATCGAAGTCGGGATCGTGGAAATCGACCATCGATACCGTGCGTCCCGCCGGGGTATGATCCACCGGCCCCAGATAGAGGTTCGCGAACTGGTCGCGCGGGAACAGGGTGAAGCGCCGCCGCCCTGCGCCGACGCAGGCGAGATTGTCGGGCTGGTCGTTGTGCGCGGCGATGCGGGTGCGGTTGCCGATCCAGATGCTGGCCAGCGGCTGCCGATCGCCCAGCGGCACATGGTTCGCCGCGTGCAGCCCGTCGAAATAGCCGCGCACGTCGATCGACGCGAGGTAGAGCGGGCGCGGGCGTTCCGCCGTCTCCTCGCGCGCCAGTTCGGCGAAGATGTCGGGCAGCTTCGCCTTGGCCATGGCGAAGTTCATCCGCATCGCATCGTCGTAGAACAGCCGCCCGTCGCCGCCGGGCTGCCCGACCGATACCGGAAACGGCAGGTCGCGGTGATGCGCCAGCAGATAGGCCCGCGCCGCTTCCGCCGACTCCTGCGCCGCCTGTACCAGCGGCCAGTCAGCCACGAGGCCGCGCACCACGAACGGCGCGGTCGCGGCGCGCAGCTGCCGGTCGAGATCGGCGGCATCGCCCACGCGCACCTCGGGCACGCGCGCCATGGTCGCGAAGATGTCAGCCACCCGCCACCCGGTTCTTGCGCGCGATCAGCGCGGGGAAATTGGCGAGCGATGCCACCGCCATATAGATCGGCAGCAGATGCCCGTCCCGCTGGAGCGCCGCCAGCGCCGCGCCGTCCAGCGCCTGCAACGCCTCTTCGGCGATGGTGTGGAAGCCGACCAGCCGGTGCGTCGCCCCGCCGTTCAGCGTCACCTCCAGCGTGAAGGGTTCGAGCAGGCCATGCGCCTCCAGCGCGGCGAAGAAGCCCGCGCTGCCGCGATAGCCCGCGTCCAGCGCGCCGAGCCGGGCCAGCACCGCTTCCAGATAGGGCGTCGGGCGCGCATCGCGATCGAACAGGCGCACGCCGTCGTCGCCCGACACGCGCGGGCTGGCGCGGTCGATCACCGCCTTGCGCGGGCCTTCCGCATCGGCGGCGCCGCTGAGCAGAAACGGCTGGATATCGATCGACAGCGGCAGGTACGGCGCGTCCCAGCGGTCGCCGTCCAGAAACAGGTTCTCGCCGCCCTCGAACCCGAACAGCGCCACCGCCACATAGCCGTCGCGCTCGGGCGTGCGGCGGAACAGGATCGGGTAGCTCGCCTGTACCTGCCGGAACTCGTCGGGCACGACCAGCGCGGTCATCACCGCATCGCCCAGCTCGGCGTTGCGTTCGCGGCGGATGCGCAGTTCGCGGTGGTGGGCGACGTTCAGCAGTTCATGGTCGGGCATGGCGGTTCTCGGCTGGCGCGGTGCGCGCGTTCAGATAGGCACGGTTGGTCGGCAGATGCTGCGCCAGTGCCCGCGCGCGTCGCCGGACCTCGGCCAGCGCCGGGGTGACATCGGCGGTGCGCAGCAGGCCCGCGGGCGGCGGGGCGACACCCATGCCATAGAGCACATATTGATAGCTCGCCGCCGGAAACACCTCCTGCGCCTGTGCCAGATCGGCGGGCGTCGGCGGCTGGGTGCGCCACAATGCCAGCAACTCGCGCAGGGAGTCGGGGATCGAGGCAGCCTCGCGATGCGCCCGCCAATAGGGCTGCGCGCGGCGGCTGGGCACGTAATGCAGCTTCAGGAAATCGACGATCCGGTCCCAGCGATAGCGGAACAGCCGGTCGAACCGCCGCGCATGCAGGTCCATCGCGTCCCGATCCGCCGGAAACCCGTCGAGCAGCGCGTCGAGCGACAGTTCGATCAGCACGATCGCCGATGCCTCCAGCGGTTCGAGGAACCCCGCCGACAGCCCGATCGCCAGCACGTTCCCCTGCCAGAACCGTTCGCGGTGCCCCGAGCGGAAGCGCAACTGCCGGAACGACAGGCTCGCCGGATCGACCCCCGGCGCGGTGCGCGCGAGATAGCCGGTCAGCGTCGCCGCCGCCGCCTCGTCGCTCAGGAAATCGCCGGCATAGACGCAGCCGACCCCGCGCCGCTGCGGCAGGCCGATGTCCCAGATCCAGCCCGCGTCATGCGCGGTCGCGTTGGTCTGCGACGCGATTGGGCTGTCGGGCGCGACCGGCACCTGCACCGCCAGCGCGCAATCGTTGAACAGCACGCCGGTGCGATCGATCAGCGGCACGCCGCAATGCCCGCCGATCAGCAGCGCGGCATGGCCGGTGCAATCGAGGAACAGGTCGCCCGCCACCGCGCCATGGTCACGGGTAACGACGGCGGCGACATCGCCGTTCGCTGCGGCCTCCACGGCGGTCACATGGTCGCGGAGATGGCGCACGCCCAGCCGGGTCGTCGCATGGGCTTGCAGCATCGCCGCCAGCTTCGCCGCGTCGAGGTGATAGCCGTAGTTGAGTGCCCCCGCATAGCCGGGCATCGCCGCCTGTCTGGGGGCGAGATCGTCGCGGCAGATATCCGGCTGCGCGCAGGCGAAGGACGCGAAATCGCCCGCCTGCGGGTTCCATGCCGCGATCAGGTCGTGGATCGGCACGTCGGCGGGCGCGGTGAACGGGTGGTAATAGCGGTCGCCCGCCGCGCCGCTGGCCCAGCCGTCGAAGCGCGACCCCTGTTTGAAACTCGCGTCGCACCGCCCGAGGAAATCGGTCTCGTCGATGCCGATCCGGGCAAGGGTGGCGCGCATCGTCGGCCATGTCCCCTCGCCCACGCCGATCGTCGCCACATCGGACGATTCGACCAGCGTGACCGACAGGGCGGGTCCGGCGGCGGCGATGCGGCACGCGGACAGCCATCCGGCGGTTCCCCCGCCGACGACCACGATCCGTGCAATCCGCTCCGCCACCATCCGTTCCCGTTACCCGCGTGCCGACCCCCTTTGGGATATCGGCCGCTGTTTGAAAACGTGCCGCCGGCACGTTTCGCGGTACCGGCCCGCTCCCCCAAGGGTCCCAGCAAAGTAGTACTTTGCTGGGCGACCCCCGCCCGGCCACCCACGCCAGTATCCTGATGGGTGGCCGGGTGGGGGGAGCGGGCCGGTACCGCCTCGAAACGCGCAACCCTGCGCGTTTCCAGACAGACGCATCAGAAGCTGAAGCGCACCCCCCCGCTATAGCGCGCAAACCCCGGCTGGGCGAAGGTCACGAAATTGTCGTTGCGCCGGTGGCCACGCCGTCCCTCGCCGGTCAGGTTGATCGCCTCGGCAAAGACGGTCAGCCCCTGGGTGAAGGCATAGCTGATGCTGGCATCGACCTGCCCGTACGCCTCGACATAGGTCGGGTTGGGGTTGCCCCCGGCGTAGAACTCGTCGCGCCAGTTGTACGCCACGCGCCCCTGCAACCCGTTCTTGTCGTAGAACAGCACCGCGTTCGCACTGTCGCTCAATCCGGCAAGCGCGAACTGGCCGACGTTGGGGTCCAGCGCATTGTCGAACTTCGCATCGCCGCGCACGATCGTATAGTTCAGGATCGCGCCGAAGCCGGTGTCCCAGAAGCTGTGCTGGATCGCGAACTCGAACCCGTCGATCGTCGCGGTCTGGTCCGAATTGAACGGCGTGCCGACGCGGAAGTCGACCAGTCCGTCCTCGGGCAGGCCGAAGATGCGCCCGGTGTAATAGCCGTTCTGGTCGAGGATCGGCTGCCCCGCCCCGTTCCGCGCCACTTCCACCCCGTTGGTGAAGTTGCGCAGAATGTAATCGCGGATGCGCGCGGTATCGATCGTCCCGCCCAGCGCCGCCTGCGCCGCGCGGAAGCGCGGGCCATCCGCGGGGTTGCGCAGGTCGAACGCCGAGCGCTCGACCTCCTGCGAGTTGATGAAGTTGCTGACGTTCTTGCGGAAATACCCCGCCGACACATAGCTGGTCGGCGCGTAATACCATTCCGCCGACACGTCGATGTTCTTCGACAGGAACGGCACGAGGTTCGGATTGCCCTGCCACCCGCCGCCGCCCGCGATGCCGAACTGACGGTTGAGCGTCAGCCCGCCCTGCAGGCTGTTGTAATCGGCGCGGGTGATCGTGTGGCTGTACGACGCGCGCAGCTTGACGTTGTTCAGCACCTCGATGTCGAAATCGACCGCGGGGAGCCAGTTGTCGTAGCTGCCCTTGGTCGGCAGGAAGTCGCTGGCGGTCGAATAGATGATGTTGAACTCGCCGGTCGCGACCCATGCCGCCCCGGTCGGGATCGGGGTCAGCGACGCCGATTCCACCGTCGTCTGGTCATAGCGCACGCCCGCGATCAGGTGCGCGCGCCGGTTGAACAGGTCGAAGGTGTTGTTCACCTGGATGAACGGCGAGATCGTCTTTTCCTGGATCCGCCGGTCGGTATCGAAATTGGCGAGGCAGTTGCCGTCGCCGCCGCAGATGCCGAAGCGGCTGTCGAGGATGTCGACCATCCGCTCGAAGTTGAAGCGGTAATAGGCCGGGATGATCCCGTCCTTCGCCCCGTCGACGCCCCTGAACTTGTCGGGCAGCGACACCCGCTCGAACAGGTCGTCGGGCAGGTCGGCGGGCGTGCCGACGCCGCCCCAGGTATCGTTCTGGAGGAAGCCGTAGGCCGAGCGGACCTTGTTGTTCACATAGCTGAAGCCGAAGTCGATCGAATCGAGGAAGCTGCCGTCATGGTCGTAGCGACCGTTCAGCTGCACCTGATTGATCTCGTCCCGGAAATAGGCGTTGCGGAACGAATTGCCCGTCGCGTTGATGAGCGCGGGGTTGAGCGCGTCGATCCCCGGCTGCATGACGTACGACAGGATCGGCAGGTCCTTGGTGAAGTTCACCGTCTGGCTCGCCACCCCGAAGATCGCCGAGCCGACCGAGGTGCTGCTGCCGAAGCGGTTGGTCGGCTTGGACTCTGCGGTCGAATGATGCGCGTCGAGCGTCACGGTCACGCCACCCGGCGCGTCCCAGCGCAGGTTGCCGCCCAGCGACTTGTTTTCCGACACGTTGGCGGTCAGCGACCCGCTGTACGACAGGTCCTTACCCGGCCCGAAGCGCTCGGTGTAGAACACGGGTCCGGCGGCGGGGCCGTCGGTCCATTCGCTCGACGTGTCGCCGAAGTTGAACCAGATGCCGACGCTGCTGTCGCGTGCCTCCACCTTGTTGCGCGAATAGGTGAAGTCGACCGTCGCGGTCAGCGAATCGACCGGGCGATATTGCAGCACCGCCTGCCCGTTGATCCGCTCGCGACGGATGTCGGTCAGGTTGTAGGCCGCGCTCTGCGGCACCTCGTACACGTCGGTCGGGCCGGGGCGGTTGATGACGTTCGGCCCCTGCGGCCCCAGCGTCCCCCAGTCGTTCTCGGTGCCGAGGAAGGCGTTGCCGAACCCGACCGAGCCGGTGTTCACGCTGGCGTTGCGCTTCTGGTACACGCCGGACACGAGGAAACCGAACTGGTCCTCGCTGCCGAAGGTGGTGCTGAACACGCCCGAAACTTCCGGCGTGATCTCGTCCCTGGCGTTCTGCGACGTGTCGATCACGCCGCGCGCGGCGATCGATCCGCGCATGCCGGGGCGGTCGAGCGGGCGCGGCGTCTTGATGTTGATCGTCGAGCCGATGCCGCCCGAGGGCACGGCGGCACGCCCGGTCTTGTACACCTCGACGCCCGCGATGCCTTCGGAGGCGAGGTTGGCGAAGTCGAACGATCGCGATGCGGGCGCGCTGGCGCCGTCGCCCAGCGTCGAGGTCGGCAGCTGCCGCCCGTTCAGCACCACGAGGTTATATTCGGGGCCGAAGCCGCGCACGGTGACGGTCGAGCCTTCGCCGTTCTGCCGGTCGATCGACACGCCGGTGATGCGCTGGAGCGATTCGGCGAGGTTGGTGTCGGGGAACTTGCCGATATCCTCGGCGCTGATCGCATCGACCACGCCCTGCGCATTGCGCTTGATGTTCAGCGCGTCGCGAAGGCTGGCGCGGATGCCGGTGACGGTGATCGTGTCGTCCTCGACCTCGTTCGCGGTCGTGGTGTCCTGCACCTCGGACGGGCCGGGATTGCCGAGCGTCGCGGCGGCATCCTGCGCCCGGGCAGCGCCGGTCGCGAGAGCGATCGCCGAAGCGCCGAAAATCCAATGAGTCACGCGGCGTGCAGTGCTTGCGCGCATATCTTCCTCCCCTGCTGTTCGCGCCATTCTATGGTGCGCGTATTGATAACGTTCACTTGCGTGCCGCCCGCAAGGCTGTCAAGCATCTGGGATAAGGGGTGAGAACATTCTCACCGACTGATGCAAGCATAACACGTCCGGCACCGACCGGATCAGGGAGAGGCAAGGATGCAGGTGTTCACCAACCGGGCGTACGGGTTCGCGGCGGCATTGCTGGCGATGAGCGGGATGGCGACCACCCTGCCCGCGCAGGAACGCACCGTGCAGAAGGCGGCGCCGGGGACCAAGGCGGCCCGTGCCCGCGCCGACGCACTGGTCGCGCGGATGACGCCGGACGAGAAGATCGCGCTGCTCCACGGGCTGTTCCCGCCGATGGCGGGGGGCAAGACGCCGAACGAGCTGATCCCCTCGGCGGGGCATGTCGACGGCGTGCCCCGTCTGGGCGTGCCGATCGTGCGCGAGAGCGACGCCTCGCTCGGGGTCGCCAATCAGGTCGAACAGCGCAAGGGCGACGTCGCGACCGCGCTCCCCTCCTCGCTCGCCACCGCCGCCAGCTTCTCGCCCGCCATCGCCCGCGCGGGCGGCGCGATGATCGGTGCGGAGGCGCGCGCCAAGCGGTTCAACGTGCTGCTGGCGGGCGGCGTCAACCTGACGCGCGATCCGTGGAACGGGCGCAATTTCGAGTATCTCGGCGAAGACCCGCTGCTGTCCGGCCTGCTCGGCGGCGCGCATATCGCGGGCGTGCAGTCGAACCGCATCGTCTCCACGGTCAAGCATTTCGCGCTCAACGCGCAGGAGACGGGCCGCGCGGTCGCCGATGCGCGGATCGACGAGGCGGCGCTCCGGATGAGCGACCTGCTCGCCTTCCAGATCGCGATCGAGCAGGGGCGGCCCGGATCGGTGATGTGCGCCTATAACAAGGTCAACGGCGACTGGTCGTGCGAGAACGACTTCCTGCTGAACCAGGTGCTCAAGCGCGACTGGAACTACCCCGGCTGGGTGATGAGCGACTGGGGCGCGGTGCATTCCACCGCCAGGGCGGCCAACGCCGGGCTGGACCAGCAGTCGGGCGAGGAACTGGACAAGGCGCCCTATTTCTCCGAACCGCTCAAGGCGGCGGTGGCGGCGGGGCAGGTACCGCAGGCGCGGATCGACGACATGGTCGCGCGCTATCTGACCGCGCTGATCGAGACGGGGGCCTATGACGCCCCGGTGCCCGACGCCGCGCAGACCCCGGACTATGCGACCCATGCCGATGTCGCGCAGCGCGCCGCGGAGGCGGGGATCGTGCTGCTGAAGAACGACGGCAACCTCCTGCCGCTCGCCGCCACGGCGAAGCGGATCGTGCTGATCGGCGGCGGCGCGGACCGCGGCGTGCTGTCGGGCGGCGGGTCGAGCCAGGTGCGCTCGGTCGGCGGTGCGCCGATCGAGATCCCGCTGGCCTACGGTGCGCCCGCATCGTTCGTGCGCGTGACCTATCACGCCTCCTCGCCGCTTGCCGCGCTGCGCAAGGCGCTGCCCGGCGTGCAGATCGATTTCGTCGACGGGCGCAACCTGAACGAGACGGTGGACGCGGCCAAGGCAGCGGACATGGCGATCTTCTTCGCCACGCAATGGACGACCGAGGCGGCGGACGTGCCCGACCTGCGCCTGCCCGACCAGCAGGACGCGCTGATCGCGGCGGTCGCGGCGGCACAGCCGAAGACGGTTGCGGTGCTGGAGACCGGCGGCCCGGTCCTGATGCCTTGGGCAGCGAAGGTACCCGCCGTGGTGCAGGCATGGTATCCGGGCCAGCGCGGCGGCGAGGCGATCGCCAACATCCTGACCGGCCGGGTCAACCCCTCGGGCCGCCTGCCGATCACCTTCCCCGCCGACGCCTCGCAGCCGCCGCGCGTCGCGCCCGTCGGCCTCGACCGGCAGATGGCGCTGGAAACGCAGGCGGCGGCCGATCCGGCCAATGCCGCGAAGTATCAGCTGGAGAGCTTCCCGATCCAGTATCAGGAAGGGGCCGATGTCGGCTATCGCTGGTACGAGAAGCGGGGCACGAAGCCGCTGTTCGCGTTCGGCCATGGACTCAGCTACACCAGCTTCGCCTATCGCAACCTGCGCGTGACCGGCGGCAGGAAGCTCACCGCCACACTGGACGTGACCAACACCGGCGCGCGGGAGGGGGCGGACGTGCCGCAACTCTATGTCGCACGCGACGGCGCGGGGCCGATGCGGCTCGCCGCGTTCGAGCGGGTCGACCTCAAGCCCGGCGAGACGAAGCGGGTGACGCTGACCGCCGAGCCGCGCATCGTCGCCGATTACGACGTGGCGGCCCCCGGTTGGCACATCGCGGGCGGCGACTACCGGGTGGCGGTGGGCCGCGACGCCGCCGACCGGACGCTGGTGCGCAGCGTCCGGCTGTCGGACCGGCGGATGCGGCCGTAACCAAGTCCGTCACGCCCGCGCAGGCGGGAGCCCATAGCCGCTGACGGTTCGGTTCCTGCCCGAAGGTCAGCGTGTGTGGATTCCCGCCTTCGCCGGAATGACGGGGGTGTGCCTACCCCCGCCGCACCAGCCACACCGTGTCGCCCGCGTCGTCGACGACGAAGATCGCCCCGTCGGCGCGGGTCTGCACGCTGACCGGGCGACCGTACACCGTGCCCTTCTTCGCATCGGCCACGAAGCCGGTCAGGAACGGCTGCGGCTCGCCGGTCGGGCGCCCTTGCGCGAACGGCACCGACAGCACGTCATAGCCAATGAAGTCCGCGCGATTCCACGAACCGTGCCGCGCGACATAGGCGGTCTGCGCCCCCTGCCTGGCAAAGGCCAGCCCCAGCGCCGCGGCATGCGGCCCGACCGCCACATCGGGAAGCAGGGTCGTTGCCAGCAGCTCGCGCTTCTCGTTGGCATGGCGCGGGTCCTGCCTGCCGTAATAGCTGTAGGGCCAGCCGTAGAACCCGCCCTCGCGCACGCCGACCAGATAGTCGGGGCTGATATCGTCGCCGATATGGTCGCGCTCGTTCACCGCGGTCCACAGCTGGGCGGTGCCGGGCACGAAGTCCATCCCCACCGGATTGCGCAGGCCCGAGGCATAGAGCCGCTCGCGCCCCGACGACAGATCGATGGCGAGGATCGCGGCGCGGCGCTTCTCCTCGTCCATGCCATATTCACCGACGTTCGACGCCGACCCGACCGAGACGTAGAGCGTCCGCCCGTCGGGGCTGAGCAGCAGGTTGCGCGTCCAGTGGTTGTTGTATCCCCCGGCGGGGAGCGTCGCGATGGTGCGCGGGGCGGCGGTGATCCGCGTCTCGCCCGGCCGGAACGGGAAGACGACCACGCCGTCCGTGTTGGCGACATACAGCTTGCCGCCCGCATATTGCATCCCGAACGGCTGGTTCAGCCCCTCGCGCAGCACGAAGCGCTGTTCGGCCACGCCGTCGCGGTCCGCATCGCGCAACAGGGTGATGCGATTGGCGCTGTAGCCGGTCGTCTTCGACAGCGCCTGCCCGCGCGCGACCTCCGGCTCGGCGTCGAGCTTGGGCCTGGTGCGCGCCTCGCTGACCAGCACGTCGCCGTTGGGCAGCAGCAGCGCCTGGCGCGGATAGTCCAGCCCGCCGGCGAACTTCACCACCTGCCACCCCGCCGGGGCCTTGGGGCTGCGGCCTTCGGGCCAGCCGATCGTGACCGGGTGGTTGACCACCGATTCGGTTGCATAGGGTTCGGGCTGCGGCTTGAGGCCCGGGATGGGTTTCGCCTGCTGTGCCACGGCGGTCGTGGAAAGCAGCGCGAGCGTGGTCGCGGCGAGCAATCGGATCTTCATCGGCGGTCCCCGTCTGTTGTCGCGTCACAACCGAACAGCGAAGTTGCCGGTTCCTGCCCCGTCCGATCCGGGCACCCGCACGATCGCCGGGTCGATCCGCCACCCGTTCCTCCCAAGCCGCCCCCGTTCGTCCCGAGCGCTCACCCGTTCGTCCCGAGCGAAGTCGAGGGACGTGCCGCAGGCGATACGCCAAGGTATCTCGACGATGCTCGCCACGAACGGTCGAGGGGTGAACCACCCGTTCAGCTGCGCCGGATCAGCGCCCGCGCCAGACGGCGGTCCTCCAGCGAGTAATAGAGCCAGATCGCGCCCTCGCCATCGACCACCACCGATGCGGCAAAGGCGATGTCGGTCGCCCCGCGATCCTCGGCGGGCGGCGGCGTCACCAGCGGCTGGATGCCGCGCGCCACCACCCGCGTATAGTCGGGCGAGAAGGCGACCCAGCCGATCCGCCAGCGCGCGTCGCGGGTCGCGCCGTTGTAGAACATGACCGGCATGTCCGGATCGTCGGTCAGCAGCGGGCCGGTGGACAGGTGCCAGTCGTCCCAGCTGTCGCTGCGCGGCATGAACGGCGTCGGCTGTTCGTCCCACGGCCCGGCCACATCCGTGCCGATCGCGAGGCCGATGCGCGACGCCTCGTCCGCGGCATATTCGTAGAACAGCCGCCAGCGCCCGTCGGGCGTGCGATCGACCGTCGCCTCCTTGGTATTGCCCTCCGACTTGGACGAGGCGAGCGCGACCCCGCTCTTGGTCAGCGCATCGAGGGTCGGACCGCTGGCATAGGACAGCTCGCCATGCGCATGGTCGGCCAGCACGCCCGAATAGTAGACGACATAGCGGTCGGGCAGGCGCACGACCGTCGGGTCCTCCACGCCGCCCGCGTCGTGCGCGTCGGGGCCGGGTACGATCGACGGCGCGTCCAGCATCGTGAAGCGCCGCCCGTCGTCGCTCCACCCGGCCCAGATCACGCCGGTATCGGTCAGCGGCTCGTCCGGCCGCACCACTGCGCGCACCATGATGCCCCAGCGTCCGTCCGCCTCACGCCAGACATAGGGGCTCATCAGGTCGCGCCCCGTCAGCGCGGGCGGACCGTCCAGCACCACCGCCTCGATCCGCTTCACGTTGAAGTCGAGGTCGAGCATGTCCTGCGTCACCGCGTCCCGGCGATGCGGATCGGCGATGTCCTGCCCCATGGTCATGCCCCCAGCGCCTGCATCAGCGACAGCCCGCCGTCGATCACGATCCGCGCCCCGGTGATGTAGCGCGCCCTGTCGGAGGCGAGGAACACCGCGAGGTCGGCGACCTCCGATGCCTGTCCGGCGCGACCCAGCGGGATGTTGCGCTCCAGCGTCCGGCGATAGGCCTCGTCGGCGGAGGCGCGGGCGTTCATCGGGGTCAGGATCATCCCCGGCTCGATCGCATTGACCCGGATGGCGCGCGGCGCCTCCTCGATCGCCAGCGTCTCGACGAGGTTGGAAAGCCCGCCCTTGGCCGCGCAATAATCCGCCCCGCCCGCACGCACCGCATAGGCATGGATCGACGAGATATGCAGGATCGCAGCATCGCCCGTCCGCTCCCCCCGCCCGGTCAGGAACCGGCGCGAGGTCAGGAACGCGCCGGTCAGGTCGGTGTCGATCAGCCGCCGCCACTGGGCAAGCGCCATGTCGCGGACAGTAACGCCGGTCATGTTCAGCCCGGCGGAATGGACCAGCACGTCCGCCGGTCCCCATGCCGCCTCGACCGCCGCGAACCCGGCATCGACCGATGCCTCGTCGTCGACATGCACCTGCACCGTCATCGCCTCGCCGCCCGCCGCGCGCACCGCATCGGCGCTGGCATTCGCGGCGGCTGCGTCGGCGAAGTAGCAGACCGCCACCCGGTCGCCCGCCGCCCCGAACGCCTTGGCACAGGCGGCGCCGATCCCCGATTCGCCGCCCGTCACGATCACCACCCGGCCCGTCATCGCATCCGTCCTCATCACTGGTCCGGGGGCGGAACGACCGGCGGGGGAATTGGCTTCAAGCCGCTATTCGACCGTCACCGATTTCGCGAGGTTGCGCGGCTGATCGACATCGGTGCCCTTGGCCACGGCGACGTGATAGGCGAGCAGCTGCACCGGCACCGCATACACGATCGGCGCGATCAGCGGGTGGACCTTGGGCATGGTGATCGTCGCCACCGCCCCGTCGCCCGCCGCCTGGATGCCGTCATAGTCGGAAATCAGCACCACCTTGCCGCCGCGCGCCTGCACCTCCTGCATGTTGCTGACGGTCTTGTCGAACAGCGGGCCGGACGGCGCGATGACGATCACCGGCACATGCTCGTCGATCAGCGCGATCGGCCCGTGCTTCATCTCGCCCGCGGCATAGCCCTCGGCATGGATATAGCTGATTTCCTTGAGCTTGAGCGCGCCCTCCAGCGCCAGCGGATAATCGGTGCCGCGTCCGAGATACAGCACGTCGCGCGCGCCCGCGATCACGCCCGCCATCTCGGCGATCGATTCGTCATACGCCAGCGCGCCGTTGATCGCCGCCGGCGCCTCCGACAGATGCCGCACCAGCGCGCGCTCCTCGCTCTCCGACAGCCGCCCCTTGGCCTTCGCCAGATTGGCCGCGAGTGCCGCCAGCACCGCCAGCTGACAGGTGAACGCCTTGGTGGAGGCGACGCCGATCTCCGGCCCGGCATGGGTGGGCAGCAGCAGGTCGGCCTCCCGCGCCATCGTGCTGGTCGGCACGTTGACGACGGCGGCGATCACCTGCCCCTCGGCACGGGCATGGCGCAGGGCGGCGAGGGTATCGGCGGTTTCGCCCGACTGGCTGATGACGATCATCAGCCCGCCGTCCTCCATCACCGGCGCGCGGTAGCGGAATTCGGAAGCGACATCCAAGTCGACCGGCACCCGCGCGAACTGCTCGAACCAGTATTTGGCGACCATCCCGGCATAGAAGCTGGTGCCGCAGGCGACGATCGTCACCCGCTTGATTCCCGACAGGTCGAAATCGGGGATCGGCAGCGCGACCTTCCCGTCCAGCCGGTGGAGATAGGCGCGCAGCGTCTGCGCGACCACGATCGGCTGTTCGTAGATCTCCTTCTGCATGAAGTGGCGGTGGTTGCCCTTGTCGATCAGCGCGCCGGTGACGCCCGAGATCGTGACCGGGCGGTCGACCGGCGCGTTCGCCCGGTCGTACACCTGCGCGCCGTCGCGGGTGCAGACGACCCAGTCGCCTTCCTCCAGATAGGCGATGCGCTGCGTCAGCGGCGCCAGCGCCAGCGCGTCGGAGCCGAGATACACTTCGCCCTCGCCATAGCCGACGACCAGCGGCGAGCCGAGCCGCGCGCCGATCAGCAGGTCGGGGTGGCTGCGGAACAGGATCGCCAACGCGAACGCGCCGTGCAGCCGCGGCAGCACCGCCTTCACCGCATCGGCCGGAGCGAGCCCCGCCTCGACCTGTTCGCTCACCAGATGGGCGACGACCTCGGTATCCGTCTCGCTGGTGAACACGCGCCCGCGCGCCTGCAGTTCCTCGCGCAGCGGCTTGAAATTCTCGATGATGCCGTTGTGGACGACCGCGACTTCGTCGGTGGCATGCGGGTGGGCGTTGTTGGTGGTCGGCCCGCCATGCGTCGCCCAGCGGGTGTGGGCGATGCCGACGTCGCCGGGCAACGGATGCGCCGCCAGTTCGGTCGCGAGGTTGCGCAGCTTGCCCGACGCGCGCCGCCGCTCGATCGCATCGCCGTCGATGGTGGCGATCCCCGCCGAGTCATAGCCGCGATATTCGAGGCGCTTCAACCCGTCGAGCAGCCGGTCGGCGACGGCTTCGGTGCCGATGATCCCAACGATTCCACACATTGCCTATACTCTCCGGAGCGGGTGCTCGATTATGCCTGTTTCGCGGCCTTGGCGGCCTTGCGGCTGGCGCGGAAGCGGCCGGCCCAGCCTTCGCGGTCGGTGCGCTCGGCGCGGACCATCGCCAGCGCGTCGGCGGCCACGTCCTTCGTCACCACCGATCCGGCGGCGACGATCGCGCCCGCGCCGATGCGCACGGGGGCGACCAGCGCGCTGTTCGATCCGACGAACGCACCCTCGCCGATCTCGGTGCGGTATTTGAAGAAGCCGTCATAGTTGCAGGTGATCGTACCCGCGCCGATGTTGACCCCGGCGCCGACGGTCGCATCGCCCAGATAGGTCAGGTGATTGGCCTTCGCCCCCTTGCCCAGCACCGCGTTCTTCACCTCGACGAAATTGCCGACGCGGCTGTTCTCGCCCAGGACCGCGCCGGGGCGCAGGCGGGCATAAGGGCCGACATCGGCACCCGTAGCGACCGTCGCGCCCTCCAGATGGCTGAAAGCATGGATGGTCACGCCGTCCGCGATCGTGACGCCGGGGCCGAACACCACGTTCGGCTCGATCGTCACGTCGCGCCCGATCACCGTGTCATATGCGAACCAGACGGTATCGGGTGCGATCAGCGTCGCACCCTCCGCCATTGCGCGGGCACGACGCTTCGCCTGCCACGCACCCTCGACCGCCGCCAGTTCGGCGCGGCTGTTGATCCCCGCCACCTCGTCCGGCTCCGTCTCGATCACCACCGCGCGGCGACCGTCGGCGATCGCCAGCATGACGATATCGGGGAGGTAATATTCGCCCGCCGCATTGGCGTTGCCGACCCGTTCGAGCAGCGGCCACAGGTCCGCCGCGCGCACCGCCGTCACCCCGCTGTTGCACAGCGTCACCGCGCGTTCCGCTTCGGTCGCGTCCTTGTATTCGATCATCTTGGCGATGGTGCCGTCGTCCCCGGCGATGATCCGGCCATAGGCGGCGGCGTCGGCGGGGCGGAAGCCGAGCATCGCGACGGCGGGTGCGTCCGCCGCCTCCAGCCGTGCCGCCAGCCGCGCGACCGTCTCGGCGGACAGGAGCGGCGTGTCGCCGAAACACACGATCACCGTGCCGTCGAACCCGGCCAGCACATGCTTCGCCTGCAACGCGGCATGGGCGGTGCCCAGCCGTTCGTGCTGCCACGCGATCTCGACGCCGTGTCCGGCGACCGCCGCCTCCACTTGCTCGCCCCATGCGCCGACCACCACGACGCGGCGGTCGATCCCGGCCTGCGTCAGGCTGCCGAGCAGGTGCAGCAGCATCGGCCGCCCCGCGATCGGGTGCAGCACCTTGTGCCGGTCGGACTTCATGCGCGTGCCCTGCCCGGCGGCAAGGACGATCGCGGCGATCGCTTTGGCTTCCATGGGCAGCGCATCTGACACAGCGACCTTGCCAATTCCATATCGCGAACGGCAAAGCGGGCGACATGACGAAGATTTCATTCGCGATCGTCGGCTTCGACCTCGACGGGACGTTCGTCGACACGAGCGGCGACCTGACCGATTCGGTCAACCATGCGCTGGCCGATGCGGGCCGCGCGCCGCTGACGCGCGACGCGGTGATCCCGATGATCGGCGGCGGCGCGCGCCACATGCTGGCGCAGGGGATGGCGGCGACCGGCGGCTATGACGATGCGGCGCTCGATCGCGGCTATCGGCTGTTGCTGGAACATTACGAAGAAAACATCGCGGTCCATTCCCGGCCCTTTCCGGGCGCGATGGCCGCACTCGACGCGCTGGACGCACAGGGCGCGAAGGTCGCGATCGTCACCAACAAGCTGGAAAGGCTGGCGAAAAAGCTGCTCGGCGAACTCGGCATCGCCGACCGCTTCGGCTGCATCCTCGGCGGCGACACGCTGGGGCCGGGCATGGCCAAGCCCCATCGCGCGCCGATCGACGCGATGATCGAACGGCTGGGCGGCGGCCCCGCCGCCTTCGTCGGCGATTCGCATTTCGACATCGACGCGGCGCGGAACGCCGGCATCCCGGGAATCGCGGTATCGTTCGGCTTCCTGATGCAGCCGGTCGCGGACCTCGGCGCCGATGCAGTGATCGATCATTACGACGAACTGCTGCCGACGCTCGCGCGGCTGGGTCGCTGAGGGAACCGCCACGCCCCCTCGCACGCTCCTGCGGAGCGTATCGCAACCGAAGGACCTGACCCATGAACCGTCCCGCCGCCCTCGTCACCGGCGCTTCGTCCGGCATCGGCCTGAGCTTCGCGCAGCATCTGGCGCGCACCGGCCATGACCTGATCCTCGTCGCCCGGCGCGAGGACCGGCTGCGCTCGCTTGCCGACGAACTGACCGGCGAACACGGCATCGCGGTCGAGGTGCTGGTCGCCGACCTCGCCGACCCCGACGACCTCGATCTGGTCGAGGCCCGGTTGCAGCACGGCGAACCCGTCGACCTGTTCGTCAACAATGCGGGCTTCGCCGCCATGGGCAAGGTGGGCGAAGGCGACCGCGAGGACATGACCGACATGCTGCTGCTGAACGTCGTGGCGTTCAGCCGCCTTGCCGATGCGGCGATGGCGGGGATGAAGCGCCACGGGCGCGGCACGATCATCAACGTCGGGTCGGGCACGCTGTTCACCAAGCTGCCGGGCTATGCGGGCTATGGCGCGTCCAAGGCCTATGTCGCCTATTACACCCGCGTGATGCAGGTGGAGGCGAAGGACAGCGGCATCCGCGTGCAGTTGCTGATCCCCGGCGTCACCGCCACCGATTTCCACCATGTCGCGGGCAAGAGCATCGACGACTTCCCGCCCGAACGGGTGATGGAGGCGGACGATCTGGTCGTCGCGTCGCTGCGCGGCCTCGAACTGGGCGAGGCGGTGTGCATCCCCTCGCTGCCCGACGTCGCCGACTGGGCGGCGCTGGAAGCCGCCGAGGCGAAGATCGCGCCCAACGCCTCGCGCGACAGGGTGGCGGAGCGGTATCACGGCTGAGCAGGTGACGGGGTGCTTGCTGCCCCGCTTCGTCATTCCCGCGAAGGCGAGAATCCATAGGCGCCGACGATCCGGCCTATCGCAAGCGATAGCGTCTATGGATTCCCGCCTTCGCGGGAATGACGTCCGTGGCACCTGCCCATCCCGTCCCGACGCATTTTGCCGGTAGCAATTGTTAAGCCCCGCGCGGTAGGCAGGCGGCGTGACCGGACAGCCCGAGGAAGCCGATGCCTGAGCGCAGACACCGCATCGCGATCGTGTTCGGAACCCGGCCCGAAGCGATCAAGCTGTTCCCGCTGATCCACGCCCTGACCGATCATCCGCGGTTCGAGGCGCGGGTGATCGTCACCGCGCAGCACCGGGCGATGCTCGACCAGGTGCTCGACTTCGCCGGGGTCCGCCCCCATGTCGACCTGAACCTGATGACGCCCGGCCAGTCGCTCGACGGCCTGACCGCACGGCTGCTCGACGCCCTGGGGCCGGTGTTCGATGCCGAACAGCCCGACCGGGTGATCGTGCAGGGCGACACCACGACCGCGATGGTCGCCGCGCTCGCCGCCTATTATCGCAAGATACCGGTCGGCCATGTCGAGGCGGGCCTGCGCAGCCACGACATCTACCAGCCATGGCCCGAAGAGGTGAACCGCAAGATCGTGGGGTCGATCGCCGACCTGCATTTCGCGCCGACCCGCACCGCCGCCGACGCGCTGCTGGCGGAGAATGTGCCCGCGGACCGCGTGCATGTGACCGGCAACACCGTGATCGACGCGCTGCATCTGGCACGCGCGCGCCTCGCCGCCGATCCGGGGCGCACCGCCGCGCTCGACCCGCTGGCCGATCGGTTCGCGGGCAAGCGGGTGGTGCTGGTGACGACGCACCGGCGCGAGAATTTCGGCGGCGGCATGGCGGCGATCGCCCGCGCCATCGCCCGGATCGCCGCGCGCGACGATGTGGGCGTGATCTTCCCGGTCCATCCCAACCCGCAGGTCCGCTCCGTGATGGACGAACTGCTGGGCGGCAATCCGCGCGTCGCGATGATCGATCCGCAGGACTATCCCCATTTCGTCCGCCTGCTCGACCTGTGCCACCTCGTCCTGACCGATTCGGGCGGGGTGCAGGAGGAAGCGCCCGGCCTCGCCAAGCCGGTGCTGGTGATGCGCGAGACGACCGAGCGCCCCGAGGGCGTGATGGCGGGCACCGCCAAGCTGATCGGCGCGGACGAGGACCGCATCGTCGCCGAGGTCGCGATGCTGCTCGACGACGACGCCGCCTATGCCGCGATGGCACGCGCGCACAATCCCTTCGGCGACGGCCATGCCGCGGCCCGCATCGTGGAGATCCTCAATGGCTGACGTTCCTCGCTACGACGTATGCGTCGTGGGCCTCGGCTATATCGGCCTGCCGACCGCCGCCGTCGTCGCGCGGTCGGGCGCGCGGGTGCTGGGCGTCGATGTCAGCCGCCATGTCGTGGAGACGGTGGCGCGCGGCGCGATCCATATCGAGGAGGCCGATCTCGACACGCTGGTGCGCGACGTGGTGGCGCTGGGCCGCCTCGCCACCGCGACCGCGCCTGCCCCCGCCGACGTGTTCGTCATCGCGGTGCCGACCCCGTTCGGGCCGGGCCATGTGCCCAACCTGTCCTATGTGCTCGACGCCACGCGCGCCATCGCGCCGGTGCTGGTGCCGGGCGATACGGTGATCCTCGAATCGACCTCGCCGGTCGGCACGACGGAGCGCATCCGCGACCTGATCGCCGAACTGCGCCCCGACCTCGCGCTGCCGGGCGTTGCCGCGGCGCCCGACATCGCCGTCGCCTATTGCCCCGAACGGGTGCTGCCGGGGCGGATCATCCTCGAACTCGTGTCGAACGAGCGTTCGATCGGCGGGATCACCCCGGCCTGTGCCGAAGCTGCCTGCGTCTTCTATCGCCGCTTCGTCGAAGGGGCCTGCACCGTCACCACCGCGCGCACCGCCGAAATGGTCAAGCTGGTCGAGAATACCAGCCGCGACGTCGCGATCGCCTTCGCCAACGAACTGTCGATCGTGTGCGACCGGATGGGGCTGAACGTCTGGGACGTGATCGACCTCGCCAACCGCCATCCGCGCGTCAACATCCTGAAGCCCGGCCCCGGCGTCGGCGGGCATTGCATCGCGGTCGACCCGTGGTTCATCGTCGATGCCGCGCCCAGGGACACGCCGCTGATCCGCACCGCGCGCGAGGTGAACGACGGCAAGGTCGATCACGTCGTCGCCCGCGCCGCCGCGATGCTCGACGCCGCGCCGGGTGCCCGCGCCGCGCTGCTCGGCCTCGCGTTCAAGGCGGATATCGACGACCTGCGCGAAAGCCCGGCGGTGAAGGTCGCGGCGGCACTGATCGCGCGCTACGGCGACCGCATCGACCTGGTCGAGCCCTATGTCACCGCGCTGCCGACCGCGCTGGCGGGGGGGCGGCTGGTGCCGCTGGAGGCGGGGCTGGCCGACGATATCCTCGTCGTGCTGGTCGATCACAGCGCGTTCCGCAGCGTGCCGGTGTCGGCGCGCGCGGGCAAGCAGGTGTACGACACGCGGGGGATGTGGCGCTGAGCATCGCCCCTGCGGCGGCCCGTCCCGTCACCGTTCGTGTCGAGCGGAGTCGAGACACCGGGCACATCGCTCGCGGCACGTCCCTCGACGATGCTCGGGACGAACGGACGGGTTGACGCTCGGGCAAGGCGCGACTTACCCCCGCCGCCACTTCACCCACAGATGCCGGGCCAGCAACAGCGGCGGCATCCGCAGCCAGTGCGAGCGGACGTAGAAGGCGAACGCGGTGCCCCGGTGCCGCGACCGGCCCCAGCCGTCCCGCGCCAGCAACCGCCGCAGGAACCACCGGTCGCCCGCCCGCAGCGCGAACCCCGCGACCGGCGTGGCATAGACCGCCTTCGCCAGCCGCAACGCGCGCGCCACCACCTGCGCCAGTTCGTGCCGCGCCGCCCGCCTCATCAGCCGATCGACGAAGGCGGCGTCGCGCTCGGCGAACTCGCGGACCAGCCGGTCGATGTCCCACAGGTTGCGCAGGCCGCCCGCCAGATCGCCGTCGGCCAGCAGGTGCGCGGCGGCATGGACCACCATGTCCTCCGGGCACAGTACGAACAGCCCGTTCTCCAGCGGCACCGCTTCCGCGACCAGCGCGGCGGCATCGGGCGTCGGTCGGGCGGTCGGCGGCAGGATGGTGTGATGCACGTCGATCATCCGGTCGCTGTCGATCCGCACCATCGGCGGCAGTTCGTGCATCCAGCGGCGGTAATAGGCGTCGTCATACGGGTCGGGCTTGACCCATTCCCAGCCGCCGTCGAGCAGCGCCGCCTCCGCCGCATCCAGCGACGCGCGCGACACTAGGATGTCGAGGTCGCCGATCGACCGCCCCCGCCCCGCGTCCAGCCCGGCGGCGACATAGGCGCTGCCCTTCAGCAGCACGACCGGCACGCCCAGCGGCGCGAGCACCCGCCGCGCCACCTCCGCCTCCCACAGCGCCGCCGTCCGCTCCGCCGCGCTCGACACGGCGGCATCGGCAAGGACGCGCGCCACCGCGGCGGGGATCGCCAGCCCCCGCAGCTGCACGGCAAGGCTGCCGATCAACCGCTCCGCCCGCGCCGCCGCGATCACGCCGTTCCAGCCGTCGCCGTCGAGCCGGTCGGCGCTCGCCGGATCGGCCAGCAGCATCGCCAGCAGCCGCGCGCTCATGCGAGGTCGTCCCACAGCGCCTCGACCAGCGCGATCGCGCTGTCGGTATCGGGATAGTCGATCGCCCGCACCGGCACGCGCTGCGCGAGCGCGGTCAGCGCATCGAACCCCGCCTCGCCGAGCATGCCATAGTTGGTCGACGCCTGGGTCAGGCGCACGAACGTCTCGGCCGGGGCGAGCGCGCGCACCTCGACCGCCGGGCCGAAGGTCGGGAACAGCAGCAGCGCGGGCACGGCGGGCACGTCCATCGCCGCGATCGCCCGCGCATCGGGGACGAGATGGCGGATATCCCCCTTGGGCGTCCCCGCCAGCAACGGCCCGAACCGCCCCTGCGGCGCGGCGCGTTCGATCACGCCGATGCTCCGGTTCTTCAGGCTGACGAGCCGGGGAAAGCCGAACGCCCGTCCGCTCGCCGGATCGATCAGCACGAACTCGTCGCCCAGCAGCCGCCAGCCGCGCGTCATCAGCAACGCGGCGAGCGTCGACTTGCCCGCCCCCGACACCCCGGTCATCAGCAGCGTCCGCCCGTCGCGCTCGACCGCCGAGGCATGGAGCAGCAGGTGCCGCCGGTGCCCCAGCGCGACCTGCAGGTTCATCGCCATCTCGGCGGCGAGCAGCCCCTGCGCCAGCGGCAGCGGCGCGGCATCGGGCAGCATGAAGTCGCCGCCGATCATGACCGCGGGCCGGACGAATCGCCGCCACGGTCGCGCCGCGAACAGGCGGACGGTGAAGTCGGCGATCCCGTCCGCCGGTGCGGGATAGTCGCGGTACAGGTCGCGCAGCTGCTCGACCGGCTGTCGCCAGTCGCTGCCGATGCGGAAGCCGACCGGCCCGATGCGGAGCTGCGCGACGTGCCTCACCGCCGTTCGACCAGCCCGATCGCGGCCAGCTCCTCCAGCCGCGCCGCCACCGCCGCCGCGTCGGCATCGGGCAGGTCGTAGCGCAGCTGCAACGCCGCCAGCAGTTCGGCGGCGCTCAGCACCTGTTCGCCCAGCGTATCGAGCATCTCCGGCACCGGCGGGGCCACCACATGGGTCTGGCCGGAGGCGCGGTGGTAGACCATGGCCAGGTCGTCGAACGCCACGACGCGCAGCCCCCCCGCACCGGGCGCACGATATCGCACGGGCACGTCGCCGCCGCTAGCGCCCGGCGCGATCGGACGAATGCGCCGCCATGCTAGCCGCGCGGCATCTGGAGCGAGGCGAAACAGGTATAGCCGCTGGTGCCCGGTTGCAGGCGACGGATATAGTTCAGATACGCGCGCGTCTGCTCGCGATCCGCGCCGGGCAGGTTGTTGCCGCTCTTCGACGCATCGCGCACTTCCTCGGCGGTGAAGGGCCGCCGGGCGCCCGGCACCGAATTGCCCGTGCCGCGATCGACGACCTTGCCGCCCGGCGTGATGTTCCGGCCCGCATTGGGCGGATCGGGCACCGGAATCTGGCAGTTCATGATCGACGTCTGGGTCTGCGCCAGTGCCGGGCGGATCGACACGACCGCAGAGGCACCCGCCGCCCCGATCAGCAGCGTGCGGCGGGCAAGCGTCGCGGGCGTCGCGTCCCCGGCGGGCGCGCTCGGGGGATCGATCGGATCGTCGGCCATGCCGCCATTTTCCCCGACATCGCCCCGCCATGCAATCGCAAAGACACGCACCGCCCGTACCGGCGTGAACCGTCCCGGCCTGCAAAGGCTGGCGCAGGCCGGGACATGCGCCTAATCGGGGCGGCATGGAAGGTTTCAGCCCCCGCCTGCCGCTGGGCATCGCGATCGTCGTGGTCGTGGCACTTGCGGCGATCCTGCTCGGCGCCGGGGTCAATGCCGGTGCGGTGATGCTGGTCGGCGGGATCGTCGCGGTGTTCGTCGCCGGGCAGCATGGCGATGCGCAGGCCGCGCCCGAATCGCCCGATCCCGCCCGTGCCCATGTCGCCGCCGCGACCCAGGCGGCGATCGATGCGATCGACGAGCCGGTGCTGATCGTCGCGGGCGGCGGCGTGTTGTCCGCCAATCCCGCCGCGCGGTCGCTGCTCGGCCAGCATATCGTCGGCGGCGACGTGCGCCTCGCCATCCGCCATCCGGCCGCCGCCGAACGGCTGCTCGGCAATCGCGACGACGGCGATCCGGTCAGCCTCGTCGGTCTCGGCGCGCGGGACCAGAGCTGGGAGATGCGGGTGCGCCCGTTGCGCGACGGCCACCGCCTCGTCCATCTGGTCGATCGCACCGGCAACCGCGCGACCGAGCGGATGCGCGTCGATTTCGTCGCCAACGCATCCCACGAACTGCGCACCCCGCTGGCCTCGCTGCTCGGCTTCATCGAGACGCTGCGCGACGAGGCGGGCGAGGATGCCGCCGTGCGCGAACGCTTCCTCAAGGTGATGAACGACGAGGCGCGCCGGATGCAGCGGCTGATCGACGATCTCATCTCCTTGAGCCGGATCGAGGCCGAGAAATACCGCCCGCCCGACCAGGCGGTCGACCTGTCGGCGATGATCGCGCGGGTATGCGAGGAACTGAGCGCGGGCAACCCCACGCGCGGGCGCGACCTGACGCGCGACGTGGCGGACGGCGTGCAGGTGATCGGCGACCGCGCGCAGCTGTCGCAGCTGCTGCACAACATCGTCGGCAACGCGATGAAGTACGGCCGCGCCAACACGCCGGTCGAACTGCGCCTGCACCCCAACGGCACCATGGCCGAACTGGTGGTGCGCGACCATGGCGAAGGCGTGGCGATCGAGCATCTGCCGCGCCTGACCGAGCGCTTCTACCGCGTCGATTCGGGGCGCAGCCGGGCGCTGGGCGGCACCGGCCTCGGCCTTGCCATCGTCAAGCATATCGTCGAGCGGCACCGGGGACGGCTCGACATCGGCAGCGTGGTGGGCGACGGTACGACGGTCACGATCCTGTTGCCGCTGGCCCCTGTCATCAAGCCGTAACGCAATAGTAACACAGGGCAATCGAGTGCAGCAGTCGCGCAATGCCCCAGCTAGTCGAGGTCGAATGTATCGCCGGATCGCATCCGTCCTTGCCCTAGGGCTCGGCCTCGCCGCCTGCGAGCCGCAGACCTCGCGCGACCATATCAAGATCGTCGGTTCCTCGACCGTCTATCCCTTCACCACCGCGGTCGCCGAAGGGCTGGTCAACGCCAACCCCAATCTGCGCGCGCCGGTGATCGAATCGACCGGCACCGGCGCGGGCGCCAGCCTGTTCTGCGCAGGGGTCGGCCCGCAGCACCCCGACATCCTCAACGCCTCGCGCCGGCTCAAGAAGTCCGAGTACGAAACCTGCCTGAAGAACGGCGTGAAGGACATCATGGAGGTCCAGGTCGGCGTGGACGGTGTCGCACTGGCCGAATCGAACGCAGGGCCGAAGCTACAGCTGAGCAAGCGCGACATCTATATGGCGCTCTCCGCCAATCCGCTGGGCAAGCCCAACATCGCCCGGCTGTGGAGCGACGTGAACCCCGCGCTGCCGCGCATCCCGATCCAGGTGTTCGGCCCGCCCGCGACCAGCGGCACCCGCGACGCGCTGGTCGAGCTGGTGATGGTCCCCGCGTGCGAGGCCGCGCTGCCGCAGGTGAAGGAACTGAAGGAGCGCGACAAGGATCGCTATGCCGATATCTGCACCCGCATCCGCGACGATGCGGCCTATGTCGACAAGGGCGAGAACGACAATCTGATCGTGCAGAACCTGTCGACCAATCCCAATGCGGTCGGCATCTTCGGCTATTCCTATCTGGAGGAGAACAAGGCGCGGCTGCACGGCGTGCCGATCGACGGCATCGCGCCCGGCTACGACAGCATCGCCGACGGGCGCTATCCGGGGGCGAGGCCGCTGTTCATCTATGTGAAGAAGGCGCATATCAAGCCGGTGCCCGGCATGACCGACTTCCTCGCCGCCTACGCCCGGTCGTGGGAACCGAACGGGCCGCTGACCCGCCGGGGCATGATCGCCGCCCCCGCCGCCGTCCGCGCCGAATCCGCGGCGGAAATCCGCGACCGGAAATCGCTCGATCCGGCGGGGCTGCACTGATGCACGGCTTCGCCCTGATCCTGCTGGTGCTCGGGTTCGGCGGTATCGGCTGGATGGTCGCGCGCGCCCGCGCCGCGCGCTTCGCCAAACCGGCCACCGCGGCGCAGCGGCCCAATTCGCTGCCCGGCCAGCACGGCTGGCACATGGCGATCTGGATCGCCGCCCCGGCGCTGCTGTTCCTTGCCGCGTGGAGCGTGACCGCGCCGACGCTGGTGCGCGAAAGCGTGCTGGCGACCCCCGCCGCCGCCGGACTCCCCGGCCCCGGCTTCGAGCGCGCGGCGATCCTTGCCGAGGCGCGCGCACTGGCCAGCGGCGATGCATACGGCGCGTTCAACCCGCAGGCGGAGGTGCTCGCCCCCGCCTATGCCGCCGCGCAGCGCCGCTACGACTGGATCGGCACCGTGCTCGCCGTGCTGCTGGCGTTCGCGGGCGGGGCGTTCGCCTTCACCCGCATCCGCCCCGATTTCCGCGCGCGCACCCGCGTCGAACGCGCGGTGATGCTGGCGCTGCTGGTCGCCTCGCTCATCGCGATCCTGACCACGCTCGGCATCTTCCTGTCGCTGGTCGTCGAAAGCGTGCGCTTCTTCCGCATCGTGCCCGTTACCGATTTCCTGCTCGGCACCCACTGGAGCCCGCAGGTCATCCGCGCGTCCGATCCGGGCGCGACGCTGGGCGCGGTGCCGCTGTTCTGGGGCACCTTCTTCATCGGCGCGGTGATCGCGATGATCGTCGCCATCCCCTTCGGACTGATGAGCGCGATCTATCTGACGCAGTACGCCCGGCCCGGCGTGCGCAAGTGGATGAAGCCGATCCTCGAAATCCTCGCGGGCGTGCCGACCGTGGTCTACGGCTATTTCGCCGCGCTGACCGTCGGGCCGGCGATCCGCGACCTCGCGGTGATGCTCGGCATGCCCTTCGCCTCTTCGGAAAGCGCGCTGGCGGCGGGGCTGGTGATGGGCGTCATGATCATCCCCTTCGTCTCGTCGATGGCGGACGATTCGATCGCCGCCGTGCCGCAATCGATGCGCGACGGCAGCCTCGCGATGGGCGCCACCACCAGCGAGACGATCGCCAAGGTGCTGCTGCCCGCCGCGCTGCCCGGCGTGGTCGCGGGCGTGCTGCTGGCCGTCTCCCGCGCGATCGGCGAGACGATGATCGTCGTCATGGCCGCATCGGGCGCCGCATCGATCACGCTCAACCCGTTCGAGAGCACGACCACCGTCACCAAGCAGATCGTCGACCTGCTGACCGGCGAGGCCGAGTTCGACAGCCCCAAGACGCTGGCCGCCTTCGCGCTCGGCCTCACGCTGTTCGCGATCACCTTCCTCCTCAACGTCGTCGCGCTGCGCGTCGTCAAGCGGTATCGGGAAGCCTATGAATAGTCCCAGCCTCGTCGCCGGATCGCCTGCCGTCGAGCGCGCCGCGACCCCCGAGCGCGTGCCGACCGACTGGAAGACGCAGGCGATGCAGAAGCGCATCCGCCGCCGCTATGCCGCCGAGCGCCGCTTCCGCTTCTTCGGGCTTGCCGCCGTCGTGCTGTCGGGCGGGTTCCTCGCCTTCCTGCTCGTCACGATGCTGCTGAGCGGCGTCGGCGGGTTCCAGCGCACGCTGGTGAACCTGCCGATCGATTTCCCCGCATCGGGGATCGAGGTCGATCGCGCGCAGCTGCAGGGCCGCGGCGCGGACCTCGCGCTGGCGGGGGCGGGCGTGGAGAATGCCGTCGACGGCGCAGCGGCGGCGGCGTTCGGCGAGGAGAACCGCGTCATCTCCGACAGCGCGTGGCTGACCGTCCGCGACGCGATCAAGGCCGATCCCTCGATCCTGTCGCGCAAGGCGACGATCCCCGTCCCCGCCGCCTCCGATATCGAGGAAGCGGCCAAGGGCGACGGCACGGCGCAGGCGGAGGCGATGGTCGCCCGCCTCACCAAGGCGAACGCGATCTCGACCGGGTTCAACACCGACTTCTTCCGCTCCGCCGATTCGACCGATCCGACCGCGGTCGGCATCTGGGGGGCGCTCAAGGGATCGCTGATGACGATGCTCGTCACGCTGCTGATCGCCTTCCCGGTCGGCACCCTCTCGGCGCTGTACCTCGAGGAATACGCCCCCCGGAACCGCTGGACCGACCTGATCGAGGTGTCGATCAACAACCTGGCGGCGGTGCCCTCGATCATCTTCGGGCTGCTGGGTCTGGCGGTGTTCCTCGGCACGTTGAACCTGCCGCGCTCGGCGCCGATCGTCGGCGGCCTCACGCTGGCCCTGATGATCATGCCGGTCATCGTCATCGCCGGACGCAACGCGATCAAGGCGGTGCCGCCCTCGATCCGCGACGCCGCACTCGGCATCGGCGCGTCCAAGGTGCAGGTGGTGTTCCACCATGTCCTGCCCCTCGCCCTGCCCGGCATCCTGACCGGCACGATCATCGGCATGGCCCGCGCGCTGGGCGAAACCGCGCCGCTGCTGATGATCGGCATGCGTGCCTTCATCTCGCAGGCGCCGCAGGGGTTCGGCGATCCCGCCACCGTGCTGCCGGTGCAGATCTTCCTGTGGTCCGATCAGGTCAGCCGCGGCTTCATCGAGAAGACCAGCGCCGCGATCCTCGTGCTGCTGGCGTTCCTCCTCGCGATGAACGCGCTCGCCATCTATCTCCGCAATCGCTTCGAGACCCGCTGGTAATGACCCAAGCCCAAGCAAGTCCGCCCGTCCCGAAGCTGTCGGCGCGCGGCGTCAACGTCTTCTACGGCCAGAAACAGGCGATCAAGGACGTGTCGATCGACATCGCCATGGAACATGTCACCGCCTTCATCGGCCCGTCGGGCTGCGGCAAGTCGACCTTCCTGCGCACGATGAACCGGATGAACGACACCGTCGCCTCGGCGAGGGTGACGGGCGACATCCGGCTGGACGGCGAGGATATCTATTCCCCCGCCATGGACGTGGTGCAGCTGCGCGCCCGCGTCGGCATGGTGTTCCAGAAGCCGAACCCCTTCCCCAAGTCGATCTACGAGAATGTCGCCTACGGCCCGCGCATCCACGGCCTCGCGACCTCGAAGGGCGAAATGGACGGCATCGTCGAACGCTCGCTGACCCGCGCCGGGCTGTGGAACGAGGTCAAGGACCGCCTCACCGACAGCGGCACCGCGCTGTCGGGCGGGCAGCAGCAGCGGCTGTGCATCGCCCGCGCGATCGCGGTCGATCCGGAAGTGATCCTGATGGACGAGCCGTGCAGCGCGCTCGACCCGATCGCCACCGCGAAGATCGAGGAGCTGATCCACGAACTGCGCGGGCGCTATGCCATCGCCATCGTCACCCACAACATGCAGCAGGCCGCGCGCGTGTCGCAACGCACCGCCTTCTTCCACCTCGGCACGCTGGTGGAATATGGCCGTACTTCGGACATCTTTACCAACCCCCGCCAGGAGCGCACAAAAGACTATATCACCGGGCGGTATGGCTGAGGGAAACGACATGGCGACGGGACACGAACATACCGTCAAGGCATTCGACCGCGACATCGGCCACCTGCGTGCGCTGATCTCGCAGATGGGCGGCCTTGCCGAACAGGCGATCAGCGACGCGATGCTGGCGCTCAGCCGCAACGATCCGGCGCTGGCCAAGGAGGTCCGCGCCAAGGACAAGGCGATCGACGCGATCGAGGCGGAGGTCGAGAAGCTGGCCGTGCGCGTCATCGCGCTGCGCGCCCCGATGGCCGACGACCTGCGCGAGGTGGTGGCGGCGCTGAAGATCGCGGCGGTGATCGAACGCATCGGCGACTATGCCAAGAACATCGCCAAGCGCGTCGGCCCGATCCACGGCGAGACGCACGATCCGCGCATCGAACCGCTCAGCATCCTGCCCGCGATGGCGCAGCTGGCGTCGGACATGGTGCACGACGTGCTGAACGCCTTTTCGGCGCGCGACGCGCAGGCGGCGATCGAGATCTGCCAGCGCGACAATGCGCTGGACGATTATTACAACAGCATCTTCCGGGTGCTGGTGACGTACATGGTCGAGAACCCGAAGACGATCAGCCAGGTCGCGCACCTGCTGTTCGTCGCCAAGAACCTGGAACGTATCGGCGACCATGCGACCAACGTCGCCGAAATGGTCTATTTCGCCGCCACCGGACAGACGCTGGCGGAGCGGGAAACCTCGGAATTCGCAGGATAATCATGAGCAAGGCACGGATGTTGCTGCTGGAAGACGATGCGGCGCTGGCCGAACTCATCGCCTTCCATTTCCAGCGCGAGGATTTCGAGGTCGTCCGCACCCACGAGGGCGAGGAAGCGCTGCTGCTCGCACGCGAGGCGACGCCCGACATCGTGCTGCTCGACTGGATGGTGGAGGGGCTGTCGGGGATCGAGGTCTGCCGCCAGCTGCGCCGCCAGGCCGCCACGCAGAACGTGCCGATCATCATGCTGACCGCGCGCGGCGAGGAGGAGGATCGGGTGCGCGGGCTGGAAACCGGCGCGGACGATTATGTCACCAAGCCCTTTTCGCCGCGCGAGCTGGTGGCGCGGGTGAACGCGGTGCTGCGCCGGGTGCGTCCGGCGCTGGCGGGCGAATCGCTCAGCTATGCCGATATCGAGATGGACACGGTCGGCCACCGCGTGCGGCGCGGCGGCGAAGTCGTGCCGCTCGGACCGACGGAATTCCGCCTTCTCAAGCACTTCCTCGAACATCCCGGCTGGGTATTCTCGCGCGAACGGCTGCTCGATGCGGTGTGGGGGCATGATTCCGACATCGAATCGCGTACCGTCGACGTGCATATCCGCCGCCTGCGCAAGGCGATCAACGTCGGCGACCGGCCCGACATCATCCGTACCGTCCGTTCGGCGGGCTATGCGCTGGACGCGGCGGGCTGACATCTTGGCGAGGAAACCTTTTCGACTTGGCTCGTTTGGTCCGCAGCCACAACGAAGCTAGTCGCGAAGGAGTTTTTCCGATGAAGACGATCGCTTTCATGGGCGCGCTGCTGCTGGGCAGCGCCGCCGTCGCCCAGACCACGCCGCCGACGACCACGCCGGACACGTCGACGATGCAGCCGGGCACCACGACCGCGCCGACGCCGCCCGCCGACACCATGACCCCGCCGCCCGCACCGGCCACGCCGACCACCGACGGCATGGCTCCGCCGCCCCCGCCGCCGCCCCCGGCACCCATGGCAGGCCAGCCGTCGGGCATGCAGCAGGGCAACATCCAGTTCGCCCCGCCGATGGCCACCCCGGCGCCCGCGCCCAGGGACAGCTATCCGGTGTGTTCGCGCACCGTGAAGGACAGCTGCCGCAACCCCGGCGGCAAGTAAGCACCGACCCGGCCGCAACGCCGGACCCGCAGCGCCCCGCCGGAAACGGCGGGGCGTTTCGCGTTGCGGCCCCCGCACCGCCGTTCCGTTCGTCCCGAGCGAAGTCGAGGGACGCGCACAGGCCGGATCGACCTTCCCTGCGCCCCTCCCTCGACGAATGCCTCTGCCACAGTCCTTTGCCGTACCCCCGCGCAGGCGGGGGTACGGCAGGATCAAGCGCCGACCCTGGATTTTCGCAGAGGAATCTTGGGAGGGAGGGACACAACGCATAGCGTATTGCATCATCAATACACCAGTGTCATACTCCACCAACACAGGGAGGTATCGGCATGTACAGCGAAAGCGATCTGAACGGCGCGGTGGAGGCGGGCGTATTGCCGCGCGCCGCCGCCGAGGCATTGCGCAGCCATGTGGCGGCACAGCGGCGCGCACCGGTGGTGGACGAGGAACATTTCCGCCTGCTGACCGGGTTCAACGACATCTTCGTCTCGGTGGCGCTGGCGCTGCTGCTGGTATCGCTGGCGTGGATCGGCGAATCGATCCTCACGCCGCTCGGCGGGCTGGGCGTCGCGGGGGCGGCGTGGTTCCTTGCCGAATATTTCACCGCGCGGCGGCGGATGGCGCTGCCCAGCATCCTGCTGCTGCTGGCCTTCGTCGGCGGGGTCGCGGCGACGCTGTTCGGCGTAGTGGTGGAGATCGATCCGCAGAACGTGCCGGACCGGGTGACGGCGGCGATCTTCGCCGGGATCGCGCTGGTCGCGGCGGGCGCGGCCTATGTCCACTGGCGGCGCTTCATGGTGCCGATCACGGTCGCGGCGGGGGCGGCGGCGCTGGTCGGCACCGTCGCGGCGCTGGCGGTCGCGGCGTTCCCGCAGTTGCAGGATCATTTCTATCCGATCACCCTGCTCGGCGGGATCGGCGTGTTCGTCGCGGCGATGCGCTGGGACATGAGCGACCGCGAACGCCGCACCCGGCGCAGCGACGTCGCCTTCTGGCTCCACCTCGTCGCCGCCCCGCTGATCGCGCACTCGCTGTTCCAGCTGCTCGGCGTGTTCGGGCCGACCGTGACGCTGCCGATGGCGGTGGTGGTGATCGCGCTGTACGTCGGCTTCGGCGTCGTGGCGCTGGCGGTGGATCGCCGCGCGCTGCTCGTCTCCAGCCTCGCCTATGTCCTCTACGCGCTCTACGCGCTGTTCCGGCAGGCAGGCGCCGTCGAGCTGTCGGCGGCATTCACCGCCTTCGTCATCGGCTCGGCGCTGCTGACGCTCTCGGTATTCTGGCAGCCGATGCGGCGCACGGTCGTCGGGCTGCTGGGCACCCTCGGCGACCGCCTGCCGCCGGTGGCGCTGGCCTGAGTTTCTTGCTTCGGGCAACCTCGGCCCCGGGCGACCGGGGCCATTTTTTTGCGTCCGCTATTCCTCGACCAGCTTCATCAGCCGCCGCTCGACCGGGGCCAGCACCGGCCCCAGTTCATGGCCGCGCTTCACCACCGCGCCCGCCTCCCCCACCAGCGCCCACATCCCCTGCCGGTTGCGCAGCGAAGGGCGCTTCTCGATGCGGAACTCGGGGCGTTCGGTCGCGCGGCGGAACGCGCTGAACACCGCCGCGTCCTTGCCCAGGTCGATCGCATAGTCGCGCCAGTGCCCCGCGGCGACCATCCGGCCATAGAGGTCGAGGATACGGGCCAGCTCGGCGCGCTCGAAGCCCACCTGCCCCGGCTGGCGCGATGTCGGGAATGGGGTGACGGTGCCCATCAGGCGCGGTCGCGGCGGTCCTGCTGCTCGGCGAGGAGCGAATCGAGCCGCTTGCGCAGCGTCTCCAGTTCGCAGCGCATCAGTTCCAGCCGCTGGGTCTGCGGATCGAACATCTCGCGGCACGGCGTGCCATAGGGGACGAACGGCGTCTCGCCCGCCTGCCCCCCCTCGACCACGGTCGGGCGCGCCGGGATGCCGACGACGGTGGCGCCCTCCGGCACGTCCTTCGTCACCACCGCATTGGCGCCGACCCGCGCGCGCGGCCCGATGGTGATCGGCCCCAGCACCTGCGCGCCCGACCCGATGATCGCGCCGTCGCGGATCGTCGGATGGCGCTTGCCCGCGACGCCGTTGTCGGGGCTGGTCCCGCCCAGCGTGACATTCTGGTAGATGGTGACGTTGTCGCCGATCTCCGCCGTCTCGCCGATCACGACGAAGCCGTGATCGATGAAGAAGTGCCGCCCGATCGTGGCGCCGGGGTGGATGTCGATCGCGGTCAGGAAGCGCGACCAGTGGTTCACCGCCCGCGCGGCGAAATACCAGCGGCGCCTGAACAGCCGGTGCGCGATCTTGTGATACACCAGCGCCCAGACGCCGGGATAGGTGAGGATCTCGACGCGCGAACGCGGCGCGGGATCGCGCGCCTTGATCGAATCGAGATAGCGCAACAGCCGCGCCGACATCGGCATTCCCCTTACCACTTGAGGCTCATGTAGGGCGGCCCTACCCTGTCGCCAAGCCGTGCTGTAGGCGTAACAAACCCTAGCTATCTTGTCGGGATTGGCTTTTCCCGCCATCACGGCGCACGACGATGCGCTGACTATTAAGGAATCCGGATGCTCGAAAATCTCGACTGGGCCCGGCTGGCGGAATTCATCGCCGCCGGTTTCGCCGCCCAGCTCGTCGACGGGGCGCTCGGCATGGCGTTCGGCGTGATCTCCTCGACGCTGCTGGTCAGCGTGATCGGCCTGCCGCCCGCGACCGCATCGGCCAGCGTTCATCTGGTGGAATGTTTCACGACCGGCGTGTCGGGGATCAGCCACGCGCTGCACAAGAACGTGAACTGGAAGCTGTTCTGGCGGCTGGTGCTGCCCGGCGTCGCGGGCGGCGTGACCGGGGCCTATATCCTTTCGACGCTCGATGCGTCGGTGACGCGGCCGTTCGTGATGACCTATCTGGCGCTGATCGGCGTCTATCTGCTGTGGCGCGGCCTGCGCCATCCGCCCGAACCCCGCGAGCCGAAGGTGATCGCCCCGCTCGGGCTGATCGGCGGCTTCCTCGACGCGGCGGGCGGCGGCGGCTGGGGGCCGGTGGTGACGTCGAACCTGCTGGTGCAGGGATCGGCCCCGCGCACCACCATCGGCACGGTCAACACCGTCGAATTCTTCCTGACGCTGTCGGTATCGCTGACCTTCCTGCTCAACCTCGGCCTCAGCGCCTTCACCACGGCGGTCAGCGGGCTGCTGATCGGCGGCATCATCGCCGCACCGTTCGGGGCGATCATCGCCAAGCGGGTGCCCGCGCGCGCGCTGCTGATCCTGGTGGGCATCGTGCTGACGATCACCAGCGCGTACAGCGTGTACAAGGCGCTGGCGTAAGCAAGGATCGGTTTCACGCGAAGGCGCGGAGACGCGAAGGGGAAGCGATCGCGCAGCGATCATCCGTCCCGATCGCTGCGGCAGGAGCGAAACTCCCGCCGACGCGGGAGGATCGTGCGCCACACCCCCTCCGCGTCTCCGCGCCTCCGCGTGAACCTATCTCGCTTAAGCGACCGCGGCGTGGACCTTGGCCACCGCCTGCAACACCGCGCCGATGCGCACCGCGCCCTGGATCACCTCGGCCTTCACACCGTGCTTCTTGAGCACGTCCTCATGCGCGTCGATGCACATGCCGCAGCCGTTGATCGCCGACACCGCGAGGCTGAACAGCTCGAAATCGACCTTCTCGATCCCCGGCGCGGCGATGACGTTCATGCGCAGCTTCGCGGGCAGGTTGCCATATTCCTTGTTCTTCGCGAGGTGGACGAAGCGGTAGTAGACGTTGTTCATCGCCATCACCGCCGCCGCCGCGCGCGCCGCATTGGCCGCTTCGGGCGACAGCTTGTCCGCGACCTCGGCCTCGGCGGCATCGACCAGCGGCTTGTGCCCGGTGGCGTGCGCGCAGGCGAGCATCGTGCCGAACTTCTTCTGCGGATCGAGCACCGTCTCGTTCAGCAGCGAGCCGACGTTCAGGCGGATGTCCTTGGCGAAATCGGGCAGCGCCGATGCGAATTCCTTGAGCGACATGGGGTTAGTCTCCGTCAGATGCACGACACCCCAGCCGACCGGGGCAGGTAACGCCGCCGGTCCGCGCTGGGGTGGCATGGGGGAGCGGCGCGAGCCTCGGCCCGCACCGCCGATCAGGGGTTAGGCCGCGACCTGGAGGACGTCGTCGCCCTTGTTCCAGTTGCACGGGCACAGCTCGTCGGTCTGCAGCGCGTCGAGCACGCGCAGCGTCTCCGCCGGGTTGCGACCGACGTTGAGGCCGTTGACCTGCACCGCCTGGATCACATTGTCCGGGTCGATGATGAAGGTCGCGCGGAACGCGACATGCTCGTTCTTGTCGAGGATGCCGAGCTTGCCGGCCAGCACCGCGCCGTTGTCCGCGATCCACGGGAAGTCGGCGGCGGCCAGATCCGGGTCCGACTTGCGCCATGCCAGATGGACGTGCGCGGTGTCGGTCGACGCGCCGATCAGCACGGCGTCGCGATCGGCGAAGTCGTCCTTCAGCTCGCTGTAGCCTACGATCTCGGTCGGGCAGACGAAGGTGAAGTCCTTCGGCCAGTAGAACAGCACCTTCCACTTGCCGGGGAAGGCGTCGTGCGAGAGGGTTTCACCGGCAGGCAGCGCAGCGGTGCCCTGCTGGACGGGAACGGTGAATTCGGGGAGCTTGTCGCCGACGGTCAGCATGGAAATGCCCTTTCGTTATGGTGCGTTGCCGCACCGTGAATTGCTGCACCGCGATATAGGGTGCGGTCCGTACCGATCCAATCGAATTTGCCCTTGGGAATGATCGACCCAGCCGATAAGTAGGCGCCATGTCGGTTTATCTGCCCACGCTGAAGCAACTCCAGTATCTGGTGGCGCTGCGCGATGCGGGCCATTTCGGGCGCGCGGCGGAGGCGTCGTTCGTGACGCAATCCACGCTGTCGGCGGGCATCCGCGAGCTGGAGACGCTGATCGGCATGACGCTGGTCGAACGCACCCGCCGCGTGGTGCGCTTCACGCCGCTGGGCGAGGCGATCGTCGACAAGGCGCGCCGGGTGCTGCGCGAGGCGGAGGAGCTGACCGACATGGCGCGCGCCGCCGGGCGGCCGCTGTCGGGCGAGATGCGGATGAGCGTGATCCCGACGATCGCGCCGTTCCTGCTCCCCCGGCTGCTGCCGCGCCTGCGCCGCGACTATCCCGAACTGCGGCTCTATCTGCGCGAGGAGCCGAGTGCGGCGGCGTGCGAGGGGCTGCACCATGGCCGCACCGATTGCGTGCTGCTCGCCCTCCCCTATGCCTGCGGCGAGGTGGAGGTGGCGCCGCTGTTCGACGACCGGCTGCTGCTGGCGCTGCCCAAGGGCGAGGAAGGGGCGAGCGGCGACGCGCTGGTCGCGGGCGACATCGATCCCGAACGCCTGCTGCTGCTGGAAGACGGGCACTGCCTGAAGGACCATGCGCTGCGCGCCTGCGAGCACCCCGAATCGCGCGGACAGGCGATGATGATGGGCACGTCGCTGCACACCATCGTCCAGATGATCGACAATGGTCTCGGCACCACGATGCTGCCGCAGATGGCGATCGATGCGGGCATCCTCGAGAACACCGGCGTCACCGCGCGGCCGATCGAATCGCAGAATGCGTCGCGCCGGATCGCGCTGGTCTGGCGGCGCGCATCGCCGCGCGAACGCGACTTCCGGCTGCTGGCGGAGGTGCTGGCGGCGCAGCGCGGCTGATCCGGATCAAGGGAACCGAACTCCCGAGCGAACCGTATTGGACCCCGTCGGTGCCGCAGGCATCGCAACCCATCCAATCGCAACCACGGGAGATTCCCATGATTCGCGCAACCCTCTCCACCGCCGCGCTCGCCCTGTCGCTGGCCGGCGTCGCGCAGGCGCAGACCACCACCGCCCCGGCACCGGGCGGCACCACCGCCACCACCGGCGTGCGCACCGGCACCACCGCGACCGTGCAGACCCCGGTCGGCACGGTACAGACCGGCGCGCAGGCCGACACCAACGTCGCCGCCGCCGCCCCGGTGACGGTCGGCGGTGCGCCGATGCTGCCGACCGCGACCATCGTCGCCAACGCATCGAAGGCGAGCAACCTGACCACGCTGGTCAAGGCGGTGCAGGCGGCGGGGCTGACCGGTACGCTGTCGGGTCCGGGTCCGTTCACCGTGTTCGCGCCGACCGACGAGGCGTTCGGCCGCCTCGCCCCCGGCACGCTCGACACGCTGCTCAAGCCCGAGCAGAAGGCGTCGCTGACCAAGGTGCTGACCTATCACGTCGTGGCGGGCAAGCTCGACGCCGCCGCGCTGAAGTCGCAGATCGAGGCGGGCGGCGGCACCGCCACGCTGACCACCGTCGAGGGTCAGCCGATCAAGGCGACGCTGGAAAACGGCGCGCTGGTGCTGACCGATGTCGGCGGGGCGAAGAGCTATGTCACGCAATATGACGTGCCGCAGTCGAACGGCGTGGTGCATGTCGTGAACGGCGTGCTGGTGCCCAAGCTGGGGTGAGACGTTGGGCGGGGGTGGCTTTATCCACCTCCCAACCCCCATGATCTCCGTTCGGTTCGAGCAGCTTCGAGCGCAGCCGAGAAGCGCCCGTCGAGAACGCCCCGCCCAGCGGCACGCCGTGCTCGATACGCGCTCTCGACTGTGCTCGATCGCTACCCGAACCGAACGGTCTTGCTACCGGTCAACCCCACCGCGCCGCCGCCGCATCGTCGCTGGCACGCGCCTCGACCCAGCGCGCATCCTCGCCCCGCCGCTCGCGCTTCCAGAACGGCGCACCGGTCTTCAGCCGGTCGATCAGGAAGGCGCAGGCCTCCAGTGCCGCGCCGCGATGGCGGGCCGTCGTCGCCACGAACACCACCCGGTCGCCCGGCACCATCGGCCCCACCCGGTGCACGATCGTCGCCGCCGCCAGCGACCAGCGCTCCCGTGCCTCCTCGCACAATGCCTCCAGCGCGCGTTCGGTGGCGCCCGGATAATGTTCCAGCGCCAGTTCGGTCACGCCGTCGTCGCCGCGCACCAGCCCGGTGAAGGTCGCCACCGCTCCCGCATCGACGATCTCGGCGGCGGCATGCTCGAAGCCGATGTCGATCGGCGTGTCCTGCACGACGACGCGGATCATCCGCCCGTCACCGGGGGAAAGATCGCCACCTCGCGCGCTTGCCCGACCGGCGCGTCGAGGCCGACGAACGCCTGGTCCACCGCCGCGCGCAGCCGGGCGCGATCCGCCAGCGCATCGGCATGCGCCGGGCTGCGCGTCGCCAGATGGTCGATCAGCCCGGCGACGGTCGCGACGCCTTCCGGCAGGTCGATCGTCTCCGCACCGACCCCGATACGCTCGCGCACCCATGCGAAATACAGGATGTCGAGCCGCATCACGTATCCATGTGCTTCAGGCCGATCCGCAGATAGTCCCAGCCGGTGATCGCGGTCAGCGCCGCCGCCCCCCACAGGCACACCAGCCCCACGACATGGACGAAGCCATAGGCGGGCACCGCCCCGGCAAGGATCAGCGCCCCGAACGCGACCAGTTGCAGCGTCGTCTTCCACTTGGCCAGCTTCGACACCGGCAGCGACACCTGGATGCCCGCAAGGAATTCCCGCAACCCCGACACCGCGATCTCGCGCAGCAGGATGACCAGCGCGGCGATCAGGTGGATGCCGGTGATGATCGCCATGTCGTGCCGCGTGCCCACCAGCATCAGGATGACCGCCGCCACCATGATCTTGTCCGCGATCGGATCGAGGAACACGCCCAGCTTCGATACGGTGCCCTGCGCCCGCGCCAGATAGCCGTCGAAATAGTCGGTGATCCCCATCAGGCAGTAGAGCGCGAAGGCGATGGCATAGCCCGCCTCCCACGTCGGCCACCACAGCAGCGCGACCAGCAGCGGGACCGCGAAGATGCGGGATAGCGTCAGGATGTTGGGAAGCGTCAGCACCCGTCAGCGCTTAGCACCGCGCGGGGGCCGCGCGAAAGCGGCAATCGGCGATTGAGCGGCCCCATACGCTCGGCTACACCCGCGCCTCCGCCCTTCCGTGGCAACAAGACAGGTCGCCTTCCGAATGCATAACGCGCTGGGGTTGCTCAGGCAGCGCCGTTTCCTGCCGCTGTTCGCCACCCAGTTCCTGGGCGCGTTCAATGACAATCTCTACAAGCACGCGATGGTGCTGTTCGCGACCTATCAACTGTTCGGCGATCCGGCGAGCGAGCAGAATTTCAACGCACTGGCCACCGGCCTCGCCATCCTGCCGTTCGTGCTGCTCTCCGCGCTGTCGGGGCAGCTCGCCGACAATCACGACAAGGCGAAGATCATCCGCATCGTGAAGACGGTCGAGATCGGCATCATGCTGTACGGCGCGGCGGGGATGCTGGTCGCGCGCTACGGCTATCCCACGCTCGGCATGGTGATGATGCTCAGCGCGGTCGTGCTGCTGGGCGTCCATTCGACCTTCTTCGGGCCGATCAAATACGCGATCCTGCCGCAGCATCTGAAGGAGGATCAGGTATTGGGCGGTACCGGCCTCGTCGAGGCGGCGACCTATCTGTCGGTGCTGACCGGCACGATCGTCGCGGGCTGGGTCAGCGTCGAATGGGCGGCGGGGCTGGTCGTCGTCGTCGCGATCGTCGGCTGGTTCACCGGGCGGCTGGTGCCGCCCGCCCCGCGCAGCGGCCCCGAACTGACGATCAACTACAATCCCCTCACCGCGTCATGGCACCTGATCGCGGCGACGATGCACATCCGCCGCCTGTTCCTCGCGATCGTCGCGATCAGCTTCTTCTGGACGATCGGGTCGGTGCTGATCGTGATCTTCCCGGTGCTGGTCAAGAACGTGCTGACCGCCGACAAGCAGGTCGCCTCGCTCACCATCGCCATCTTCTCGATCGGGGTGGCGATCGGATCGGTCATCATCAACGCGATGCTGAAGGGCACGATCTCGGCACGCTATTCGCCCGCGTCGGTGATCGCGATGGCGGTGTGCGTCGTCGCCTTCGCGCTGCAGGCGCGCGGCTGGACCCCGGCCCCGGGCGGCACCCTGTACGGGGTGGGCGATTTCGTGACCCATCCGCAATCGCTGTTCGTGCTGGCGACGCTGGCGGCGATCGCGATCTTCGGCGGCATGTTCGTCGTGCCGCTCTACGCCTTCCTGACGACGACCGTGACCAAGGACCAGACCGCGCGGACCGTGGCCGCCAACAATGTCGTCAACTGCGCATCGATGACGCTGGGCGCGGTCGGCGTGATCCTGCTGACCTGGGCGGGGCTCGGCCCCGTCCAGCTGCTCTTCATGGTGGCGGGGATGTGCCTGATCTCGGCATGGCTCGCATGGCGGCTGCACCGCGCGTGCGAGGATTGTCACCCCGCCTGAACCGCCCTCAGAGCAGGAAGGTGTAGAAGCACAGGAAGAAGGCGGTGAAGCTGACCGCGAACAGCTTCAGGTCGCTTTCGTCGCGGGGGCGTTCCGGCGCGGCGGCGACCGGCGACAGGCGGCGGCGGAACGGGTGGCTGCGGGTGCGGGCGGTCGGCATGGCACGACGTTAACGCATCATTTACCAATCGGTCCCATGCCGGACCGACCCGTCCGTCCCGTATCGGGACGGCGTCAGGGCAGCACCGCCCGGTCGAGGTGGAGATAGGCGGGCGCGAACTGCGCCACCTCGCACAGCCCGTCGAGGTCGAGGATGGTCAGCGTCCGCCCCGCCCATTCGATCAGCCGGTCGCGCCGCAATTCCTGCACCATGCGGTTGACGTGCACCGGCGTCAGTCCGGTCGCCTCGCCGACATCGGCCTGGGTCAGCGGAAATTCGCAGCTCTGCCCCGTGCAGCGCCCGACCAGCCGCAACCGGAAATGCACCTCGCAGAACAGTTGCGCGATGCGTTCGCGCGCCGAGCGCAGCCCGAGGCTGGCGATCCATTCGCGGTGGGTACCCGCCGCGACATGGTCGTTCCACCACACCGCATGGGCGATCGATTCGTGGCGGGCGATCAGCTCGCCGAACGCATCGGGCGTGACCTCGGCGATGGTCATCTGGGTGATCGCGCCGATCGAATGGTCCATCCGCGCCAGCACCTGGATATTGGCGTCGCACACGTCGCCCGGCAGCATCAGCGACAGCATCTGCCGCCGCCCGTCGGGCATCTGGCGATAGCGACAGCCCCAGCCGTCGAGCACGAAATTGACGAAGCGCGGCGGCGTACCTTCGGACACCATGTCGCGGCGCGCGGCGACGATCCGCTGCCGCTGGTCGAGCAGCCGGTCGATTCGCCCGCGATCGGCATCGTTCAGTCCGGAATACGCGAGCAGTCGCGTGCGACGCTCCACAGCCTTGGCCCCTGTCATAGGGCAGTGCAGCTAGCGCTTGTTACGCGGGCGCACGATATACTGGTTTAATCGGCGACATTTCATCGCATTACAGTCTGATCCGCGCACGCGGATGCGGTACCGGCCCGCTCCCCCGCCCGGCCACCCACGGCGTATCCTGAATGGGTGACCGGGCGGGGGAGCGGGCCGGTACCGCCATGATCCAGCGTTGCTGAATCACACTCCAATACCCCCCGGCGCGGACTTCCCCCGCCCGTTTCAATCGATTTTTTGCATCTGCTAACCGGTTGGCGCGATGCAGCATGATCCTTTACAACGGTCCGGCACGTACCGTCGGGGGATGGAAATGATCTGCATCTTGATAGGGCACAAGCGGGATCGCCACCAGGTCTGGTATGACGGGGTCAGCTTTCGCGCTCCGTGCCGCCGCTGCGGCATCGATCTGGCGCGCGACCATCGGCGCGGGTGGGTCGTGTTCGACCCGAAGACCGATCCGCACGTCGCGCATCGCACGACGAAGCCCTGAATACGAAAAACCCCGCATCGCTGCGGGGTCGTCGGGGAAATGGTGGAGCCGAGGGGGATCGAACCCCTGACCTCTGCAATGCCATCGCACAAGCTAGGCCATTTCCCAGCAGCTTAGCGGCCCCGGTCGGCATCCGCAGGTCAGCGTAACCCCGCAGAAATCCGTCCGACTTTTCCGGCGACACCGGAGAAGCACCGGAGGCGTACGGCCACCACCAAGCGCTGCTGAATAGCGCATCCATTTGCATGCTTAGCGCACGTCAGACCCCGGTTCTGGCGGCGCTTTCGTGCGCCCATCGACCCGCCGTCTCGGGGTCCGCCATGAAGAAGTCCAATACCTCCCTGCCCCGCACGCCCGGTGGGAAGGCACTGCATGCCCGTCGCCTGCGCCAGCGCACCCATCAGCCAGTGCGTCGCGGCAGCTTCCACCATGACGCGGTGATAGAAGGTCGATGGGCATCCTCGAACCGCTTTCCCCGATCCGAGAATAATGCGCGGATGCGCGCGGCCGAGGCGTATGAGCATTTCAGCAAGCCCGCCGGCCGAAGGAACGGCAAGCTCGGGCATATCGCGCTGGAGGTGTATCGCTTCATGCTGCGTCTGCGCGGCAAGGCTGATGGACGGCTCGACCCATCCTATAGCTGGATCGCGGCGCAGATTCGACGCTCGCGCAGCGCGGTGGCGAAGGCCATCGCGCGGCTGAAGGCGGAGGGCTTCCTCGACTGGACGCGACGGACGCGCCCCGTCGTCGACCCTGAGCCGGGCGGACAGTATGTCGAGCAGATCGCGAACGCCTATTACCTAAAGCTTCCGGCGATCGCCGCCAGCCTCGTCGCGCGGGTCACGCGCGCGGCGACCGAGGCGACCCAGCGTGCGCTGACGCTCGCCGAGCGTGCATCACGCGCCGATCGCGCAGCACGCACCTCCCCCACCGCGCTGGCGGCCGCCTCGGCCCCGAAGGAGCAGCTGACACTTCGGGAGGCGATCCTGTCGCTGGGACGCACCGTCGACCGCTGCGAAGCCGAGGCAGAGAGGGCAAGTCCTCCGAAGGGACGGAAAGGGGCCCTATAGCAATATCATAAGGCATCGCTCTCGCGATACGTAACCAGAGGCCACACCACCCAGCCTAGACGGGCCGCCATGTGCTTGGTCCCCGATGCCGCACCCGCCCGGCCATCATCACTCGTGCGCCCAGCACAACCGGCACCGCATTCAGGCTCGGCGACGGGGACGAGCACGATCCGTGCCGAAAAAGCCGCCCTGTCACCCCCGCGGAGCGGTCAGCGCATCGGGCATCAGCAGGTCCGCCCAAGTCTGCATGAGGCGGCGGCGCGCGGCGATCTGGCGCGACCGATTATAGGCACCCTCCACCTTGATATTGACCTCGACCTCCTTGCGCGGCGCATGGCCGAGAGCGCGGTCGATCGTCACCCGCTCGCCCGGGTGCCGCTCATTGAGGATGGTCGAAAAGGTCGCGCGCCACCCATGCGGCACATGCCGCCCGGCATAGCCCGCCTGCCGGTACAGCGCGCCGATCGCGCTCTCGGCGATCGGCGCGCCATGGACGCCGCGGCCGAACACCAGCTCGACGCCGCTGTCGGCGCGCGCGCGGATCGCGCGCAGGATCTCGACCGCCTGACGCGACAGCGGCACGAAATGGTCATTGCGCGGGTCAGCCTTCTTCGCCTTCGCGAGCTTCATCCGCGCGGCCGGCACCCGCCACAGTGGCACGGCCGGGCCGATCGCGTCCCCGGTCCAGTCGACGCCCTCGACCTCGTCCCACCGCATGCCGCGCAGCGTGCCCTGGCGGACGCCGGTCAGCGCGAGGAAGCGCGACGCCAGCTCGACGATCGCCGGCCCGCCGATCGCCGCCGACGCAGCGAGGAGCGCGCGCGCGTCGTCGAGCGTGACCAGGGCGAGCTGCTCGCCCGCGATCGGCGCGGCCGCCAGCGCGTGGCGGACCTGCGCGGAGGGATCGGCGGCGCACAGGTCCATGGCGATGCCGAAGGCGAAGACCTTGCCGATGCGCTGGCGGACGCGCCGGGCCGTCTCGATCGCGCCGCGCGCCTCGACGGCGCGCAGCACGTCCCGCACGTCGGTCGCGGTGATGTCGTCCAGCTCGATAGCGCCGATCGCCGGGAAGACGTCGCGCTCGAGGCTGCCGATCACGTCGGCCGCGTGAATTTCGGTCCAGCTCGCGCGCCAGTGCGCGTGCCAGGCGCGGGCGACGCCGGCGAAGGTCCGGTCGATTGACGAACGCGCTGCGCGCTCCTGCCGAGGATCGCGCCCGGCGCGCAGCGCCTCCCGGGCGGTGTCGGCCGCCGCGCGCGCGCCGGCAAGATCCATGTCGGGATATTGGCCGAGCGTTAGCAGCAGCTCGCGACCGTCGAGGCGGAAGCGCCAGCGCCAGGACCGCAGGTTCGACGGCGCGACATAGAGGTGCAGCCCTTGCCCGTCCGAGAGCTTGTAGGCGTGCGGCTTTGTCCGTGCGGTGCGCACGGCGGCGGCGGTCAGCATGGGCATGCTCCGATCAAAAGGCGGTCAAGAAAGGAAGGCGCTGACATCACGCGACTTTCCGGCGCGGCAGACGCGCAGCGCGGTCAGCGATCAAATAGGGGGCTGCGCATTCATCCTCGAAAGCACGAAGAGCGAGCCCGCGCGGCGGAGACACCCTCCGCCTGCGCTGCACCGAAACCCCCGGAAATCCGCCGGTTTGGGGCTGACCCCAAACCGGCGATACCCGCACGATACCCGTATTATTCGGGCGTCGGCTCGCCTTCAGGCGTCCAGTCGGTGAGCAGTCTTGAGAACTGCCCACGCGCGTGATGCAGCCAGCGAACATACCCCGTTACCGGCTGCGCGGGATCGCTCCACCCGATCGGCCAGCCCATTGTCATCTCGTAGAAGCGCGGGTTGGACCTCAGGGTGGTGATGTAGGAGCCGGTCCCATGCTTGAAGCTCACCCGGACCGGGTGCGAAGATGGGCAGCTCGCCATCGACGCATTCCACCCCGTCGCCTTCAGCGTTAGCCAGAGCGCGGTCCAGCTCCGCGCCGTCTCGCCCAGGCCGAACTGCCCGCCGCTCTCGTGACTGACATCCAGCGGGGCCACCGGCCGGATCGCCCCCGCCTCCAAGATCAGGTCCGGAAAATACCCCCCGTCCGAAGCGGTCGGCGTGGGCCAGGATGAAGAGCCTGCGGCGCCGGTGCGAAGCGCCAGCCTCTCGCGCAGTGAACAGGCCCGCCTTTGTCGTGTAGCCCAGGCCGCGAAGATCGCCGGCGACGTCGGCGTATCCCATGGACAGGTGCCCTTCGACGTTTTCGCAGAAGACCCATTCCGGTCCGACTTCCCCGACGATCCGGGCGACCTCGGGCCAAAGGTGACGCGGATCTGCGTCTCCGGTTCGGCGACCGGCATAGCTGAAGGGCTGGCATGGATAACCGGCAGTGACGATATGAATTCGGCCGCGGAACGGGCGGCCGTCGAAGGATCGGAGATCGTCCCAGACAGGTGCCGGAGCCAGGGCCTGGTCTGCCATCCTCGCCACGAGAGTGGCCGCTGCGTGACTTTCCCGCTCGACGAAAGCCACAGTGCGGTATCGGGGCTCGGCGACGTGCAGGCCGAGATCGAGGCCGGCGTATCCGGCGCAGAGGGAGATGCCACGGAAGTCGTCGTATTCGGGTGCGAAGGTACGAAGGTCCACAATGTCCGCTCCAAAGGATCGCTGCCGCGATCATCGGGTGCGCTCGGCTACGCGCGCGGAGGAACCGCCATCGGCGATCGGCGGTATCCGGGGCTGCAAACCCCGGAATGGGGTGTCGCTCTGGCCCGCGTCAGCGCGGGCGGTTGCGGATGATCAGCTCGGTGACGCGCTGGCCGCCGGTGGCGTGGCCGCCAACGGTCCATGTCGTGCCGACCTCCTCGATCTCGAAATCGGCGAAGGTCTGGCGGATGAAGGGCGTGTTGTTGATCGACATGACGAACTGTCCGGCGATGCCGGCGAGCAGCGCCGCCAGCTCGACATACCGCTCGCGTCCGAACGGCAGGCCGTACCCGCTCGTTTCGTCATATGGCGGGTCGAGGTAGAACAGCGTGTGGGCGGAATCGTAGCGGCCGATCAGCTCGGCGAAATCGAGCTTCTCGATCGTCACCGGCGCGAGACGCTTGCTGAGCAGTCGCAGTTCGGCGCGGAGCCGCGCATGGTCGAACCGGCTCGACTGGTCCCGGCGAAGTCCGAAGGTGCGTCCGTCCACCTTCCCGCCGAAAGTGAGGCGCTGCAGATACAGGAATCGAACCGCTCGCTCGATATCGGTCAGCGCCGACGGGTCGAGCGCCTTCTGGCGGTAGAATTCCTCCCGACCGGCGGGCAGGAATCGCATCTCGTCGACGAACGCCGCGTAATGCCGTCGGACGATGCGAAACAGATTGGCGACATCGCCCGACCAGTCGTTGATCACCTCGACCTGCGCCGGTCGGCTACGGCGCAGAAAGATGCCGCCCATGCCCACGAAGGGCTCGACATAGGCGCGGTGGGGAATGGTATCGACCAAGGCGCAAAGGCGCTTGGCGAGGTTGCGCTTGCCGCCGAGATACGGTGCGGGCGGGCGAGCGGTAGGCAGGGTGGTCACAGTCAGCGTCTTCCTCTTGGGATGAGGAAGCACGGGCTACGCGCGCTTCAGCGACCGCCGTCGACAACGGCGGGGTCCGCGCCGATCGGCGCGAATGGGGGGAGCTTGTGGGGTGGCTCGGGGAATACGCTGGCGGTCGCCTCATCCCCGCCCGGCGGACCGGGCGGTTAGCCGCGCAGCTCAGGCGTCTGCGCCCTGCGTATTCCCCGAGGGGTCTTGTATTTCGCAGGCCACCCGGCGAACCGGTCGGCCTGAGTCCGCGCGCGCGGGCCAATCCATGCGGCTACGCTGGGGTCGGCAGGGCGATCGATGCCAGATCGGCCCGCGCGCGTCTATCGCCGCGATGCCTTTTCGATCACCGCGACGGTGCGGTCCGCGCGATCGAGCGCGGCGGCGCGATCGGCTGCGTCGGCCGCAAGGCGGGCAACGGCGAGCAGTTGCTCGACCGCGCCGATCGCGCGCTCGATCCGCTCGGCCCGGGCGGCGGGCAGCAGCGGCAGGACCATCGCGCGGATGGTCCGGAGCCGCTCGAGCCGCGTCTCGATGCCGGCGATCGCCGCACTGGCGGACGCCGGCCGGGCGGCGGTGCCGGCGCAGCCGGTGGTCGCCAGCGCCAAGGCGACGGCGATCGGTGCGAAGGGTCGCACCCTCACAGGCCGCGCAGGCAGATTGCCCGCTCCCGCTGGCGGCGGAGCGTCAGGCCGCGCACGACCTTTCCGCCGGCGCGGTTCCACAGCAGGATCGCGTCGCAGCCCTGTCGCCATCGTCCGGCGCGGAAATGGCGCGCCATGCTGCTGCCGCAGACGCCCCCCACGCCGACATTGTACGCCAGGCTCACCGCCGCCCACCGCTGATAGTCGCGACCGGGCGCCGCCAGCTGCGGAATGCAAGCCATCACCGGCTCGGCATGCGCGACCAGCTGCCGCTCGAGCCGCGCTTGGCACCCGGCGCGCGTCTCGACCTGCCCGGCCTTCACGTCCTGCGTATCGCCGTCGCAGATCGTCCAGATCCCGACGATGTCGCGATAGGCGGTACGATGCTCCGGGCCGCTGACATGGGTCGCGACGACGTCGCCCGACGCCGTCACCTCCGCGCGGACCACGCGACCGCTCTCCTCGGCCGGGACCGAGACGAAGAGCCCGGCGGCGGCGATCACGCCGAGGAGCGCGACCAGCGGCCCCTTGCGGGACTTCGGCGCGGATTGCGTATTACTCGCCATCGCCCACCTCGCGCTGCTGCTGGATGACGCGCGCGACGCCGGCGGCGGCGAAGAGGAGCATGGGTACGACTGCGACCAAACGCTCGGGCAGCGACGCCACCAGCTCGGCCGGCAGCGCCTGCCACACGGCGAGGACGGCGTCGGGGGATGCGAGGGCGATGGCACAGAGCAGCGAGCCGAGCGCCGAAAGGCGCACGGACCACCAGCGCCACGCCTGACGCCATTCAGGAATAAGCTTCATCGGTATCTCCGGTGGAGGTGGCGGCGTCCGGCCGCCGGCGGTCTATGCCCGGGTGACGATCGCGCGCGGCGGCGCGCCGAGGAGCGCCGGGTCGAGCTGCTGGAGTGGCGTCGACGCGAGCAGCGCCGCGGCGGCGGCGATGTCGGGGCGAAGCGGGCGAAGGGTCAGCAGCAGGCGGTGCAGCGGCGGTACCGCCGACACCGCGCTGCCGGCGAGGATCATGGTGGCCGGATCGATCATCATCGCCCCCCGCCCCGGCCGACCTGCGCCAGTGCCTCGATACGCGCGACCCGCTCGGCGGTCTGTGCCGCCACGACGCGGTCAGCTTCCCGCCGCTCGCGATCGGCGCGACCGTCTGCCTCGAGCTGCACCACGCGGCGCAGCGTATCCTCGGCCAGGGCCTCCGTTTTGCCGCCGTCCTTCACCGCACCGCCGACGACGGCGATCGGCCCGACGATCGAGCAGGCGAGCATCAGCGCCTCCTTCCATCCGAAGCGGGGCGCGTCCGCGCTCATACCGACACCGCGGCGAGCATTGCCCGCACCTGGTCGTCGGTGGCCGGCCCGCGACGATAGCCGAGGAACTCGATCGCGCCATTTGCAGGCGCTCCCGCGACGCTCGGAAAGCTGCCGATGCTGTATCGCGTCGGCACGGGCATCGCCATCACCGCCGTTTCCGCGCCGATCCCGACCACGCCGCTGCTGTTGCGCCCGGCCAGGGAAAAGCGCCCGGCTCGCCGCCTCACCGCGATCGCGTAGCGCCCCGGACCAGCCTGCCCGACATTGCCGCCCGGCAACCCGAGGGTCGTACCGCCCACAACGACCGTCGCGCTGAGCGAGCCCGTCCCGTCGCTGTTGCGACCGACGCTGATGCGGTTGTTGCCCGCATCGTCGACCAGATTGACCGGACGCTCGAGCGCACCCACCGTGGTCTGCGCGACCGCCGAGACGACCAGCACCGAATCCTCGTCGGCAGGAAGGGGCTGCGTCATCCGCATGTCGTCGGCTGCCAGCGTCACCGGGCCGGTCGACGTCGGCACATACGGGCCGATGATCGGAGACTTGACCAGCGAGGGTGCCCACAGGCGCAAGGTGAAATCGACGGTATTGCCGTCCGGAATGATGACCGACAGGAAGATCTGCGCGGTGGCGCTGTTCGCGGGCAATGCGGGCGACAGGACGACGTAGCGCTGCGTCGGCCGGATGACACCGTCGACCATCACCGACGCGCTGTACGTCCCGTAGATGATGCTGGCGTCGGAGTTGCGCGCGCTGAGCGTGAAGCTGATGCGCGCGGCGGCAGTCGCACCGGTCACCTGCGCCGTGACCGCACCGGACCAGAACTCGCCCGGCGCGGCAACCGGATAGTCGGCCGGAACTGCGCCGCTGAACACCGGATACATCGCGACCTGTCCGGCAGCGGTACCAGAGAAGCGAAGGTCGACATAGTCGAGCCCGTCGGCGGTCTGCCCGCGCCCGAGGATCTGCCGGGTGATGCCGCCTTGTCCCCCGTTGCCGAACGTGCCCATCTTGGTCGGCGAGACGTTGAGCGCCGCACCCGCGAACACGCTGTTATGCACGGTGTTCGTATAGGCCGGGCGGGCGATGAACCCCGTGCCCGGGATGATCGCAGGCTGACCTGCCGCGATCATCTGCAGGCCAGCGCCGACGTCCTCCCACTTCGCCGCCGCCCGGGTGAAGGCATAGGACGGCAGCGCAGCCACGTCGCGCGTCACCAGTCCGCCGGAGCGGTACCAGCTATCACGGAAGCCGAGCGCCAGATCCCACCCGGCATAGGGCAAGGCGCTGCCGAACAGCGCCGATCGCATGGCAGCGTGCATCAGCTCCGCGCCCCCTCGATCATCAGCGCGAACGTCTCGCCCGCGACGGGCGTGTACGCGCCGCGCGCCTCGATCAGCGCCCACAGCGACCGTTCCTTGCCCGCGACCGCGCCCGTCTCGCAGGTGATGCCGCCGCCGCCGTTGACCAGACCCGCGCCGATCGCGCCGATCGCGGCCGCGCGGTCCATCAGAATGTCGGCCGAGCCGACATAGCCGGTGATATCCGCCAGCGAGAGGACGCCCGCGCCATTGTCGAAGGGCGCATTATCACCCGCCGTCAACACCGGCACGCGGCGGAACAGGTGGACGCGGAAGCTGGCCCCGGCCAGCGCCGGGCTGCTCTTGCGCAGCCGGACGCGCTCGATGCGGATCGCCTCGACGGCGGCGCGGGTGACGCTTGCCAGCTCGATCGGCACGACGGCGCCGGCGACCACGGAATTGGCGACGAGATCGCCGGCGGCATAGGCAGTCGTGTCCGCCGGTCGCGTGATCGATGCGGTCACGACGGTTAGCCCGCCCGGCATGTACGCCGGTAGCGGCGTGTCGGGCGAGACGCCGGTGGCTTCGCCCTCGAAGGGGCCGAACGCCATCGATGCCGCCGGCACGAAGCCGGCGGGCGCGAGAGTCTTGGGCATGTCAGATCCTCCGGTTGGCTTACCAGGTGGCGAGCGGAGTGCGCCGCCACATGTTGAAGTCGTGGCAGGTGTAGAAATAGGCGCCGTCCCAGGCGACTTGCCCGGGCACGCCCTCCGCCGTGGCGCTGGCCGGGACCGCGACGCGCCCGACGAGCTGGACGCCATCGGTGTCGGTGGCGGGATCGGCCCCTTGCTTGGTGTAGAGGCGGCTGTTCACCGCCCACAGGCGGAGCTGGCCACCCAGCACCAGCGGCTGCGCGCGGCTCGGCGCGATGAAGGTCCGGCCCGTCGAATCGATGGCGATCGGCGTCCGCGGCAGGTCGAGCGTCCCGTCGGCCTTGTCGAAGAACGCCTGTAGCGTGATGCTGCCATCGGCACCGACCGACATCTGGCCCCGGAGCTTTCCCCCGATCGTGTACGACGTCATCGCCCGTTCGCCCGCGGCGGCGCGGACCTCGAACGTCTTGCCGATCACGCTGTCGGTGCCCTCGACGGTGCGACCGCGCAGCGCCTTGGTGGTGACCAGATCCTGCGTCACCCGATAGGTGCGGTCGGTATCCCGCTGGTTGCCGATCTGCGCGACCACGACGTCGGCGCCATTGTCCTTCACCACGTCGCCGAGGATGCCCTGCGCAGAGCAGAATTCCACCCGGTGGATCAGCGTGCTGTCGCCGTTGACGACGATGCCATGCCGGATGCCGCGCGCCGTGCCGGTCCGCGTCTCGACGATCGTTTCGTGGTGGATATACAGCGGCTTCAGCCCGCTCGCGAAGACGACGACGGCCGAGGCGCGGAAGTTGGCGGCGGCGAAGTCCGCGTCGCTGACCGGGGCGGCGCAGTCGATGTACCGGTTGCCGGTGATCTCGCCCGACACCTTCGCCAGGCGCAGCCCGCCGCCGCGGCCGCCGCGCACGACATTGCCGCGCACCTGCACGTCCTCGATCGTGCTGACGCTGATCGGATAGGTGCCCAGGTCCGATTCAATGTCGTTGCCCTCGATCCGGACGCCGCGCAGGCCCTTCAGGTCCGTGCCGAGCGCACCGACGTAGATGACGTCGCCCGGGTTGATCAGCGGCGCGTTCGGCAGATCCTCATAGGTCACCCGGAAGCGGTTGCGGCACACCGACACCGTGGAGGTGTTGAAGATGTGGACGAGGCCCTCGTACACCGTGTTGTCGTCGAAGCTGATCCCGTCCAGCGCGCCGTTGAAGGTCTGGCCCGGATATTCCCCGTCGAAGGTGTAGGACTTGATCTGCACCAGCGCGCGGCGGCGCTTGCGCCGCGCAGCCTGCGCCTCGGCGCTGTCGGACGCGACCTGCGGCGTCATCTCCGGCGGCCATAGACCGTCGCGGAAATCGAACACGTTGTGGTGCACCCGCACGTTGCGCATCTCCGCCGTGCGGAAGAGCGTCTCCGTCGAGATCGCGCCGACCCAAAAGCCATTGCCATGGAAATAGCAGTGGTCGACCTCGAGATCGCGCGCGCTGAAGGCGGCGACGCCGATGCCGAACAGGTCGTAGAACTCGCACCTGGTGACGCGCACCCTACAGCTGCTGAACGCCGGCGTGTTCATCCCATCGACCGGCGTCGAGAGGTGGACGCCGTCGCCGAAGAAGCCGGTGAAGACGCAGTCGCTGACCAGGACGTCGTCGGCGCTCCACAGCGACAGCGCATGCTGGTGCTGCCAGACCTTTTCGTCGCTGGTGTTCGCCGCATAGATCGGCTGCACCTGTGCGGCCATATTGCCGTCGAAGGTCAGCCCGCTCACCAGCAGATTGCGGATGCGCGGCGAACCGTCCCAGAACGACTGCACGAACATCGAGCCCGGCAGCGTGCGGCCGCCCGAAAGCTTCAGCGTCGCACCATCGCCGATAATTGCGCGGATGCCGGGATGGAGGCGGATCAGGCCGCGCTGAAACGGCTTGCCGTCGAACAGCCCGAGGATCTCCATGTCCCCGCCCAGCACATAGGTGCCGGTGCCCGGAAAATGGATCGTACCGGCGCCCGACAGCGCCGCCATCCGGATCGCCAGCTTGATCGCCGCGGTATTGGCGATCGCGCTCGATTCCAGCCCGTCGCCGCGCGCGCCATAGTCGGTGACGCTGAAGGTGCGGCCGACGTCGGCGCGCTGGCTGAGCAGCGCCATGCCGATCCCGCCCGCGAGATAGGTCTGCTCGACCGCTTGACCGTTCACCTTCTGGTACAGCCGCGAGTAGATCGCGGCATTCTCGCCGCGCACCGAGAAGAAGCCATCGGCCGCCGTCGCGGCGAGGCCGGCGGCGATCGTGCGATAGAGCAGCCCGCCAACGACGCCTGCGGCGATACCCGCCGCGACCGACGACGATCCGGCCTGCAGCTCCGCCTCGCGCGACCAGGACCGCGCCGATCGGCCCGACGGCAGCACGTCCGCCTCCGCCCAGCCCCGCGCGTCCGTCGCTGCGACGGTGGCACGGTCGGCTTCACCCTGCGCCGACAGGATCGCCGCGCCGATCTGGTCGGCGCCGTCGATCTGCAGTTCGACGACCTGGTCGGCGCCGATCGTCACCGTCGCCCCCGCGATCGGCATATCCAGCGCCGGCGCTGCCCCGCGCCAGCTCACAGGCCGCGCCGCCGGTGCGCTGTCGCTGCCGTAGGCGTGCGCCGGCACCGTGATCGAGCCGACAAGCCGCGTCCGCCCGCCGATCAGCAGCGCATACTCAAACGCGGCCGGATCGCCCGCCTCCCCCATGTAGGGCAGGGCCTGGCGCGACGACTTGTTCAGTCGGACGCGCAGGTCCGACACCGGAATGCCGCCCTCGATCGCGACGGCGGCGACCCGCAACCCCTCGGCATTGCCGTTGGTGACCTTGGCCAGATCGATCAGCGCCGGTCCGGACGCATCGCCGTGCATCCGAATCTGCATGGCGAGCGCGATGTCGGTCAGGTCGACGCCACGGACGCGCAGCACCAGCTCGCACACGTCGTCGTTGCGCCACACCGTCAGGGGCAGCGTTGCGGTCGTGGCCATAAGCAATTCCTCGGGTATCGGGCCGCGCTACGCGGCAGCTTCTTCCAGATCGCGCAGCCGCCGGTCGTAGGCGGTGAGCGTCTCGGCCGCGGTGTCGAGGCGCGTGGCTTGCTCGTTCAGCATCTGCTGCTGCTGCTCGATCACCTCGGCCTGCTGCGCGACCGTTTCGGACAGGATCGCCACCGGCTGCGGTACCGCCGCGTCATAGGCAGCGGTCCCGCCAAGCGCCGGCGTCGGCGGCGCGGTACCGATCTGCCCGAGCGCGAAAGCATGCTTCGCAGCCGTCTCGCCCATCAGCACGAACTCGACCGACATCGTCGCCGGGTCGAGCGTCCGTCGCAGGATCACGCAGGGCTGCGCGGGCAGTCCGTCCTCGGGTAGATCGACGATGACCAGATCGCCCGGACCATAGCGGCGCAGGCGGGGCTTGCAGGTGAGGACGATCTCGCCCAACTCGCGCGCGTCGAGCAGCTCGTACGCCGCGAGCTGCGCCGCCTGGTCCTTGTCCTGGACCAGATTGTACTGCCGCTCCTCGCCCTTCTCCTCCCCGTCTTCGTCGAGATATGTCGCGATCTGGACCGGAGCCGACGGCACATATTCCCACTTATGCGCGGCCGAGCGGTACTTCGGCGTCAGCGTGTTGATCCGCTGTTCCCACCCCTGCATGGCCCCGACCTCGACCTCGTCGGTCGCCAGATCGTCCTCGGTGATGGTGTCGAGCGCGACGCGCGGCGCGCTGAGCTTCAGCGCCAGGCGTCCGCCGACCCAGCACCGCTCCGCTCCGCCGGCAGCCAAAATGTTGTTCAGGTTCTCGTTGCGGCTGCCGGGTTCGGTGATGACGCCGTCGACGTGCCAGCCATTCGCGTCGCACACGTTCGCCAGCGCGACGAAATCGGCGACCCGGATGCCGTCGATAGGAATGCCGATGCCGAAGGTCTTGAGGTACGGCGCGTCGGCATCGTCCTCGTCGCGTTCCCAGGTGCCGAGCGCGTATCGCAGGCCGTGCAGGCCGGGGCAGCGCGTCCATTCCCACGTTGCCTTCGCGGCCGAAAACGCCTGAAGGTCGTTTGGATCGGCCCAGCGGTGCGGTCCGCTGCCACCGGGATAGGTCGAATCCTTGCGCGGGTCGTACGCCTTGACGCCCCGCCATACCGCGCCGGTCGCCGGCACGCCGGCGGTGAAGATCTTGCCGTCCTCGTCGAAGCGGAGACACCACGAGATCGCGGCATAGCTCGAGAGCTTGTAATCCGCGCCCCACCCGGGCGCGGTCGTCCAGTGGACCGACAGCGCGGCACCCTCGGGCGTCTCGCCGAGCTGGTGATAGCTGTAGAGGTGGTTGGCAGCGTATCCGGTGGCAGCGTTGCCTGCCATCGGCAGCTCGACATAGTCGAGGTAGCGCGCGACCAGCCCTTCGACCGGCCCCGCCCCCGAATAGACGTCGACCATCAGCAAGTAAGGGTTCTCGACCTTGGCGACCTTACCGCCATAGCCGGTCCAGTGCCGGCGGTTGCCACCGTAGTAGGTCTCGCCGATCAGATACGGGCGGGGCTGGTTCGCGCCGATCGTCGTCTTGTTGACCGACCCGCTCGCCACCGCCGTCGGCTTGCGCGCGGTCAGCGCAGCCCCGACGTTCGCCGCGATCGCCACGGCTGCCGCGATGGGCTGGATCGGCGACGGTACCAACGCCACGATCCCCGCGACGGTACCGACGACCTTCAGCACGCCGCTCACAGCCGCCAGGCCCCCATGAAGCTATAGGCATCGATGTTGACGACGCCGCGGTCGAGCTGGTCGGCATGATAGCCGGCCATGAGCCGCCCGGCGGACACGACGATCGCGTCGAATTCCCCATCGCCCTGCATAAGCGCAAGATCCCCGACCCACATCGACGCCGGCGCGATGCGCGGCAGCAGCGAATCGAGCAGGCTCGCGAGATCCTTGTGCCCTGTCTCCAGCAGCGCGCGCCGCGCACCGATTGCCGATCGGAAGCGCGGGATCGGCGGCGGGCGGTGACCAAGCGCGCGCATCTGCGCCCGCGCGAGGTGGATGCAGGTGCCGGCCTTCGCCCATCCGAACGGGCGCATGCGGAATCGGTCGATCGTCGCCTGCGTCGCTACCGCGCGGGCGTGGAGGTTCATCATGCCGCCTGCACCCCGCGCGGCGGCGAGGCGACGCCCCACGCCACCTCGACCTCCATGCCCAAGGCGTTGTCGTGCCCCCGCTCGCCTGGGAACACCCGCTGATGCGATGCGGTCGAAAGCGCGTTGCCGTCGTTCCGGACCAGCATCCGCTGCGACCGGCTGACGCACACCATCTCGAGCGATCGCGGCATGCCCTTCTGCCGACGCAGCACCGTGCGATCGCTCTGCCAGTCGATCATGGTGTCGGGCGTGCCGATCGGCTGCCCCGTCGCCTCGTCGATTTCGGCGATCCACATCTGCACCCGCGATCCCTGATACCCAGGGCGCGACAGGTCGACCGCAGCGGCCAGATCGGGAGGCAGGAAGGTCAGCTTGCCCGCCGGCAGCTCATCGCCGGTGCCTTCGGCGAACGCCTCAAGCACGCCGATCGTCCCGAAGGTCGGGTCGGCCGACAGGTACACCTCGTCGCCCCAGCGGACGAAGCCGCCATCGCACAACAGGATGTCGCCGCTTGGCAGCGAGATCTTCACGAGGCCGGCGAGGCTGATCGTCTGCATCACGCAGCCTCCTCGATCACGAACGACAGGGCGGTGTTCCCGTCGATCGCGAGCTGCCACGATTGCTCGTCGCCTTCGATCAGCCCCTCGATCATCGGCCGCGCCAGATGGACCCGGCAGCCATCGGCATAGGGGCGGCGCAGCAGCGTATCAGCGACAGAGAGGGTCGCCTTGCCGTCGGCATCTGCCACAGCCTCGGCGCCGACATTGTGCAGGTAATGCTGGCCGCCGGTGTCCTCGATCGACAGCCAGAAGCCTTCCCGCACCACACCACCGCGCGGCAGGCCGCGGACCTTCAGCGTGTCCCCGCCCTGCCCAGCCCCGTCGACCACCACGCCCCAGCCACAGCGGCCCTGGTCGACGCCGAGCAGCGGATAGGGCATGCGCAGGCCCTGCCGCTTCGCCCGGATCAGCCGCGACACGAACACCCGCGCGCGGTCCGCCTCGTCGAGCGGCGGATACGACACCGAGATCCGGTAGTGGTTGCCCTGCCGATTGACGCGCAGCGCGCTGGCCCCGCGCAGCACGCCGCCCCGATCGACGATCGCCGGCGTCGCATCGTTTGGCGACGGATATGGCGGAAGTTCGATCACCGGACCGTCTGCCGTGCAGCCATCGCCTGCCGCCCGTTGTTCTCGCGGACCGTTCGGGTGGTGACGGCTCCGCTGATGCCGGCGACGCTCGCCTCGAACAGCTCGCCCTTGCCGACCCGCAGATAGACCACTGCGGGACCGCCACCCGGCCCAGCGTCGCTGCCATGGCGGATGTCGACCATTTCGCCCCGGGTGGCGCGGAAGGCCACGATGTTCGCATCGATGCCGGAGCGCCCCCCGACACGGAAGCTGCCGCCGGTCTTGAAGCCCGGCAGCATCGGCCCTGCAATACCGGTACCGCCGGTGGAGGGGGTGCGCTTGAAGAGCCCCTGCAGGGTGCTGCCCAGCGAGCCGAGGAAGTCCCCGCCGCCACCGCCGCCACCCTTGGTCAGCTTGCCCAGCAGATCCGCGAACACGTCAGCCAGACTGTTCAGCGCATCCTCCATGCCCTTGGCGACGCGGTCCTTCCACCAGGTCGAAATGAAGCCCTTCAGGTCGCCATCGAGCGCCGCGCGTACGCCATCCTTGAACGCGGTGCGGAACTCGCCGGTCTGGCGCGCGCGGTCCATCTCGGTCCATTCCGCAGTGGCCTTCTCGACGCCCTGCCCCGGCTCGAGCCGGTCGCGCGCCTCGATCTCCCGCGCCCGCTTGCGAATGTCGATTTCGCGCTGAAGCTGACGGATGCGCGCCTCGCTGTCGCCGCGCTGCCGGGCAAGCTCCAGCTCCCGGTCCTGTGCCTCGTCAGCAAGCAGGCGAGCGCGCACCGCGGCGCGCGCTTCGTCGATCTCCAGCTGCTGCCGCTGCGCCCGGGCCGTCGCCTCCGCAAGGGTCAGGCCCTCGCGCTGGAACGCACGGATACGATCCGCAATCTCGGCCTGTCGTTCCAGCGTCTCGATCAGCGAGCGGTTGTCGCTGAGCTTGGCGATGTCGAGGCGATGCCCCGCCTCGTCCCGCTCCAGCTCCTTCGCCTGACCGATGGCCCAGGCGGCATCCAGCGCGGCCATGTCGCGCGTCGCGGCCGCGGTCGCAGCGGCGAGCGACAGGCCGGTGCGCTTGTACGCATCGATCTGCTGCTCGAGATCTAGCTTGCGCTTGAGCGCCTCCTCGGCATCGCGATCGCCGCGGAGCCGTGCGGCCTCGATCTCCGCCTGCGTCGCCAGGCGCGCGCGATCGGCGGCATCCTCGGCGGGATCGCGCTCCTTCTTCGCGCGCTCCTTCTTCTCCTTTTTCTTTTTGCCCTCCTCGGGCGGCAACGTGCGCGGCGGCACCGGTGGCGGTGCCTTTGGTGCGTCCGGCTTGGGATTGCTGACCGGTGCCGGCGCAGGGGCGAGCACCTTGTCGAGGCCGATCCGCGCCGCCATCCACTCGTACCAGCCCACAACCTCCTTGACCGCGCCCTTGACCCAATCGATTACGGTGCTGAAGCGGTCGACCAGCCATTGCCGCACGCCGTTGTAGACCGCCTGCGCGGCGGTCACGGCACCGGGGAACACGCTCGCGATATAGGCGATCATCGACCGGACGGTTTCGCTGACCCATTGCGCGATACCGCTCAGGCCATCGCCCAGCCACTGCTTGGCAGCGGCATGCACCGCGCGCAGACTGTCGCCGATCTCCGGCACGATGGCGGCGATCACGTCGATGATCGCATCGGACACGGATTCGACGATCCCGGCCGCAGCTTCCCACGCGCCGCTGAAATCCCCCTCCAGCAGCGCGCTGATGACGTCGACCACGCCGCTGACCACGTCGACCAGCCCGCCGATCGCCGCGACGATCGCGGCCAAGGCGCGCTCGATGATTTCGCCGGCGACAAGGATGCCGGCGGTCAGGCCATTGCCGATGAAGTCCTTCAGCGCCGAGAGCATGTCGATCAGGCTGCTGATCGATCCACCGACCGCGCCGCCCGACAGCTTGGCGAAAATGGCCTGTACCTTGTCCATGATCGCGGCGAGCGGTGGCCCGAGCGTCGCGCTGATCTCCGTCCACACCGCCCGCAGGCCGGCGATGATGTTGTCCTTGAACAGCAGCAACAGCGAAATGACCGCGCCGACCGGCCCGGTCAGCGCCAGCAGCCGCTGCCCCAACATCATCAGCGCACCGCGCAGGCCGGCCTGCCCGATCAGCGACAGGATGGCGCTCACCGGCGAGATCAGCAGGCGCAGCACCTGCCCGATCATGCCGAATTTCGCAGCGGCGAAATTGGCGATGATCGCGGCGCCGACGTGCGTCACCGCCCAGATCAGGGGGCCGAGGGCCGCGCCCAGCGCGCCGATCGCGAGCATGCCCTGCCGCACACCTAGCGGCAGGCCGGCGATCGCCTTCAGAAAATCGGCGAAACCGTTCTTGATGCGCGCAATCACGTCGACGAGGCCGGTGTCGATCCCGAACGCGATCTTCAGCTCGAGCCATGCGTTCGCGATGTTCTTGCCCGCCTGCTCCGTGCCCTCCATCGCCTTCGCGACCTTGGCGTTCACGTCGCCGTTGGCGACCGCGGCGCGGTACTTCTCGAATCCTTCCCGACCCTGCTGCATCAGGCCGATCGCCGTGCGCGCCGCGTCCGCGCCGAAGATGGTGTTGAGCGCGTCGGTGCGATCCTTGTCGGACAGGCCGGCCAGCTGCTGGCGCAGCATCTCCGCCTGGTCCCCCATCGGCTTCATCCGGTCCTGCGCGTCGAAGAACGACAGCCCGAGCCGCTTCATCGCGGCCTCGGCTTCCTTGCTCTTCGGCACCAGGCTCTGGATGTAGGTCTTGAAGCTCGTGCCGGCGTCGGCACCGGACGCGAATTGCGTCGCCGTCGCGGCGAGCGACGTGCTGAAATCGAGGAAGTCGACGCCCGCCGCCGCGGCAATCGCACCGCCCTGGCCGATGCCCAGGCGCAAGTCGTCGAATTCCATCTTCGTGGCATCAAGGACGCCGATGACGTTGGTCATGACGTCGGGGAGATCGTCAGCCTTCTTCTCGAACTGGCCCATGATGTCGGTGACCAGCCCGGCGGCATTGCCGGCATCCGTCATGCCTGCGGCCGACAGCTTCAGCGTGCTGTCGAGCGCCCCGCCAAGAATATCCTCGGCCGACACGCCGGCACGCGCGAGGGCATCGACCGCGCCCGCCGCCTCGGTCGCATTCTTGCCGACCGCCGGGCCGAGCTTGCGCGCTGCGTCGCTCAGCGCGTCAAGCTGCTCGGCTGGAGCGTCGGGTAACGCAGCGGCGACCTTGTTCATCGCCGCCTCGTAGGCACCCGCCCCATCGTCGATCGCCGCGATCATGCCGGCGAAGGGCAGCGTGATGCCGATCGTCGCCGCAGTACCGACCGCCTTCAGCTGCGCCTCGACGTCGCGGAAGCGTTCGACCAGTCGGCCCAAGACCCCCTCGACGCCGCGCGCGGTCGCATCGAACTCCGCGCTGTCCGCGCCGAAGACGACGCGAGCAGCACCCACCACAGCAGATGACATGCCGCACCTCCTTCGGTCTGGATCAGCGGGCGCTGGCGACCCATGCGGTCGCCGCACCCAGCATCGACTGCCACGTCATCGTCCGCTTGGTGCGGGGTTTCTCGCTGAGCAGCTCGGCGAGCTTCGGCAGTTTCTTGGACCGGCCGCACGCTGCCGATGTCCATGCCGACTGCATCGCCAGATCATGGCGGGCGGCAGCCGCTTTCGCCTCGCCCTCGAATACCCGGGCGATCTCGCGCGGTGTCAGCCGCCAGTATTGCTCCGTGCACCGACCCGTCGAGCACCAGTCGACGTGGAGATCGCACCAGTCCCACGGCCGGCTCTCGCCGGCTTCGGAGGGTTCTCGGTGCCACCCGGCTTGGCCCCCGGGAACGCGGCGCTGATCGCGCGCATGATCAGCTCGAGCGAATCCTGAAGACCGCCGATTGCCTCCATGATGCGCCCGGCCTCGTGGTCGGTCATGTCGGGATGGCAGTCGGTCAGGCCGATGCGGAACAGCGTGCGGATGGTCCGGAGCGAGGGGCTCGAGCCAAGCACCGTCTCGAGCTTGGTGATGTCGGGCAGATCGAACGCCTCCTCCACCTCGCACAGGGCGTTGGTGGAGAAGGCAAAGGTGAAGCGCTCGTCGCCGATCTCGAAACCGAGATGACCGCGCTGCTGGTTCGGTGCGGCCATGATCAGACCGCCGGCGTCAGCGTCGGCTTGCCGCTGACCTTGAAGGTCGCGGTGCCCGTCATCTTGTCCTCCATCGGGACGGCGCCGCCATGCGCGGTGGCGAAGCCGCGGAAGTCGAGCTTCGCTCCGTTCGGGAAGGTGACGCGCCACGCCTCGACGACGCGGGTGCCGAGGTGGGTACGGATGACGGCATCGTCGGCGACGCCGGGGATCAGGTTATAGACGATCCCGACCTCACCGGCATCTGCCAAGCCCGGCTTGAACTCGCGATAGCCGTCCGGGCTCGTCATGTGGGTGAGATCGACGCTGTCGCGCGACAGCTCGGGCAGCGTCAGCTCGGTCACCTCGGCGAAGGGGGTATAGACGCTTCCGACCACCTTGCCGAAGGTGGTCAGGAAGCCGATGTCCGTTGCAGCGGCGGTTGCAGCCATGGTGGGTGTCTCCTTGTCCGGCCGGGCCGGTTACTTGCTCAGGTCGACGGGGCCGCCGTCGGACGGATCGGGGGTGTCGGCGGTGTCGTCACCGGACGGCTCGACGGGATCGGCTGCCTTCGTGCTATCGGCGACGGGTGCCGGATCGGTCGGCGCCACGGGGATCAGCGCGAGGAGCGCGACGCTGGCCAGCAGCGCCGCTTCGCGCTCGGCCAGCGCCAGACGTTCCAGCGTTGCGCGGTCGACGCCGATCGGCTGACCGAAGCCGGTATCGAGCAGGTAGAGGGCGCGCCCGGCGCTGACGGTCAGGATCGTGCCGGCGGGGGTGTCGGCGGCGTCGGGATCGTCGGGGTTGGCGGCAAGCGCCTCCCGATCCACGAAACGCATCGTGGTACGAACATCCATAGGGGGTCTCCTAGAGGGCGGTGTAGGTCAGCATCAGGTCGATGCTGTCGCGGTGGATCGGATCGGTCCGGGTGGAGTCGGTGCCGCTGCGTCGCACGACGACGAAGCCGCGCAGCCGGATGCCGGCGACGTCTCGACGCAGGCCGACCAGCAGCCCGCCGCGCCCGGCCAGCAGGTCGCCGATGTCGCGCGCTTCCTTGAAGGTGCGGCCCCACGCATCGAGCTGGATGCGTGCGCGCGACCATCCGCTCGGCCCAGCCAAATTCATGACCGGCGCGTCGCTGATCCGCTGAAGCGTCAGCCCCGGAAGCGGGTCGCCCTGCGGCCGCAGCCCCCAATCGACCCGCCGGCCGACCAGCGCCGCCAGCGGCGCGGTCGACAGCAGCAGCGCGCGCAGCGCCTCCTCCACCCGGTCAGCCCTTCTTGCCTGCATCGAGAATGGCCTCGATGCCGCGCTGCCCGATCCGTTTCATGGTCGACTGCACCTGTGAATCGAACGCCGGGCGGATGAAGGGATCTGCGGTCTGATGGACGTTACCGAACTCCTCCTGGATCGCCTGCGGCAGCGGACCAGGACCAGCAAAGACCTCGACCGGCGCGATGGGGACGTTCGCTGCCGCCTGTGCGGGCGAGAGCTTGGTGCTGACAGTGACGCTGTCTGCCATCTCACCACTGCGCCGCGCCGCGCCGCCGCGCATCTCGTCGGCCATCGGCTGAAGCTCTTCGGCCATGATCGGCACCAGCGTCTTGCGGGTCAGCGCCTGGCCCATCGCCTTGATCTTCCGCGCGATCGCGTCGGTTCCCTCGATCCGGACCTTCATCCTCATGCCGACAGATCCTTTTGCGCCGTGGCGGTGATCTCGATCGCAGGCGTCCGGTCCCGCGTTTCTTTCGTGCCGACGATCGCGTAGCGGACGCCGCGGCAGTCCAGCATATCCTTGGCCGTTACGGCGCGGGTCAGCGTGTCGGCCCGCACGACGAAGCGGGTCGTCAGCGTTTGGCCCTGCTGTGCTGCCTCGATGCGTTCGCCGTCGCTTATGTCGGCCTTCCTCGCCCAGCGCCGGCCGATCGGAAGCATCCCCCCCGGTACCGAAGACAGACCATCGTCGATCGAGCCCGCGCGAAGGACGGTTACGCGGTGCGTCAGCGTCGACGTCGCGATCGTCATGGATTGATCCGATGGTCGACGAGCAAGTGGCCGACATCGGCGGCGACATCATCCAGCTTCGCCCGGCACATCAGCAGCAACGCCCAGCGCAGCACCTTATCGATCGTCTCGGCCCCGACATCGAGGCGCACGGCGATGACGGCACAATCGAGTCGCACCAGCGGCAGCAGCCGGCCCGGCGCGGCACGCACGCCCTGCTCCAGCTCCGCGCCGAAAAGCTCGAGCGCATCCGCCGGAAGATCCTGCCACACGCCCGCGCGATCCTGGTACCGCGCCGACACGATCGCGCGCACCGGCCCGACCAGCAGGTGGCGGAAGTCAGCCCAAGTGTCGCCCAGCACCTCGACCGTCTGCCGGCCGAGCCGGTAGCCGGTCCGCCGCTCGATCTCGCCCGCGCTGGCGTCGAGGTAGCCCGCAATCTCCACGTCGGACGCCGCGTCATCGATACGCAGGAAGTCGCGCAGCTCCTCGATCGGGACCAGCACGTCCCCGGCAACGGCGATGAGACGCGGTGCGCCAAGCATGGGCTACGCCTTCACCGGTTCGGCCGGGGCGTGCGTCGGGGTATCGCCCGCCGCCGCCTCGGCATCCAGCTCGGCAAAGCCGGCGTCGATCAGGCGCTGCCCCGCGACGTCGTCGATGGGCACGCTGTCGCCGGGCGACAGCGAGAAGTCGGGGCCGGACAGCCCCGTGGTCATCTTGATCTGCATGGCGGTCCTTTCGCTTGCCGGACCGGCGGCACCGCCGGTCGGGAAAACGGCGGGCGGGACTGGTGCCCCGCCCGCCGGACCGTCACGCCATCTTCAGATGCTTGACGGCCGCGTCGTCCATCAGCTCGCCGTCGTAGCGGATGAGTCCGGCCAGACCGATCTTCGGCCAGAACTTTTCGCGCACGGTGCCGACCAGCGGGGCACCGACCTTGCGGACCCAATAGCGACCGAGATCGCCGAAGATGATCGGCTTCTGGCCGGTGGTCATCGCGGGCATGTCGTCGTTGATGTGGTACGGCTTGTCGAGCAGCAGCGCCGGCTGCGCCGCGCGGATGTCGCCCATCTGCCACAGGAAATTGCCCTGGCCGTTCTTCAGCTTGCGCAGCGCAAGCAGCGTGGTGTCGGCGAACATCCACGCGCACTTCGGCGAGCGGCGGTATGCCGCGTTGACCGAATGCTGGTGATTCATCAGCTCGTCAGCGGCGATCGCGGCCGCCGCGGCGGCGGTGGTGCCGAGTGCCGAGGCGGTGACGATGCCGTTCGGCTGATTCACGTTGGTGCCGATCGTCAGACGGCGGTTCGCTTTGCGACCGAGCCGCTCGCCGATCGCCTCGGCAATGAACGCCTCGAGATCGAAGGCCGAATCCTGCATCAGCACATAGCTCAGCTTGATCCAGCTGGTCACGTCCATGAAGGCGTCGAGCCGCTTCTGCCCGAACGTCAGGTCATCCGCGTTGTCATCGGCGACGTCGTCGTTCTCGGCCATATCCTTGGCCGATCCGTTCGTGTCGTCATTGGTCGGGATGTCGAATTCGTTGCCCGACCCGGTCGTGATCGTCCGCACGATGTCGCCGTCGTACATCGGCCCCCAATCCCGCATCGTGCGGACGATCTCGCCCGCCAGCTCGCGCGGGACGGTATAGCCGCCCGAGACTGCCGTACCGGCGAGCTGCGTGCGCTGCTCGACGAAGCCGGCGCGCAGCAGCGCGCGCTGCTCGGGCTGCAGCTCGCCCGCGTCGCACCCGGTGCGCATCCAGTCGCAGAAGGCCGAGCGATATTCGGCCTGGCGCTGCTCCGTCGTAGCGGTGCCGCGGCCACCTTCCGGCCCCTCGCCGTCGAGATCACCGCCGCGTGGGCGCAGCCGCTCGGCGCGCTCTTCCTGCTGCGCCTCCTGCGCCTTCATGCGCTCCTCGCGCTTGATCTTGGCATCGAGCTTGTCGAGATCCGCCATGATCCGGTCGTGGCGCGTCTCCAGCTCGGCGGTCCGCGCATCGTCGGTGTTCGTCTCGATCTCATTCAGCGCGCTGCGCGCCTCGGTGACGAGCTGGCCGCGCTGGTCGTGATATTCGGTAAGGGTCGGCATGGGGATGGTCTCCAGACACAAAAAAACCCGCCGGGAGGCGGGTGACGGGGGCGCAAAGCCCGGTGCCGGCTTGCGCCGGGAGGTGGATCAGAGGCCGCGTTCGGCCTGTGCCTGCCGGGCGCGACGGGTGACGGTCGCGGTCGATTTCGGCGGCATCGATCGCCGTTCGTTACGTGCGGCATCCAGTGACCGCATGCCGACCTCGGTGTCGGGATATTGCGGCAGCGGGGTATAGGTGATCTCGTAGAGATCACATTCGAGGATGGTCCGCTTGGGCGGCTCGACCAAGTCGTTCCACTCCTCGCGCGTGGCGACGAAGCCGAAGCTCATGCCTGCGATGTCACCGCGATCGATCTGCACCGCCAGATCGCGGCCGTCGGTGGTGTCGGGCAACAGATTCTCGAACGCCAGCCCCTTCGCATCCTCGCGCAGCGACAGCGTGCCGGCGCGCAGCCGCCCCAGCACGCGACCGGTATCGTGGGTATGCACCGCGATGACGTCGCGCTTGGTCAGCGAGGCGGTGAAGGCACCGGGCGCGATCACCTCGGTCCAATATCCACCGACCGACGTCTCGACGCCGAAGACAGCGGCATAGCCAGTCGCGGTCCGGCCCGTCTCACCCTCGGCGGCCGCCCGCATCTCCAGCGGTACGGTGATCGCGCGGATCTCGCGCCCGTCAGGCCGCGACGGTGTCGGCTTCGGCATCCGGCTTCTCCTCGTTCTCGTCGAGCGGTGGCCCGCCGTTGTGGCCGATCGGTGCGGCCGGCGTCGTGCCCAGCACCACCGTCGCACCCTGCATGTAGAGCTTCGCACCCGCCCCCGACGGATCGGGCGGCCGGTCCTCCAGCGCGCGCGCCTCGTCGGGGGTGAGCTGGCCGGTCTGGATTGCCCGCGCCAGCGCCTCGGTCCGCGCCTTGAAGTCGCCGCGCTGGAGCCCGTCGAGGATGTGCTGCACATACCGCGACCGGCGGCGCTGGCCGAACAGCTTCAGGTTGCACTCGTCCTCCAGCGCCTTCGCCCAATGCGCGATCAGGTGCTTTACGAGCTGGATGTCCTGCTGCTCGGTATTGCTGAACGTGCCCTTTGACAGATCCTGCAAAAACACCGGCGGCAGGCCATAGAGCCGCGCGATCTCCTGCATCTGGAACAGGCGCGCCTCGGTCATCTGCCCCTTGGAGGGGTCGATCGCGAGCGGCTTCAGCGAATAGCCGGGCGGAATGCCGAAGAACGGCGCGGCGGCGGCGCGGGCGGCGTCGATCGCGCGCTTGATGTCCGCCATCGCGCGCTTGAAGCCATCGGCGCCGGAGGGCATCGGCCCCTCCAGCGCCAGCGGCGGCGTGCCGCCACTGGCGAAGAACCCCGCCGCGAAGCGGTTCATCGCGATCATCAGCCCGATCGCGTCACGCCCCTTCGTGATCGGCGAATAGACGTTGAGCTGGTCGGGCTTCAGCATGAAGGGGACGTCGATCACGTCCGCCGCCGGGTACTCGTTGCCCTCGCAGGTGTAGATCTTGCGACCCTTGCGCCGCCGCACCGTCGTCGCCCGCGGGTTCATCGGCCACAGCGCCACGACCTTGGACCCGGCGCGCTCGATCCAGAACAGCCCGCGCCCGACGGTGAACACCTGCTGCCAGAAATACTGACGCGCCGCGAAGCTCGACCACTCGGCGTTGGGGGCCTCGTTCAGCAACATCTGCATGTCGCCGTCGCTGCGCTGCGGCTTGCCGTCGACCTTGGTAAAGGCATGGAACGGCAGCGCCGCCATCGTGCGCGACAGGAAGCTGACGGCGTCGAACACCGCCGGCACTTCCAGCGCGCTCTCGATCGTCACGACCGGCATCGTCACCGGCCCGGCCGCGCCCTGCCCGCCGAACAGCTCCATGACCTCCTCGGGGCTGGCGGTCGACAAGTCGATCGTGCCGCGCTCCAGCGATCGCGTCTCGGCCGCGCGGCCGAACGGCCACCACCTCATGCCGTCGCCATGCTGAATTCGGGGTCGTCATAGGGCGAAGTGGTCATCTCTTCCTCCTCGCCGGACAGCGCCACGCCGATCGCCATGATGAGCGCGACCGGGCTGTCGATCTTGGCCTCCGCGCGCAGCTTGCGCGGATAGACGTTGTCCTTCGCGTCAGCCTGCGCCACGACATTGTTCATTTGCCATTCCATGACCTTGCAGCCGGAATGGGCAATCAGACCTGCGCGGGTGAAGGCGTCGAGCGACTTCATCGGCTCGGACAGATTGACGGTCGACATCCGATACTCGAGCATCGGCGCGCCCTTCTTGACCATCCTGTTGACCAGCATGGTCGCCTGCGCCGGGTCGTAGGGGATCGCGTAAACGTCGAAGCGATCACGCGCCTCGTCGAGCGCGATCTCGATCTCCTCGAAGTCGACCACGTCGCCCTCGCTGACGTCGAGGAGCCCGTCCGCATCCCAGCCCTGGTAGGCGCTCACATCCTCGACGGTCTTGGTCGGCAGGAAGTAGCGGCCGATCCGGATGTACGGATCGTCGCGCGTCGCCTTGTGGCCGAGCGGCGGGAACAGCAGCTCCATGGCGGCGATGTCGATCTTCGACGCAAGGTCGAGCGCGACGATGCAGCGCCGCCCGATCAGCCGCTCCAGCTCGGCCGCGTCGGCATAGCGCATCGGGATGTCGGGATCGGCGCAGGTGCGCCACTTCTCGATGTCGAAATACGCCGCCTTCGCGGCCACCCACATGTTGAGGTGCTTGGTCTTGAAGATGCCCCGTTTCCGGGGGGTCGAGATCGCATCGCGCTGCCGCGCGAGCAGATATTCCAGACTGACCGAGATCCCGATGTTGGGATTGGCCTTGCGAAGCGCCGCCTCAGTCCGCCAGTCGTCGTCCTCGTCGAGCGTGTATTCGGCGAAGAAACAGTCGTCGTCGATCGGCGGCCCGCCGTTGTGCCCGATCCCGGCCAGGCGCTCGCGCTGCTCGAGGATCATGGCATAGCATGGACCGGCAAGATTCTCGCCGGCGGTGGTGATCAGGAACTGGAGCGGCTGCGTCCTCGCGCCCATGCCGGTGAGCATGGTGTCGACCTGACCGTCGTCGCTATGCTCGTGATACTCGTCGTGGATCGAGCAGCTCGGCGACTGGCCGTCGCCCGGATCGCCGACGATCGTCTCGAATTTCGACCCGTCGTCCGGCCGCAACAGCGTCTTCGCCAGGAGCTGGATGCGGAAGCGATCGCGCAGCGGCTTGGTGCGGTCGACGATCAGCCGGGCGGGCCGGAAGACCTCGCCCGCCTGCTTCTCGTTGGTCGCACCCGAATAGACCTCGGCGCCGAACTCGCCGTCCGCGCAGAACATGTAGAGCCCGACGCCGGCGGCGATCGCCGATTTGCCGTTCTTGCGCGGCACGATCAGCATCCAGCGCCGGAAGCGCCGCGTGTCCTTCTGCGGCCCGTCCGCGTGCAGCCACCCGAAGACGACGCAGATGTTCCAGATCTGCCACGGCTCGAGCGTCAGCCGCTTCTTCTGCCGCGCCCATTCCCCCTTCGTGTGCGGCAGCTTCTCGATGAACCGGCACGGTCGCGCCGCGCGATCGTCGTCGAACCGGTAGGGGAACAGCCCCAGCCCGGCGGTCGTCAGCTCGTCGAGGAACCGCTTGCATTGCAGGCGGATCGACTTGCCCGCCGCGATCCGTCCCGCGACGACGTCGGCAGCGTACTGCTTGGCGATCGCGGGATAGTCCCGCACCGCCCCCGGCGCGCGTGCCACGCGCTCAGAAGTCGTCCCAGTCGCCCGGTCCGTCCCCCTTCCCGCTCGCGATCCTGAGCGCGGCGACGGGGTTGAGCATCAGCTCGCCGAGCAGCGACTGCGCCTGGCGCATGGCATCCGACAGCATCGCGACCTCGGGGCGCGCCCGGATCATGACGCTGCCGGTCGTGGTCGTCGCCTCATAGGTGTCGCCGCACGTCTCGAGCACCGCCTGCCACCGCTGTACCTGCTCAAGACGGATAGCGAGGAGCGCGACCTGCTGCACATACCGCGCATCCGCCCGACGCTCTGCCTCGAGCTGCGCGACGATCTGGCCGAACAGCAGCTGCGCCAGATCTGACAGGTGGATCGGCGGCAGCATAGGCACCGCGGCGCCGGGCGTCGCGGGCACCTGCTCCCGTTCTGCCGCCGTCATCGCCAGCGCCGGCGATTTCCTTTTAGGCCCCGATCCGGGCCGCGCACCACCGCTGCCCATAGGAACCTCGCATCAATCGGGGGAACAAAAAGGGTTTTGAATACCCCTATTCAAAAGTTTCTTTGACCGCCGGTGTCCGGGGTCGGCGGTTCGGAGGGATTGACCCACCCCCCCGGCCCTAGGGCGGCGGATCAGCGCTTCTCCCGCGCCGATTTCTCGAAATGGCAGGGCTTGCACAGCCCTTGGAAGTTGGACCGCTCGTTCGATCCGCCCGCGCTCAGCGGCTTGATATGATCGACTTCCTCGGTCGCCCGCGTTCGACCCGCTGCCAGGCAGAGCCGGCACATCGGCTCTTCCATCCGCACCTGCTGGCGCAGCTTCACGCCAGCGCGACCGCGGATACGCTTGTGGCGATAGCTGCCGACGTGCTGCTTCGCGCCCGGACGGACGCCGAAGCGAGGCGGCTGCATAGGCATGGTCAGGCCGCGCTGGCGACCGTGCCAGCCTGCTTGACGCGATCGAGGACGAAGGCGACCTCGCCGGCAAGCCTGGTCAGCCCTGCTGCCAGCAGCTTCGCCTGGTGAGGCCCGTCGATCGCCGCCAGTACCGACGCGCGGTCGATCGCGGTGGTGGTGCGCAGGTAGGGCTTGGCCCACCGCTGCGCCTTCAGCGTCTCGGTCACCACGGCCTCGTCACCCGCAATCGACAGCTTGGCCCGGCCAGCCCGCGTGCCGATGACACAGCCACCCAGCTCGATCGACTTGCGCTTGCCCTTGGTCAGCTCAGCCGCAGCCGTCGCCCACCACGGCTCGATCGCCGCGCGGATCTCGTCCATCTCCTTGACGATCGGCGCGCCCAAGCGATCGGCGATGGAATTGGTGTCGGCGATCGCCGCGTTGCGGTTCGCCTCGATCGTCTCCAGCTCGCCAGCCAGCGCGCTATAGCGCTCGAGCAGCAGGGTCGCCTTGTCGAGCGTGCGGGGCGGCCTCATGCTGGCACCTGCGGCAACGTCGCCACCGGCAGCGCACTCATCAGCGCGCGCAGCAGGCCGACCGGCACGGCCACCAACGGCGATGCCGGATCGCTCTCGGACACCACGGTGGGCAGGGCGTGCAGCAGATCACGGAAGATTTCCCGCTGTAGGCGGAACGGCACGCCGACCAGGGCGGCGTCAGGATGATCTGCCACGACCTTCTCGATCGCCTCGCGCGGGATTGCCATTACCAAGCTGCCTTCGTGCCGTCGCGGCTCACATAGAGCGGCGGATTGGTGGGATTGGTCCGTGTCCCTCGAAAGACGGCGACGAGCGCGGCGGCGATCGCCTGCGCTCCCTCTTCCATCTCGTCGAAGTCGCGGGCGCTGTGACCGCCAAGCCGCGCCCTCTGGGTCAGCGCGTCGAAATCAGCAGTGATGCTTTCGAGCTGATCGGCCAGGGTCGGGCGCGGCGAGGCGGCGCGATGCTGGCGGGTAAGATCGTGACCCATGGGCAGCCTCCCCGGATACAGCGACGCCCGACGCTCCAAGGGGGGAGAAGCATCGGGCGTCGGGCGCAGCTATCGCGGGGTCGGATCTGGCCGAATCGTGACCGTTTGCGCAGGTGCCCTTTTGGGAAGTGCCCGAAAAGGAACCCCTAGACCCGCCGCCACCCGTCGAGCGCCCGCACCAGGATCGCACGGGTCCGGCGATTGGATTTGCGCCAGCGCCGCGCCGCCGTGGTCAGCGCCATGTCGTCGACGATGATCGCCAGCAGCATCGCCCCGTCGGCGCCGACGGCCGCGCGCCACCGGCTGTATGCCTGCTCGCGCAGCACGGCGCGGATATGCACCGCTGCAGCAGCATCCGGCCCGCCGCCCGTGCCGCGCGGCTCGAGCTTCGCCGTCCGTACCGCAACGTCGGCCGCGATCGCGGCGTGTGCCGTCGCGATCTCCTCGGCCGCGGCGAGCTGGTGCACGTCGAGTGCGCCGGTCGCGACCAGGCGCGCTAGGCAACCCTCACGACGGCGCATCGCGGCGGCATGCGCATGCGTCGCCGGCGTGCCATCCGCCTTGTGCGACCATTCCTCGCGCAGCTGCACCGCCTCCTCCACACCGGGGGCGAGACGCACGATCGGCGCGACCTTGCCCTTGCGCACGCGATTGCGGCTCGGTTTCGGACGGGGGCGGCCGAGCACCAGGTGCTCGACGCGCTGCCGCTCATATTCGTCGTACACGACAAGTGCCGCGCGGGTGCCGCGCGACGGTTCAGGTGAATGGCTGGCTACGGTCATCGTCAGGGATGTGCTCGATGATCGCCACGAGTGACAGATTCCCTTGTGGTAACGGCAGCGTATTCGCAGGGCAGAGAAAATCCTCGTTCGCAACGACGCCCATCGCCCGCATCCGCTCGAGCAGATGCTTTTCGAGCAGCCCTGGCACCGAAATGCCGCGCTGCGATCCAGGCAGCCGTTCGATCATCTTGTCGAGCGCCAGGCGTTTCACCAGTGCCTTCGCGCGAGTATCGCTGACGTCGAGATGCTGCGCAATTTCACGCATCACCGGACTGCGGCCGTGGCGCACGATATAGTCGGAAATGTACGCGAGCGCCTGCGCCTTGCGCGATACGCCCGCGATCGGCGCGGCCATGTGCATCCTTCGCGAACCCCTTGACGAATATAGGCGACGTGGCCGGAAATTGCACGATCCGTCGTGTGTACGGCTCCGCCCGCCGTCACAATCGCTTCTGCTCGGCCGGCGGTACTGCGTCGCGATCGGCGCGCTCGACCCGCGCGATCGCGTCCGACAGCTCGATCGATGACGGCAACCCGAAGGCATGTAGAATGCCGTGCCAGCTCCCCAGCATCTGGTTGCGACGCATCACCTTGGCAGTCAGGTCCGATTCGACCTTCTCCCGCGGCTCGGTCGCCGCCGTCCAGTAATCCACATACGGCTTGGCCGGTCCACCCGACAGGACGTGCAAAAGCGCTAGGATCGCCCGCAGCTCGGTCGTCCGCGCATACGGCTCCGGCCGCGCCTCGACATACAGGCGGTGCAGCGAGGCAAGCGCGATGATAATGGCACGGCTCTCCGACATACGGAACATAAAACGAACAAAATCCAACATTTCAAGCGCGGCGGTGTATTTTACAGTTTACAACCGTCCTTGCGTAAACTATAAGATACACATGTTCACGACGCTCCAGACCACCCGCTTCGAAGCATGGCACACCGGCCTGAAGGACCGCCGCGCGGCGGGCATCGTCACCGCCCGGATCGCTCGGATCGAAGCCGGTAACTTCGGGGACGCCAAGTCGGTCGGCGACAAGGTCAGCGAGCTGCGGATCGCCTTCGGTCCCGGATACCGCCTCTACTTCACGATCAAGGGCGGCGAGCTGGTGATCCTGCTGGTGGGTGGCGACAAGGGCTCGCAGGCGCGGGACATAGACGCGGCGAAGGAAATGGCCGCAGAAATCCACGCCGGTCCCTGACCGGCGCGGCACAGGAACGAAAGGAACGAACCGATGGCTATCGAACTCAAGCCCTTCGACACCGCCGCCCATCTGGCGGGCGACGACGACGCGCAGATCGAGCTGCTCACCGACGCGCTGGAGAGCGGCGATCGCGCCTATATCGGCCATGCCTTCGGCGTGGTCGCCCGCGCGCGGGGCGGCATCGCCAAGCTCGCGGCCGACACCGGCATGCAGCGCATGGCGCTCCACAAGGCGCTCAGCACCGACGGCAACCCGACGCTCGGCACGCTGCTCAAGGTGCTCGCCGCCTTCGGCTTCACCGCCAGCGTGTCCAAGCGCCAGCCGGAAGCCGCCTGAGTCTATTCAACCGCCCTCGCCACTCCGGCTGCGACGGCTACGGTCGCGGGGTGAGGCTCGGTGGTGGGCGCGTTGCGCTCGCACACCGATCTGCTCTGTCCAGAAGGGAATATGATGAAACGCGATATGGACCTAATTCGTGACCTCTTGTTGCTAATCGAAGGCGGCAAGAAGGTGTTCGAACTCCTCGATGCCGAGAATGCTGCGGCACTCGGTGTCGACCCAACAACGGACATGACCGCCGAGGAAGTCGCCAAATACGAGTATCATCTGGAGTTGCTTCAGGAGGCAGGGTTCGTCGAACTCACGCAACGGTCGGGCGGCAACTGGTACGTGAAGCGGATGACCTATGCCGGTCACGACTTCTTGGACAGCGTCCGTGATCCGGAGATCTGGCGGAACACCAAGAAGAACGCGGCGCTGGCGGGAGGTTTCAGCGTCGACCTGCTGAAAGCCTTAGCCAAGGGATTGCTGAAAAAGAAGATTGAACAGCATACCGGCGTCGAGATGGAATTCTGAGTTTTGGGGGCGGAGGCCCCCTCCGTCGTCATCGTCCGAGACTGGCGGATATGCGCCAGTTTCGCGTCGCTTTCTTCCGACGATACCCGCGCGATACCCTTACTCCCAGCGCGCCACCCGCGCCGCTGCGCCCACCCGTACCTGGTGCTGTGACAGGTCGACCCCTGCTACGCGCACCCGGGCCAGCGTGCGGCCGTAGCGATCGCGGCCGCGGCGCTCGATCGTTGCCGGCCCCCGCGCGAGGGCCGCCGCCAGCGCCGCGCGCGAGGCCACCGGATCGCCCTCGACGCACTGGCGGCCGCGCCGGCAGTGCCCAGGCAACTCGGGCGCATCGATGCCGAGCAGGCGAATGCGCTCCCGCCCACAGCGTAGCGTGTCGCCATCGATCGCGACGAGCGTACAGGCGAGGGCGACGAAGGCGATCACGTCGCGGCCTTGAAAACCGACGTATCCACGCCGGCCTTAGCTGCCGCCTCGACAAAGGTGCCGGCACAAGCCAAGCCACCACCGCCAGCGCGCTTCATGGCCTCCGTGACCTCGGCCACTGCGGACGGCCGCATGTTGCCGTCCGCGACCGCGGCAGTCTTCTCATAGGCGATCTGGCGTGCGATCAGCGCGGAACCGCAGGTGTCGATCCCCTTCTCGAACGCATCCTCGATGTCGCCGGTACTGCTGGGTGGCGGCTTGAGATCGTCGACACGCCGATAGCCGTTCCTGCATGCCGTCGCGCCCTTGGTAGCGGCATCGTAGAGCGCATAGGTGTTCCCGGCCTTCGCCGCATCACCGATGACCGTACCCCATTCCTCACACGCCTCGCTGGCAGCGACGATTTCGCCCCACAAAGCCTTCGTCTCGTTCGTCAGCGCCGCCTTGGCGGTCGCGGTCGCCCGCGCCTTGTCCGCCGTCGACTTTCTCTCCGCCGCCTCCTCCTCGGCCTTCCGCGCCGCGATCTGCTCTGGTGTCGGCTTCGGGACGATCACCAGCAGAAGCACGAACAGTCCGATCAGGGCGGCGGCGATCCACCTTTTGCGAACCTGCCGCCGCTTTGGCGGTCGGACAGGTCGGGGTGGGTCGATCCGGTTCGTTTCGTCAGTCCAGAAATCGTTCACATCGCCCCCCGGTGTGTGCCTACGCCGCTGTCGGTTCCCCACGATACGCAGGCTTCGGCGAATTGATCGTCGGCGTATTCATCCCGGTTACCAGCGTCCGGGCAATCTGCATGAGCGAGTTCCGACTCGCGGCATCCAAGGCGTCGAACAGCTCAAGCCATTCGGTCTGCTCGGGCGTCAGTTCGGGATGATCGGCATAGTCGGCATCAGGGTCGTCTGTCATGCCGGTCAGATACTCCGGCGATGTCCGAACGGCACGAGCGAGGCCGAATATATGCCGGGTCTGCGCGTGCTTCCCGCGCACTAGACGGTTGATGCTCGGTGGCTGCAGTCCGATCGACCGCGCTACCTGAGCCTGGGTAAGCCCCAGCTCATCAATTCTCGCAGCGAGGCGCTCCGGAATGATCGCGATCATCCACGCTTAGCTATACGTTTGCGTATTGCGGACCAGACGGCGTTTGCGTACATCCCTGCTGTACGCAAACGTATAGGCTGATTCATGTCGATGGGGCGAAGGAGGTACGAGTCTGGTGCGGCCGCATTCGCCGCGGCCGTCGACATGGTCGGCAGCCAGGCCGCGATGGCTCGGCTGCTGGGTGTGAGCCAGCCAACGATCCACCGTTGGGTGAAGGGTAAACTTGCTGCGCCTGCGGATTATGTGCCCACGCTATGCGAGGCCACCGACATCTCGAAGTACGAGTTTCGGCCTGATCTGTTCGACGATCTCGCCAAACAGGGCGTAGATCCTGCCACCGGCGGTCGCGCATGACGTCCCCCTTTCCCCCTTTCGGCCAGCGTATCGGCCGGAACCCGCGCCTGCCTCGGTCTGGAAGCCACCGGGCGCGGTGCCTTTGCGCCTCCCTAAGCGCCGTCGGTGCCGGTCGTCTGTGGCGATCGGCACCGGCTTTCGGTGCAGTGGCATGACGAAGGCGCGAGCGCCCTTGTCGATTGAGCAGGCGGTCACCGACCTGATCGTGACGATCGGCATGGACGCGGCCGTCGCCGCGACCGCCCGCGCGAAGAGCTACCTGAGCGACGTCTCCGACCCCGACAAACGCCTGCTGCTGACCTGCCGCGATGCCGTCGCGCTGGATGCCGCGCACGACCGGCTCATCGGTGGCCGCCCCATCCACGACATGATGGCGCTGATGCTCGATGGCCAGGGCGACAGTCCGTCGTGTGAGACGCAGCTGTTCGACGCGACGATCGAAGCCATCCGCGAATCGAGCGAGGCACACGCCGCGCTACTCGAGGCCAGCAAGCCGGGTGCATCGATCGCGAAGAAGCGCGCGGCGATGCGCGAGCTGACGCAGGCATTCAGCGCCAAGCGGCGCATCGCCCCGATCCTCCGCCGCATGCTGAAGCAGCCGTCGCAGCCCCCATGATCTGACGATCCCTGCTCTTCCCGACTGCCGCCCCCTACCCGGTTCGCGACCACCCCGGTTCGCGGAGCGGTTTTCTGCTGCCCGAGGACTTCGCCCCGTGATCCTGACGCCCGGTGCCTATCTGAAGCTCCGCCGCACCGCCGCCGGCCTCGCCGTTGAGGACGTGGCGCAGGCGATCGCGACCGTCCCCGGCATCCCCGAGGGCGAGCGCGTCGCATGGCTGCGGCTGATCGAGGCCGACGAGGTGCCGATGCTCTGGTCGACGATCGTCGCCCTGCACCGCGTCTTCGCCTTCGACTTGGCGATCCTCGAGCACTTCTCGCTTCCCGCGCAGGGCTATGCCGTCGCCCCGCCGACCCTGTGCGTCGTCTGTGCGGAGGGGCACCCGGCGTGCCTCGCGCTCGGCGCTGCGATGGCACCGGGTCCGATCACGCTGTGCCTCGAATGTGCGTCGGCAGCGAAGGCCGATGGCGCATGAGCCGCCCGCTGTCCCCCCGCACCGTCCGCCGCCTCGCACGCGCCGTCGCGGCGTGCGTGGGCGGGGCCATCGGCGGCGTCCTTTTCGGCCATCCCGAACTGGCGGCAATCACCGTCGGCATCGCGGTGGCGATCGTCCTGTCTGCCTTCCTCCACCTCCACCGCGCACCGAAGGGAAAACGCTGATGAACCACCATCACCGTCCGACCACAATTCATCCCGCATGGTGCGAATGCACCGAATGCGCTCCGCCCGTCCCTAGCGTGGCCGAGCCGACGCTGCTCGCGACGATCGCCGAAATGATTGCCTGCGTGGCCTTCGGCATCCTGAACGCCTGGATTGTCGCGCAGCTGATCGACGGGCCCGGCATTCACGTCATGATCGGGCTGCCGGCATGAGCGCGGGCAATCTCGCGCGCGCCCTTGGTGCCACCAGTCTCGCCCTACGGTCGTACCAGTACGGCAATGCCGCGCCGGATCTCGCCGCGTCGATCGCCGACGCAGCCGACCACGCGCTGACTGCCGCTGGCTACGGCGACATCCACGCCTTGATCGAACGCGGCGATCTCGCAGCCCCACGCCAGCATGGCCTGTCCGTCGAGATCGAGGACGGTCGACTCGTCATCGCGATCGGCATCGATGCGCTGATGACCGCGATCGATGGTGGGCCGCATGCGCCCGAGGATCTGGATTATCGCATCCTCACCCGCGACGGCTTTGCCGCCGACATCGTACAGGCACTCGAAGCAGAGGACGACGAAGGCACCACGCTTGTGCACGTCATGTTCGACAGCGCAACCGAAAGGGCGCTCGACGAAGGGTCGCTTAGCGTTGAGTTCGACGAGCCTGAACGGGTCGCGGACTGATGCGCACGGTCATCATCTGCGATCGTGCCGATCGGGCAGCGCGTATCCGCGCAGTGCCGCTCGAGCAGATCGCGGTACTGGCGAAAGCCGTCGCCGAAAGTGCGCCGGTGATGAAAATCTTCGCGGCGCCGGAATGGGATTGCCTGAACGACGACGGCCAAGTGTGGGTGGCCGCGGTCGTACGCGAGACGATCGCCTGCGCGGTGGAGCAGGTGTTGTGAGCCCGCCGCCCGATATTCCGATCGCCGAGCGGCGGCTGTTCGTCGCCATGGTGACGGTGCTGATCGCGTCGATCGCGATCATATGGCTGCTCATCGCATGAGCGCGCAGGAGCAGCGCGCCCGGCTCGTGCGGGAGGCTCTCGTCGTGCTAGCGACCGAGACAGAGGATCTGCACGAAGCGGCAGCGCTGACCTACCTCGCGACCAAGTCGCCGTCCGCAACCCTCGCCCGGCTCGCGAGGATGCTGGCATGAGCGGCCTCGGTCCCGACGACGCGCCTGCGCACGATCCCGCCTATGTCGCGGCGGTCATGCGCGCCGTGCGGCTTGCCGCGAAGTGCTTCGAAATCGCGCGGTCGACCAAGTTCCCGGGAGAGCGCGAGGCCGCAATATCGCGCGGCATTGCGATCGCTGAGAAAGCCGGGCTCAACCTGGACCTATTCAACATCCCCGGCCGCTCGGAAGCCGACCAGCTGCGCCATGCCGTCGAGGAGGCAGCGGATACGCTCGGCCGCTGGATCGATCGGCTGCGCGCGGGCGACCACGAGACGGTGTACGACGCGAAGCGCCGCGCCTTCGACCAAGCCGCGACGGAGGCAGCAGAGCGTGATCGGCGGGCGGGACGGCGCGCTGGTCCGGCGCTCGACCCCGACGAACTCCGGAGGGCAGAGCTGCGCGATCGGTGGCCGTCGGTCGGTGCCGCGCTCAACGCGCTTCGTGCCCGTCGCCACCGGGCAGAGGATGGGCACGACCCGCTCCGGCCGGGCGTCCCCGTCTGGTATGTGTCCGGGTGGGGCGACACGTCCTTCGACGAATGGCAGCTGCGCGAACACGCCGATCGGCTGTGCAGCTGATGCGCCCGACCTACCTATCGCGCGATGTTCGCGCTGGCTGCTTCGTCTGCCATGGCACCGACGCGCACTGGATCGGCCCGAATGCACAGGGCGTCGCCGCGCGCCATTACGACGCGACGAAGCACGCGACCTGGTGCGATGTCTATATGGGCATCCGCTATGGCGAGCAGGCCGCCGACCCCCGCCAAACCGACATCGAGGACGCGATCGCGTCCAGCTCGGGGGGCGAGCCGGAAGCCGCCCCCCTCACCGATCCCGCACCGGCCAAACCACTAGCCAGCCGGACCAACCTCACGGCCGATCCTATCGGGACGCCCCGCTCCATGCAGCGAGGCGGGCGCGGCCGCAAGCCGGAGATCCACGCACCATGACCGCATCGACCACCGTCGCGCGCTCGCCGCACCCGCGCCTGTCCGTCCCGCCGCCCGCCGTGCCGAAGGCAAGGGTCGTCCCGTCCGCGCCGCAGCTCTTCCCTCTCGGTCGACTGGTACGCGCAGCCGAGAACGTCCGCCGCATCCAGCCAGACGAGGACGTGCAGCAGCTCGCCGACGACATCCTCGAGCATGGCCTGCTGTCGTCGCTGATCGGGTACCTCGGCGGACCAGGCGCGGACGCGACGGTGCATATCGTCGGCGGCGGGCGGCGGCTGAACGCCCTCGACGCCCTCAATTTCGACGGCCATCTCACCCGCGACTTCCCGGTGCCGGTGCTGATCCGCGACAAGGCGCTCGCGGTCGAGCTGTCGCTTGCGGAGAATCTCCAGCAGCGGTCGATGTCGCCCGTCGACGAATTCTTCGCGTTCCGCGCGCTGGTCGACACCGGCCACCACTCCCCCGCCGATCTGGCCAAGCGGTTCGGCTTCAGCGAGCGCGTGGTGAAACAGCGGCTGCGCCTCGCCGAACTAGAGCCGGAGATCCTCGATGCGCTCGCCGAGCGCCGGATCACACTCGATTCGGCGATGGCCTATGCCGGCACGCAGGATCGCGCCTTGCAGAAATCCGTGTTCGACGCGGAAGCCAAGCGGTCGCGCGATGCCCATGCGGCAAGCAACGTCCGCCACGCCCTTGCGAGCAAGGGCATGCGCACCAGCCATCCGCTCTACCGCTTCGTCGGCGCCGAAGCCTATGAGCGCCGCGGCGGCCGGTACGAGGACGATCTCTTCCGCGACGACGCCGGCGGCGATACGCGGGTGCTGGGCGACCCGGTCCTCGTCCAGACGATCGCGGCCGAGCACATCGATTTCCAGATGCAGTGGCGACTGGTCGAGCTGCGCGATCGTCCCGACCTGTCGCCTACGATCGAGGGCTTCGTGGTGGTGCCCGGGCTGAAGCTGCACAGCTGGGGGCATAGCGGCCCGATCGCCGCGCCCGCCGGTACCGTCCAGGTCACGCGCGAGGATCACGCGCCGATGTGGCGGACGATCCGCAACAACGGCATCGCGGCGCATATCCTCGTCGGGATCAATGACGCGGGCGAGCTGATCGCATGGCCGCAGACCGTCTTTGTCGAGAAGGGTCAGGTCCGCGCGATCGACCGGCCGCCCGCCCGCTCGCGCGACCATGCCACGATCACGCCCGAACAACAGGCGGAGTTGGAACGGGTGCGCGGCGAGCTGCGGCACGCGCGCCAGCTCGCCCTGCACGCGCTCGGCGGCACGCCGCTGTTCGCCGGCACGCCGCTGGCGGGTCGAGGCTGGTGGGCGGACCGCTCCGCCTATACCGCCATCCTCGACGGCATGCCCGGCGTGCGTGTCTGCGTCGATATCTTCATCAGCGACGAGGAAGTCGCGGCGCACCGCAAGGCCGGCGATGCCCGGTACCGCAAGGAAGTCGCCGCCCGCGAAGCGCGCGCGGCCGAGATCCGGTCGCGGAAGGCCGACGCCGATCGCCGCCTCGCCGAGCTGCGCGCGATGACGCCCCCGGCGATCGTCGCGGTCGACGGCGTGGCGTGGGAGCGGCTCGACGACGGCAGCTATCGCGGCACCACCGGCGATAGCCCGGACGTCGCCGACTGGAGCGAGCTGCTCGACTGCGTCGGCGCGGCCGAGATCGACGCGACATGGCCGACGCGGGAGGCATGGGCCGAAGCGCAGAAGGGAGCGGCGCTATGAAGGACCGTGTCGGATTCGTGGCCGATATGTCCCGCCACCTCGGCGACGAGATCGATAGGATCATCCAGCGCCAGGCAGGTCTTATCCGAGTGGTGGGCGGCACCAGCGCTGACATGAGCGCGATCGTGATGATGCTTGCGACGCGCCTCGCCGCGCAGGGGATAGGCACGGGCTTGCTCCAGGCAATGCCCGATAAGCGCGACGTGCTGTTCGAGCAGCTGCTGGGCCATCTGCTCGAAGATTTGAGAGCGAAGCGTTCCCGCATCATGGAGTCAGTAATCGCTACGCAAGAAGCGGCGCGGTCATGACCCGATTCGCAGCAACGACCGACGTCAGCGCCAGCGCGTCGCGCGTGGAGATCGAGCGTACCCTCGTCCGCTACGGTGCCGATCAATTCCTCTACGGGTGGGGCGAGGAAGCCGCGACCGTCGGCTTCCGCATGCGGGACCGGCAGATCCGTTTCATCATCGCGATGCCGCGCCGCGACGATCGCCGTTTCACCCACCACAGCCGCGGCGCGCGCACGCCCGAGGCGGCGCAAAAGGAATGGGACCAGGCGGTGCGTCAGCGATGGCGTGCGCTCGCCTTGGTCGTGAAGGCAAAGCTGGAAGCCGTAGAGAGCGGCATCGGCACCTTCGACGACGAATTCCTCGCCTACATCATGCTGCCCAACGGCCAGTCGGCCGGCGAATGGATGCGGCCGCAGGTCCAGGAAGCCTACCGCATCGGCACCATGCCCGAGATGCTGCCGATGCTCCCCGCACCGGAGAAGCGACCATGACTATCAACATCGTCCGCCTCGATCGACGCCTCGCCGCCGCGTCGGACAAAGGCACTGGCGTCATGCTCACAGCGGCCGATCTCGATCTGCTCGGCGCGATCGGCTTTTTCGACCTAACAGCGGCTGCATCCGCCAAATATCGCAAGGATCAATCGCAATGTCGGGACGCACGCCGCCGCTCTATCGACGGGGGAAATACTGGCTTGGCTGGGACGAACGCGCCGACGGCACCCGCCGCAGTCCCTTCCTCACCATCTTCTGGTACGACCCCACCGCCGGACGTGTCCGCAGCGCATCAACGCGCACGGCGGAAGAGGACGCAGCGATCCTAGCCCTCGATCGCCGTTACCTTGCCGATGCGTCCGAAGCGCCGTCGTTCTGCCATACCTGCGGTCAGCCGATCGCGAAGGCGGAAGGCTATCTGCTCACCGATGCGATCGCCGACTATCGCCTCGAATGGGGCGACGCGCGCGCGTCGGCCGAGGCGATCGAAATGCGCCTGAACCACATGGTGGCGTTTCTCGAGTCGCAGGACGCCGCGAGCGGAAAATTCGGGCTATCGACGACGTGCGCTGTTGCCTGCACGTCCGCCTTCATCGGCGCATTCCGCGAATGGTCTGCCAAGCAGCCTGTCGTATGGCGGAACGGCGAGGGCGCGATCACCAAGTCGCGGCCCCGTTCGCCAGCGTCGACCGAGGCGGTCGTGGGGCAGACCGCCGCCGCGCTGAATCATGCGGCGAACGCCGATCCGCCCCGGTCCGACAAGCGGCCGACCTATCGCCCACTGCCGGCGCAGCAAGTGCAGCGGAAGCGCCGCAGCCGGATCGGCGTGCCCGAGCTGGCGAAAATGATGGCCTACGCCGCCGCCGAGGAGCATCGCGCGTCGCTGCATGCCTTTCTGGTCGGCTCGATCTGCACGATCGCGCGACCGGGGGCGGTGGTCGACATCTGCGTCGCTCCCGATCGTCACCAGTGGGCACCGGGCGCCGACACGCTCGACCTCAATCCGCAAGGCCGCGTCCAGAACAAAAAGGTCCGGCCGCTGCTGCCGGTCCTGCCGCTGCTCGCCGAATGGCTGCAGGCCGAATGGGTCCGCTACGATGCGCTGCCGAAGGAAGAGCGCGTCGGCCGCGGCTACCTCGTGAACTACTTCGGCCGACCGATTCGCAATGTCGCGCGCGCCTGGGACACGATGCTCGCCGAGCTGGGGTTGCCCACGGGCCGCGAATGGCAATCGTACATCCTGCGACACAGCCTTGCGACGATCGTGCGCAAGCGCGGCGCGAAGGCGTGGGATCTACAGGGCTATATGGGCCACCTGCTGCCCAGCCAGACCGAAATCTACGCCGAGGGCGACTTCGCCTCGGTGCAGGTCGCTCTTCAGAGCGTGATCGATGAAATCCAGCTGCTGGCCCCGGGCTCTTTGCACCGGACTGTCACCGGAGCACCCGCTAAGCCGCAGCGAAAGGGGAGCACGAGAATGTCAGGATAACCGCCAGAAACGAATGGTGGAGCCGAGGGGGATCGAACCCCTGACCTCTGCAATGCCATTGCAGCGCTCTCCCAGCTGAGCTACGGCCCCATGTTTCCGACACGAACCACGCTGGAATGCGGTTCGGTGCGCCCCCTTGTCAGGGGAGGAGCGCCCTCTATGCCGGGGCGCTCCGCTTGGCAAGCGGGTTTTCACCCGCCTGCCCGAAAAAAACTCAGCGCTCGGCCTCGTTGTCTTCATCGGAGGTATCGACGCCCAGATCGTCGTCGCCGCCCAGATCGACGTCGTCGTCGGCCGACGGCTCGTCGTCGCCCTCGATGTCCAGATCGTCGCCGAGATCGGCGTCCTTGGCGCCTTCCTTCTCGGAACCGGTCTTGACCTGCTCGAACGGCAGCGGCTGCTTCGACTTCAGGATCGGTTCGGGCGTCCAGTGCACGCCGCAGTTGATGCAGGTGACGGGTTCGTCGTTGCCGAGATCATAGAAGCGCGTCGCGCATTTCGGGCAGGTACGCTTCGTACCCCATTCCGGCTTCACCATGTGTAGCCCCAAACCTTTCGGTGCAGTGGAAAATCGGGGCGGACAGCCCCGTACAGGGGCCGCGCCTTGCCATAGCGGGCACGCGCTGTCAAAGCCGCGCCCCATGCACGCCCATCCGCCCCAGCCACTTTCCGTCGCCGCCAGCGGTCCGCTGACCGGTACCGCGCCCGTTCCGGGCGACAAGTCGATCAGCCACCGCTCGCTGATGCTCTCCGCGCTGGCGGTCGGCACCAGCCGCGTGACCGGGTTGCTGGAGGGCGAGGACGTGCTCGCCACCGCCGCGGCGATGCGGGCGATGGGCGCGTCGATCGTGCGTGGGCACGACGGGGTCTGGACGATCGACGGCGTGGGCGTCGGGGGGCTGCTGCAACCCTCGGGCGCGCTCGACATGGGCAATTCGGGCACCTCGACCCGGCTGCTGATGGGGCTGGTCGCGTCCCATGCGATCACCGCCACCTTCACCGGCGACGTCTCGCTCAGCAAGCGGCCGATGGGTCGCGTCATCGACCCGCTGTCGATGATGGGCGCGGAGATCACCGCCGGCCCCGGCGGGCGGCTGCCGCTGATGCTGCGCGGGATCGTACCCGCCGTGCCGATCGAATACACGCTGCCGGTCGCGTCGGCGCAGGTGAAGTCGGCGATCCTGCTGGCGGGCCTCAACACGCCGGGCATCACCCGCGTGATCGAACCGGTGCCGACCCGCGACCATAGCGAGCGGATGCTGACCGGCTTCGGCGCGAAACTGACCGTCGAGCAGACCGCAGCGGGCCGCGTCATCGAACTGCACGGCGAAGCGGAGCTGAAGCCGCAGACGATCGTGGTGCCGGGCGATCCCTCTTCCGCCGCCTTTCCGGTGGTCGCCGCGCTGCTGGTGCCCGGCAGCGCCGTGACGATCACCAACGTCGGCCTCAACCCCACCCGGGCCGCGCTGTTCGACGTGCTGCGTGCGATGGGCGGCGACATCGCCTTCGCCAACCCCCGCGAAGTCGGGGGCGAGCCGGTCGCCGATCTGGTCGTGCGCGCCTCGACGCTCACGGGAATCGAGGTCGATCCGGCGGTCGCCCCGGCGATGATCGACGAATTCCCGATCCTGTTCGTCGCCGCCGCGCTGGCCAGGGGCCGCACGGTGACGCGCGGGCTGGAGGAACTGCGCGTCAAGGAAAGCGACCGCATCACGACCATGGCCGAGGGGCTGCGCGCGATCGGCGCGACCGTCGAGGAAACCGCGGACGGCCTGATCATCGACGGCACCGGCGGCGACCCGCTGCCCGGCGGCGGCACCATCGCCGCGAAGCTCGACCACCGTATCGCGATGAGCTTCGTCGTGGCGGGACTCGTGTCGCGCGAACCGGTGACGATCGACGACATGGCCCCGGTCGCGACCAGCTTCCCCACCTTCACCACGCTGCTGCGTGGCCTCGGGGCGACGCTGTGATCATCGCGGTCGACGGCCCCGCCGCATCGGGCAAGGGCACCATCGCGCGGGCGCTGGCGCGGCACTACGGCCTGCCGCACCTCGACACCGGCCTCCTCTACCGCGCGGTCGCCGCGACGGTGCTGCGCGAGGGGATGGACCCGACGCGCGAGGCGGACGGGGTGGCGGCATGCGACTTTCCCGACGCGCTGCTGGACGATCCATGGCTGCGCACCGACGATGCGGGCAAGGCGGCGTCGATCGTGTCGGCGCACCCGCTGGTGCGCGCCGCGCTGCTCCACCGCCAGCGCCGCTTCGCGCAGCAGCCGGGCGGCGCGGTGCTCGACGGGCGTGACATCGGCACGGTCATCGCCCCCGATGCCGATGCCAAGCTGTTCGTGAAGGCGACCCCCTCGATCCGCGCCAAGCGCCGCCATGCCGAGCTGCTCAAGACCGACCCGACCGTCCTCTACGACCGGGTGCTGGCCGACATCCGCACGCGCGACGAACGCGATTCGGGCCGCAGCGCCGCGCCGCTGGTGATGGCCGCCGACGCCGCGCCGCTCGACACCAGCTTCCTGTCAATCGACGCCGCGATCGACCGCGCGATCGCCATCGTCGAGGGGCAACGGCGGGGGTAGGCGCAGGTTTCCTACACACGATTCGCCCGCTACCCTTCCCATCCGGGCACGGTGCGACGTGCCCTGCAGGCAGCGCCGCACGACAGTGCCGTTAGTGTAAAGTTTGTAAACTTTGCCCCGGCGGACGCGGCTGTTCCGCCCGCTGCGCCCCGCCTATAGCGTCTGGCGCCCTCTTTTTTCGGACCCTGCCCCATGATCCCCGGTTTCGACCTCGCCGCCTTCGTCGCCGCCACCCTTGCCGAGGACATGGGGGACGCGGGCGACATCACCGCCGCCGCCGTCATCCCGGCGGACGCGGTGTTCACCGGGGTGATGGACAGCCGCGACGCGATCACCGTCGCCGGGCTGGAGATCGCCGCCGCCTTCTTCCGCCGCCTCGACCCCGATGTGGCGATCGAGGCGCTGGTGGCGGACGGCGATGCGGTCCCGGCGGGCACCGCGCTCCTGCGGCTGCGCGGCAATGCCCGCGCGCTGCTGACCGCCGAGCGCTCGGCGCTGAACACGGTCCAGCACCTCTCCGGCATCGCCACGCTGACCGCGCACTATGTCGCGGCGATCGCAGGCACCGGCGCGACCCTGCTCGACACGCGCAAGACCATTCCGGGCCTGCGCCTGCTCGAGAAATACGCCACGCGGATGGGCGGCGCGACCAACCACCGCATGGGGCTGTGGGATGCGGCGATGATCAAGGACAATCACGTCGCCGTCGCCGGTTCGGTCGAGGCCGCCGCCACCCGCGCCCGCGATGCCGGGATCGACCGCATCATCGTCGAGGTCGATTCGCCCGACCAGATCGAACCGGCGCTGCGCGGCGGGGCGACCCACCTGCTGCTCGACAACATGGACCCCGCGACGCTGGCCCGGGCGGTGGCGATCGTCGCGGGCCGCGTGCCGACCGAGGCATCGGGCGGGGTCCGGCTCGACACGATCCGCGCCATCGCCGACAGCGGCGTGGATTACGTCAGCGTCGGGCGGCTGACCCAATCCGCCCCGGCCGCCGATATCGGGCTCGATTTCGCGCTCGATGCGGCATAAGCGTGGGCGACCGACTGCCAAGGGGAACAGCAGCATGCGTCCGCCGTCGATCGTCCGCTTCGATCGTTTCTACCTGCTCGCGATTGCCGTCGGCCTGATCGGCACGATCCTCGACTGGCCCAATCTGATCGCGATGATCGACAATGATCCGTCGTTCGCGCCGGTCCGCGCGATCGGCGGCACGCTCGCCGCCGCCTTCACCGGGATCGGCATCCTGATCTCGCTGACGCTGTGGTATTTCGTCGCCCGGCGCGGCAGCGTGGTGGCCAAGTGGATCGTGACGGTCTTTACCGCACTGTCGCTCGGCAGCCTGCTGCTCGGCATCTCGTCCGGCGCGGTGTCCGGCGACGTGGCCGGGGTGCTGCGGATGGTGGGCGTCGTCCTGCAACTGATCGCGACGATCGCCCTGTTCCGCCGTGACGCCCGGCCATGGTTCACCCACGACGCGCCGGGGGATTTCGCATGAAGCGCTTCGCCCTCGCCCTCGCCGTCCTGCTCGCGCCCGCGCTCGCCCATGCCCAGACGCTCCAGTGCAGCGCCCCGGCGCAGGTGGAGACGCCCCGCCCCGACCTGCCCAGCCCGCAGCAGCCGCGCCGCGTGCTGCCGATCGGCAGCTATACGCTGGCGATCACCTGGAGCCCCGAATATTGCCGCACCCGCCGCGACAGCGCGCGCGATGCGTTCCAGTGCGGCGGGGCCAACCGCTTCGGCTTCACCCTGCACGGGCTGTGGCCCGACGGCACGGGCAAGACGTGGCCGCAATATTGCGCCACCGCGCCGATCCTGTCGCCGCAGGTCATCCGCCGCAACCTGTGCGTCACCCCCTCGGCGCAACTGCTCCAGCATGAATATGCCAAGCACGGCACCTGCATGGGGGTGCCGCCCGCCGCCTATTTCGACGAATCGCGTGCGCTGTTCGAGCGGCTGCGCTTTCCCGACATGATGGCGCTGTCGCGGCGACCGGGCCTGACCGCCGGGCAGCTCGCCGCCGCGATCGCGCGCGTCAATCCGGGGATGACGCCCGACATGATGCGGATCACCACCAACCGGCGCGGCTGGCTGGACGAGGCGTGGCTGTGCCTCGACACGCGGCGGCGCTATGCCCGCTGCCCCGCGCATCAGGGCGGCGTGTCGCCGAACACCCCGATCAAAATCTGGCGCGGCGGGCGCAGCGCGGGGTGAAGCCTATCCCTCGACCGTCGCGCTCGCGGGGTGATGTCGGTCGAGGTGCCTGCGGATGATCGCGAGGTTGCGGCTGTTCGAGCGGAAGAAGAAGTCGGGCACCGCGCCGACCACCGGAATCGCGCCCAGCGCCCAGTCGAACCCGACATTGCCCGCCATCCGCGCCATCTGCCACCGCGACATGCCGAGGTTGCGCGCCTCCCACAGCATATAGCTACCGATTCCCGCGCCGATGAAGCTGCCGACGACGGGGATGAAGTTCAGCAGGAAGTCGAGCCCCACCGGCCGGTTGATGCCGGGGATGGTCATCGATCGTTCCATCAGCCGCTCGATCGCCACCACCCGGCGGCGCACGGCGGCGGGATCGCGGTCGAGATGCCCGGCGATCTGGTCGAAGAATTCGGGCGAGATACGGGTCGGCTTGGCCATGCCGCTTATGTGGTGGGGCTGCGCAGATGGTTCAACGGATGCACCGCGCGCGCGTTCGTCTGGAACGCATCGAGCCGCCGCGCCACCAGCGACCAGCGCCATGGCCGCGCCAGCGTGACGAAGGCGACATCCGCCGCCAGCGCCGCATCCGCCGCCGCCAGCCGCTGCGCGCGCGTGGTCAGGTCGGTCGCGTCGCGGGCGGCGGCGATCAGCGTCAGCGCCTCCATCGAACACGGGCGGCAGGCATTGGCGAGATACCAGCGCGCGCTGTCATAAGGGGCCACCGCGTCGATCAGCCGCAGGTCGGCGGGCGCATCCGCCGCCACCCGCCGTGCGGCGATGCCGATCCGCGCCAGCGCCGCCGCGCTCCGCCCCCATAGCCGCGTCGCCCCCGGCCCCTGCGGCAGCGCGATGCGCAGGCTGACCGGGCTGCCATGGGCCGCGACCTGCGCCCGCGCGGTCTGCCAGCGCTGCGCGGGCGTCAGGTTGCGCCATGGCGGCAGCGCCGGGTCCGCCGCCGAATCGAGCCGTTCGGGCAGTACGCTCGCCGCCGCCGCCCAGCCGGGATCGACCGCCGCCGGAATGTCCGCCGATTGCAACGCCATCGCCACCGCCGCCCGGCCGAGCGGCTGCGCCAGCAACCCCTCGCGCGCGGCAAAGGCGAAGCCGAACAGCCCGCGCGCCGGATCGATCCGGATCGCGGCGGGCGGCGGCGCGGCTGCCCGCACCACCGGCCAGTCGGCAAGGCCGCCGCCCAGCACCGCGTCCGCCCGCCCCTCGGCGAACCGCGCGACGGCGAGTGCGCCGCGCTGCCCGCGCAGACGGACCTCGTCGGCGGCGACCGGCGCGGGATCGTCGGGATCGGTCGGCACGCGCAGCCAGACGCCGGGCCGCGCCAGCCGCCGCATCGGCCCGCTGCCGTGTGGCCCGCGGATGATCGCCAGTTCGGGTTGCGCCAGCAGGGTCAGCAGTTCGGTGTTGGGCCGCTTCAGCCGCACCTCGATCACCTGCGGCGTCATCGCGACGATCTCGTCGATCGATCGCAGGAACGGGGTCAGCCGGTGCCCTGCATCGGGCCGCACCGCCCGGGTGAGCGCGCGCACCACCTGTGCTGCGGTGACGGGCGTGCCGTCGCTCCACGTCGCGTCGCCCAAGCGGAAGATATAGCCGCGCCCGCCGTCGATCATGTTCCACCGCGCGGCCAGCCCCGGCTCGACCTGCCCCGCGGCATCGAAGCGCACCAGCCCCTGCGCCAGCGCGCTGCGCAGGGCGGCCCGATCACCGTCGTCGCGCGGGCCTTCGCGAATGACGTCGACCTCGACCGGACGGTCGCTGCCGCCGCGATCGCAACCGGCGAGCGTCAGGACGATGAGCGGAATAAGGACGCGGCGCATGCGCGGGTCATGCCACGGATGCGGGGGACGGGGCCAGCGCAAGGTCGTGGGTTGTCGCCGCATCGGCGCTGCACGTCGCGCCGAGCGGAATGGTGAGGTGCTGACCCGTGAACCGCGCCGCGGTCAGCCCGTTCGCCTGCCCGAGGCGGTACCACAGGTTCGCATCGCCCCACAGCAACCGCGCCACGTCCGCCAGCGTCTCCCCGCCCCGCGCCGCATAGCTGCCGCCCGACGAACCCTGGTTGTAGGCGTTGATCACGTCCGGCGACTGGCCCGCCTGCCGGTAGTCGCTCGGGCCATAGTCGCCGTCGCGAAACGGACCGATCGAGCCGTTGCGTTGCAGCCGGTTCAGCGACTCGTCGTAGCTCACCGCGCTCGTACCGTCGTTGCCGACCTGCAACTGCTGCTCGCCGTCGAAACGGTAGGTCACCTCGTGCGGCATCGTGCTGCCCGACGTCACCGCCTCCTTGCGCTCCACTACCTGACCGGCGAGGTCGGTCCGGTACGTCACCGTCCGCGGGCGGCCGTCGCTGATCGTCACCGACTCCAGCACGCCCGTCGTGTCGTAGCCATGGCTCGTCGAGCGCCCGCCCAGATTAGTGACGCAAACTCAAAACTCTACAACGTTAACTGCGTATAGATCTCTTAAATTATAAGATTTATGCAGCAAGCTATCGAGCCATCCAATGTCACAAGACATTTTAGTAACATTGTTTCAAAAATACCTCAATTTCATTTAAATACCTTCTAGATAACTGTCTGCTTTTTTGGCTAGCCCATTTCGATTCTCTCACTTCTACAAGAAGGTCCTCAAGGAGAATTTTTTCACTTGACGGCAAAAATGGAATCCAATTCATTGCACGATCCGTCCACTGAGCCGACTTGGCCTTAATCGCTGAACCAACCAGTTTCCAATATGAGAACGGCGTTACAGGATTTCCATTTATGGACAAACGATCAATAGCCAACTTTGCATCCGGAAATTTTCGCTCCAACAACAACCAAGCCCGAAAAAAGTCGGTCATATCCTCAAGAGAAAACACCTCCTCTTCTGACTGTATTATCCAAAATCCGGCATCAGATATATTGATATATATTCTACTGCCAATCTCTATGCCGTTTAAACGATTTCTATCCACTACATGCCCTCATGATGGATATGATCGAAACCTCGTTTCTGCATCATTTGGCTAAACTGCTGTCGGACATTCGGCGTCCAATTCCGCCAGAAATGTCCACTCGCTTCGTTCGTGAGCATTGTTCCATTGGGGGTTCTGCTGAACATGCCGCCCACCACACGGCTTGTATCTGCATCGATCGATCCCGCTAGTGGTGAGTGAGTCCATTTTCCGTTCCCGACAATGAGCGTAGAGGTTTCTGGATCAAAAATGTACTCGACGTGACCGCGCTTGAGAAAGAAATTTTCGAGGCCTTTTGTTGAGACGGTTTCGGAATTAACCCCAAAGGTTCCGGGTATTGGGCCGCTCCCTTTCCAAGTCGGCACTGCCCTCTCAGCCGCAACAGGAACGTTGGACACGCCGATCCGGCCGATCAACGGTTGGGCGATCCGTCCAGCAACCCGAAACATGCCGTACCCCAGCACACCATAGCCGAAGTCCTCGGCCACGCTGCCCGCGCTGACCTGCCCTGTCTGGCCATAGCGCAACGCGCCTTCGGCACCGACCGCCGAAAGGCCGCTGGACACCAGGCCGCCGATCAATCCGGTTCCCGCAACCGCCGTACCGATCAGCAGACCGGCCGCACCCAGCGGTCCGGCGAGCGTGATTCCCGCCAGTTCCCTGTCGATCCGGGCGTCGATGCGCGCCTCGATCCCTTGATAATATTCGTACCAGCGATCGTAGTTCGCCATCGCCGATGCATGGGCATAGGGATTGTACCGCCCCGGAACGCGATCATATTCTTCCTGATACTGCGCCTTTGCCTGCGCGACGTTTCGGGAAGAGGCATATGCCTGCTCATAGGTCTCAACCGCAGGCCGAGGATCTCTCCGCCCGGTAACGACGAACTCGCCTTCAAACGTGGTCGTACCCGCGCTTGCATCGCCCGGTGTCGCGCTGCTCGCTGCCATGTTTTCGGCATGCGCTTCGGCGATCAGCGCATTGCGATAGCGCTCGCGATTGACGAACGCCTGAAAGCCGTCCTTGAAGAGCCTGATGTCGGGTGCGGTATATTCCAGGCTTCCGATACTCGCGGGAGCGGAACTATTCTGCTGCTGTCGGGAGGCGGCGGCTACATGTCGCACCACCGCCGCCCCCACGACCCGCCCGATGGTCGTCCCGATCACATCGGGTAGCACCGCCAGCACATTGTCGCCGAAGCTCGTCCCCGTCGCGATCGAGCGGGTCGCCGCCCCCGCGATCGCCGAGGCCGCACCCGCCTTGACCTGCCGCCACGTGCCGGTCTTGCCGTCGCTCACCACGTCGCCGACCCCGCCCGCGACGCCCGCCACCGCCAGCCCCACGAAGTCGAAGCGCTGCTGCAATCCCAGCGCCAGCGACGTGCCCTGCGTCAGCACATTGCCCAGCACCCCGCGACCGATCCACGCCAGCACCCCGCTCGACGAACCCAGCAGCCCCGCGCCGCCGACCCCGCCGCCGATCGCCGCCAGCGCCACCCCCTTCCAGCTGAACCGGTCCTGCAGCCCCGTCGCCACCGCAAGCCCCTGCCCCACGATCGAGCCCGCCGCACCCGCCAGCGCACCGCACTTGTTGCGTCGCCCGCGCGGGGCCGCACTCGTCGGGTTCAGCGCCTCGCTGGCACTCACCTCTCCGATCGCCAGCGCAGGGTCGTAGGGCGTGAAGCTCGTCGCCACCTGACGAACCCTGGTTATAGGCGTTGATCACGTCCGACGACTGGCCCGTCTGAACATGGTCGATCTGGTAATAGGTGCCGTCGCGCACGTCGACGATAGGACCAAGCCGCGGTACCAAAGCGATGCTATCGGCGTGAGGCTTGCCGCCCCGTCACAATTACGCCGAAAACGACGGCACTATTTGCGACATTTACTCTATGGAGATTCCGCCGTCGGTTTTCGACCGCACAAGCACGCGATACTCAAGCGTACTGTCAACTGCGGTGACAAGGTAGACACGCTCATCCTTTCCAAGCTCGCTAGAGGCTGTTATGAACCTGGTGCGAGCGTGGCAGCCTGTTTCATCATGAGGCAGGCGAAGGCGACGACGTGAAGTCCAGCGAGTGTTTCGGCGTAGCGCTCATAGTCTTTGACGAGGCGTCGGAAGCGGGTCGCCCATGCGAAGGATCGCTCGACGACCCAGCGTCGCGGCAGGAGGACGAAGCCGCGTTTGGCCTCGGGCAGTTTGATGACTTCCAGCGCGATGCCGTGAGTGGCTGCGGCCGTCGCGGCACGTTCGCCCGTATACCCCTGATCGACATAGGCGATCTCGACGGCATTGCTCGTGACGGCCTGCACCGTGCGTGCAAGGCGTTCCACTTCGCCGCGATCCTCGGCACTGGCCGGTGTTACATGCAAGGCGAGCAGATGCCCCAGCGTATCGACGGCCATATGGATCTTCGAGCCCCTCTTGCGCTTGGCCCCCGTCATACCCCGCGCGCTCGCCGCTTTCGGGCGTGGAGCGCAGCGTGCGACTGTCGATGATTGCCGCGGTCGGTTCAGCTTTGCGACCCGCCGCCAGTCGCCGCACTGCCCGCAGGTCGTCTACCAACGCCTCAAAGCACCCCGCCGCCAGCCAGCGTTGCGTCTGCTGGTACACCGCCGCCCACGGTGGCAGATCGTTCGGCATCCACCGCCACGGTGCACCCGTCTTGACGATGTAGCGCAGACCGTTGAACACCTCGCGCAGGTCGTGCTCCCGCTGCCCCGCGTCCTCGCGTTGCAACAGCAGATACGGCGCAACCAGCGACCACTCCTCATCGCTGACGTCAGACGGATACGGCTTGCGGCAAATGCTCATCCAATAACGGATGAATCAGACACGATCCCAAGTCCATAACAGACTCTAGGAGCATCTGGTAATGCCTCAAGAGAGATATGCTCTCCCTCAATTGTAAATATTTGAAAATATAAACCATGCATCCTATAGATTTTACTATCTCACCAACAGTCAACAACCGCAATTCATTAGGAGAGATTACTATTGCAAAGGTGCGTTCTTGCATCACAAATTTGAATATACCAAAGATCACTTTAGGATTTATACTATATTATTCACAAAAATGTACATCTAGGCGATCGACCAATACTTTAATACGTTCGCCCTCGAGATAAGTAATTTCCGAAAAATCATCGTCTTCTGCGAACTCGATCCCGCATGATATGAGTTTTCCCAAATATAACTTACCCATTATAGAATATCGGAAACCGGAGATCAAATCAATTTTATCCGACATATCTTTATCGACTTGCTCAAAAATTAGACCGTCGAACGTTCTAATATGAAACTCGACTGGATAAATCTCTCCTATACGAACTGGGTAAGGACAAACCGACGCGAAGCAGGCTACGACATTACCAAGAACATTGAGAACAACCATTTCCTCAAAATGGTTATCTAATCCAATTACAGTAGCGTTATATTTCATCGGACTGGCCTAATCACCTTATCATTAGCGTTGCCGTTCAGCATTTTCCAAAAGCTATTCCCACTCTCAACGTGGATCGTGGTGATAGCGCTATCGACGTTTGTTCCAACGAAACCGAATTTTGCTCTGCCGCTCCTCGCGTTGCCCATGAATTGCACGTAGCCTGTGCGGACTTCGCCCTTGTACGTGTATTGCACCTTTTGACCATACTGCATGATGTCCCGACCCACTTGGAGATAATCACCAGCGTTATCGACACCAAACTCGGCTCCATGTTTTTCAAAATGTGAGGCCAATCGTGCGTCGTCAACGAAGTTCGGAGCCCCTCTTGCAGCAAACACCCGAGCCCCGAAGCGCTGAGGCATCAGCGCGCCAGTCCCCAGTCCCCCCGATAGCCGATGACAGCGTATGGGACGTAAGTCCGCGGATGCTGCCGTCCATGAACATCTGTTCGAGTGGACTGAGCGCCCCGCGCACGACCGACATCGGATCGTCGATCGCGCGCCCGATCCCCTGTGTTATCCCAGCGATCCGCGCTGTCGCCCGGTCGCCGCCACTAGCGATGTCGCTGACGGCAACGGTCGCACCAACGACCCCCGCGCCGACATCGTAGATGCCGCCCCCGATGTCGGATGCGACCAGCCGAGCGCCATGCATCAAGGAATTCACCGCCTGCCAGCGTTGCAAGGCAAGATAATCTTCCTCCGACCCGTAATTCACCCATACCGCATCGCTATTGGGTCTGCCGGCATAGAGACCGAACATCTTGTGACCCTGCGGGTCCAGCACCGGCCTTCCGTTACTGTCCGTCAGAACATAGGGTTCCTGATGGCGTACATATTGGGTAGCTGCGGTGACGGCCTGGCCTGCGTGTGGCCCACCCTGGAATACTGGCACCTCCTCGACGGTGATGGTGCCGCGTCCAGCAGGCTTTTTCGCGGAAGCGACGCTCGAGGCCGCTGCGGTGACAGTCGCGCTTGACGCCGCGGCGCCGCCAGTCACCAAGTCATCCGTGAGCAGCGCAGCAACATCGATGTCCAGTCGCGGATCGGCCACCGTAGCTCCCGCCTGCGATGGCGTCTTTGCAGCCGCGCGCGTTGCAACCATATTGCCCACGACCCGCCCGATGGTCGACCCGATCACATCGGGTAGCACCGCCAGCACATTGTCGCCGAAGCTCGTCCCCGTCGCGATCGAGCGCGTCGCAGCCGCTGCGATCGCCGAGGCCGCGCCCGCCTTGATCTGCCGCCATGTGCCGGTCTTGCCGTCGCTCACCACGTCGCCGACCCCGCCCGCGACGCCCGCCACCGCCAGCCCCACGAAGTCGAAGCGCCGCTGCAACCCCAGCGCCAGCGACGTGCCCTGCGTCAGCACATTGCCCAGCACCCCGCGACCGATCCCCGCCAGCACCCCGCTCGACGAACCCAGCAGCCCCGCGCCGCCGACCCCGCCGCCGA
>NZ_JBDZDK010000007.1:0-176884 GCF_040049155.1 Sphingomonas silueang
CCCCGGAACGCGAACAACGCGCCCGAGTGCGGGTTCTGGGCCAGCACCTGCTGCACCAGTACCGCCAGGCCATCGAACCCTTTGCGCATGTCGGTGACGCCACACGCCAGGAACACCCGCGTCGGCAACGGCGTGGGGCTCAACGCAGCACCGACAACACTCGCGCCAGCGCGCCGGCGTCCACCGACCCGTCCACGCTCACTCGGACGCCACCCGGAAATTCGATGCAGATGAGGCCAGACGTGGATGTCGCCGGCTGCGGCGCAGGTGCGGCGACATCGGCCACGCGCACCTCGGCGAATGCCGGCAGCGCAGGCGCGACCCCGCCCAGCTTGCCCAGCCGCGCCTGCTTGCGCCACGTATAGATCAGGCTGCTCGACACCTCGCGCCGGGCGATGACATCACGGACCCGCACGCCCGGCCGGAACGCCTCGGCCAGGATCTCCAGCTTCTCCGCGTCCGACCAGCTCCGTCGGCCCGATACCCGGCCGACCACCTCCACACGACCAGTCGTACGAGCGCTCGTACGACCAGTCTCAGAACCGAAAACTTCCCGCACCGCCCGCGCCCTCGTCAAAGACGATAAGCATCCCGGCTACGGCCAAACGGGCAAGGCGGCCCTCAGGCCACGCTTACGGCGTACCAGCAGCGACTGTGTCCGGAAGATCGGGTGTTCCGCCTTGTGCAGGAGCGCCGACATCGCAAGCCGGTTTAGGATGAGCGGCAGGGGGACGAGCGCGAGATCGAAGGCCGTGTCCGGCGACAGGCGTTCATACGCGATCCCGCGACGGCCGAACGTGGCGGACAATGGCGTGAACCATTGTGGGTGTTGCAAGGAATGGCGAGGTTTTCGGTCATGCCACGGCTTGTGACGCGGCGGTCGCGGCTTGGGGAAGTAACCGTGCCTTTCCAAACGAAGGAAAGGCTTGCCGCAGGTGATCCGGCGGCAGCCGATGCCACGGACCGGACTAAGCATATTCCAATAGCTTGGTTCGGACCCTGCCCCCCGCTGGGTAGCAAAGACCACCGGCACCGGGTCGTCCGGGGCGGATGTGGACATGCCGACCGATGATGCAGCAGCTACTACCCTATTTGCGATATACGCTCGGTGCGGAGCGGGACGCGGCCGGCGCGATCATTGCCGATACGTCGTGGAGCGCGCGGCTGCAGTCGTCGGAATATCTCTGGATGCTGCTTGAAGGCGCGCATGTCGTCACGCTGATGCTGTTTGCCGGTACGATCCTGCTGGTCGACCTGCGCCTGCTGGGCTGGACCTTCCGCAGCGTGCCGGTGTCCCGCATCTCCGCGACGCTGCTGCCCTATACGGTCGCGGGGTTCGCCGTCATGATCGTGACCGGGCTTGGCCTGTTTTTCGCCAACCCGATCGAATATTACTATAATTTCGTGTTCAGGCTGAAGGTTGCGGTGCTGCTGATTGCCGCTGCCAACATCTTCCTGTTTCACGTCCGCGCCCGGCGGGATCAGGCGCGCTGGGACGCTGCGGCGGTCCCGCCGCGATCCGTGCGGGTGGCGGCCGGCGTCTCGCTGACGGCGTGGATCGCGGTGATCGCCGCGGGCCGCTATCTCGCCTATGACTGGTTTTCCTGCGAAGGCGCGGGGCGGGTGATCGCCGCGGCGTCGGGCTGTGCGGTACGCGCCCGCCTGCTGGCCGATGCGGCGGGGAGTGCGTTCTGATGCGCGTCAGCCTCCTCGATCTGCTGCCCGGCGTACAGGCCCCGCTCGAACGACTGGCGCAAACGCCGGTCATCCGCTTCTTCAACGATACGGTATGGATCTTCGCGGTTGTGGAGACGCTGCACCTGTTGTCGTTGGCAGCGCTGGGCGGCACGGTGCTGACGCTCAATCTGCGGATGGCAGGGGTGGTCCTGCGCGACGTTCCGGTCGAAACGATCGAACGCGGCCTCCGTCCATGGTTCCGGGTCGGGATATACGGCCTGCTTCTCACCGGCATCGCGATGGCCGCCACCACCGCGCGAACGCTGCTGCCCAGCGCCGCCTTTCTTGTCAAGATGGTGGCACTCGTCGCTGCCCTGCTGCTGGGCGCGGTGATACTGCGCCGCGCGCGGCGGGGCGGGGAAGCGACCGGGCGGGTCGGGGCCGTCGCCGCACTGGTCGCGTTCGCGCTCCTGGGCACGGCGCTTACCCTGTTTGCGGGCACGACCGGGCTGGGCGCAGGCGTCGTGCTGATCGCGACGTTCGGTGCGGCACTGGCCGTGGTGACGGTCGTGCGGGCCGGTCGCGACCTGTGGCGACGCCCGGTGACGCAGGTGCTGGCGCTCGCCTCGTCGCTCAGTTGGGTGACGGTTGCCGTTGCCGGCCGCTGGCTGGGCTTCAGCTGAGCGGACGACCTGATCGCTTAGCGCATGTCGGCATATGCAAACGCGCAATGCTTGGTTCGGACGCCCCGGCGTTGCGCCTAGGCTGATCGCTCCAATCACGTACGGGGGAGATCCGCATGGAGCACAGGAGATATCGACGCTACGTCGGCGGCGCATTGGTCGCGGCCGCAGCCTTTGTTGCGGCCGGAGCGGCTGCACAGTCGCCGACCGCGGCAATCGCCCCGGCCGTCACGGCGGAAGTGCCCGCCCTGACAAAGGCGCAGGTCGACGCGCTGCTGGCCACGCCCGGCGATGTCCTGTTCCTCGACGTTCGCCGCGCGGATGAAATCAGCGCCATCGGCAGCGTGCCCGCCTTTCTGAACATCCAGGCGAGCGAACTGGACCGCTTCCTCGCCGTCATTCCCCGCGACCGCCGGATCGTGCCGGTATCGAACCACGCCGGACGCGCCCGCCGCGCCGCGGCGCTGCTGGCGGCGAAGGGCTTTACCGTCGCCGGCGTGCTGGGGATCGAGGATTATGCCGCGGCCGGCGGGCAGGTGTCGGGGCGCCGCTTCGTCACGCCCGCGATCCCGGGGGTCGTCGCCGCCGATACGCGGGTGGAGGTCGTTCGCGAGGGTTTCGACGGGACCGAAGGGCCGGTGCGGTGGACCGACGGATCGATCCTGTTCACCGAGAACCGCGCCGACCGGATCGTCCGAATCGCGCCCGACCACGCCGTCTCGACCTATCTCGACAAGACCGGCGCGGCGAATGCGCTGGCGGTCAGTGCCGCGGGGGACCTGATCGCGGTACAGACCGCGCAACCGGCGGTCGCCGTGCTGAAGCCCAGGGCGAAGCAACTGGCATCGGCGTTCGGCAAGGTGCCGTTCAATCGCCCGAACGACCTGGCGGCGGCGCGGCGCGGCGACATCTATTTCACCGATCCCGGCGCCGCGCCGCAGCCCGGCGCGCCGCCGGTGAAAACCGCGCTCTACTGGCTCGATCCCAGGGGGCGCGTCGCGCGGGTCGCCGACGATATCGCGCGGCCGAACGGCGTGGCGCTGAGCCCGGACGAGACGACCCTGTATGTCGCCGACAGCTATGGCGACACGCTGCTCGCCTATCCGCTGGCGCGGGACGGAACGCCGGGGACGAGGCGCGCCTTTGCCCGACTGGCCGGCTATCGCCAGACCCCGGCGGGGCCGCGCAGCGGGGCGGACGGTATCGCCGTCGATGCCGAGGGCCGCGTGTTCGTCGCCACCAGCGCCGGTGTCGAGGTGTTCGGGGCGGACGGCGCGGCACTCGGCATCTTGCCGATCCCCAACGCGCCGCAGAACCTGGCCTTCGGCGGGGCGGATCGCTCGAAACTCTATGTCGTCGGGCGCGGCAGCGTCTATCGCATCGCGACGCTGACGCGCGGCGTGGATCGGCCGGGCAAATGAAGCGTGGTGGCATCGCCCTGGCGGGATTGGTCACGCTGGTGACTGCCGTCCCGGCGTCGGCGCGCGACGTTCCCGAAGCGGAAGCACGCCCCGAACGGGAAACGGCGTCCGAGGGTGAAACCGCGCCGGAGGAAGAACTGGAAATCCTCGTTACGGCCCGCAACCGAACCGAGCGGGTCGATGACGTGCCGATCCCGATCTCGGTCGTTGGTGCGGCGACGATCGCGCAGCAGCGGGTGTTCACCCTCGCCGACCTGACGCAGCGTTCGCCCGGCCTGACCGCGACCACGCCGAATGCCCGGCGGACCGGCGTGTCGCTGCGCGGGATCGGCAAGACCAGCGGCAACGACAATATGGAAGCGGCGGTCGGGGTGATCGTCGACGACGTCTTCCTCGGCCATGTCGGCATGACCTATCAGGACTTCACCGATCTGGAACGCATCGAGATATTGCGCGGGCCGCAGGGTACGCTGCTCGGCAAGAACACCTCGCTCGGCGTCATCAAATATACCAGCAAGGCCCCGAGCTTCGCCCGGCAGGCGACGCTCGACCTCGAAACCGGCTTGTCGCACGAAGCGGTCAAGGCGCGTGCGTCCTATTCGGACGCGGTGATCGACGATGTGCTGGCGATCCGCGCGTCGGGCTTCATCGATCGGCAGAGCGGCGACATATTGAACGTATCGACCGGCGAACGCTGGCACGAACGCAATCGCTGGGGCGGGCGGGTGCAGCTGCTGTTCACCCCCGGCGACCGGTTTTCGGTGCGGATCAACGCCGATGCCGCCGAAACGAACGAGAACAGCAATACCAAGCCGTTCATGGTCGATCCGGTCACGCTGAACGACGGGTCGGTGCGCGGTACGACCTATACCACGCGGCTCGCGCGCGCCTATTTCGGTGGGTACAAACCGATCATCGGATCGTGGAACACGATCGACATGGACATGGCCGAACCGCTGGTGACGCGCAATCGCGGCATCTCGGCCATCGCCACCTGGGACGCCGGGCCGGTCACGATCACCTCTATCTCCGCCGTGCGCAAGTTCGGCTTCGATGCGAAGAACGACAGCGAACAGACCCGCTTCGCGATCGCGCGCGGGGGGACGCTGGTCGATACCGACCAATGGTCGCAGGAGTTCCGCTTCGCCGGGCAGGCCCTGCCGCGCCTGTCCTATCAGGCCGGGCTGTACTTCTTCGGGATCGAGACGCGGTCGACCAGTCGCAACCTGTACGGGGCCGATGCCGGCGCCTTCTATGCGACCAACGCCCAATATGCCGCGCTGCGTAACGGTGCGGGTGTCGCGGCACTGCGTGCCTCGCTCGCCGACGTGTTCCAGACGACCTATCAGAACCCGGTGTCGGACAGCCAGGCGGCGTTCGCGCAGGTCGACTGGGCGGCGACCGATCGGTTGTCGCTGACGCTCGGCCTGCGCTACACCCGCGAGCAGAAGGCCAACAGCATCGCCCGGTCGTCGTCCTTCGCCGACGGATCGGCGCTGGTGTCGACCGGGAACGCCACGGCCGACGCGATCCGTGCGGCGCAACTGGGCGCCAGCTATGCGACGATCGTCGGCGATCCGATCCGCGACGATGCGATCGCGTGGCTGGTCAATCCGAGCGTCCGGCTGAACGACGACGTGCTGCTGTACGCCTCGGCCAGCAGCGGCGAGAAATCGGGCGCGGTCGCGTTCGAGAACAACGGCACCCGGCGCAACGTCGCACCCGAAAAGGCGCTCGATTTCGAGCTGGGGTTCAAGGGGCGGTGGTTCGACCGGCGGCTGACGCTCAACGCCAACCTCTATTACACCCGCGTTCGCGACTATCAGAATGTGACCAGCGAGGTCGATCCGGCATCGGCGACCGGATACAGTTCGCGCCTCGGCAACATTCCCGGCATCGACGCGCGCGGCGTGGAGGCGGAAGGGGTGGTCGATGTCGGCGGCGGGCTGTCGATCAACGTCGGCGGCGCATGGAACGTCGCGACCTATGGCGACTGGTCGACCGCGACCTGCCCCCGGTCCTTTCCGACGACGCAGGGCGTGTGCGACAACAGCGGCCGCCAGATCGTCGGCGCGCCGCGCTGGACCGCGCTTGCCGGGTTCCAGTTCGCACGCGAACTGGCGGCGGGCTTCGGCATCACCGCCTTTGCCAATGACAGCTACCGATCGGCGCACAACCTCGAACAGCTCCTGTCCGAATATGGCTATCAGCGGGCCTATCACCTGACCGACGTCGGCATCGGCGTGTTCCGGCGTGCGGGGGCGGGGCGGATCGAACTGAGCCTCGTCGCGAAGAACCTGTTCGACGTCCACTACACCACCAGCGTGAACGATTTCAGCAACACCGCGCCGGTCGGGTACGACGGGATCGGTGCCCGCCGCTATGTCGGCCTGCTGCTGCGTTCGCATTTCTGAAGGATGCACCCATGAATCGAACGACCATCATGACGCTTGCCGCCCTGCTGGCGGGGGCGGCGTCGATCACCGTCGCGACCCGCAGCGACGCGCACCACGCCTTCGCCGCCGAATTCGACGCTGCCAGGCCGGTAACGGTGCAGGGAACGATCTCCAAGGTCCGTTTCGTCAACCCGCATAGCTGGCTGTATCTCGACGTGAAGGATCGCGCCGGCAATGTCGTCAACTGGGGGTTCGAGTTCGGCACACCCAATTCGCTGAAGGTCAAGGGCCTGGGCAAGGACGATGTGCGACCCGGTTCGGTGGTCCGGGTCGACGGGTTCCGCGCCAAGAACGGCGGCCCGTTCGGCTATGCGCAGACGCTGACGCTCGGGGACGGTCGCCGGGTCCAGACCGGCAGCGCTCCCGACGCCCCGGCGGCGCGCCGATGAGCGGTATCCGGCTGGGCACGGCCCTGTTGCTGGCGGCGGTGACGACGGTTCCGATCGCAGCACAGACGCCCGCGACCGCACCATCGGCAGCGACCGCGGCGATCCCGCGTCTGCCGGGCGGCCGTCCCGATTTCTCCGGCATCTGGCAGACCCTGAGCGAAGCCGATTACGACCTCGAACCCCATGCCGGTCGTCGCGACGCGCCGCCGGGACCGGGCGTGGTCGCAGGCGGCGTCATCCCCTATCGTCCCGAAGCGCTGGCGCAGCGTCAGCGCAACCATGCGGCGCGCGAGACGGACGACCCGCGCCTGAAATGCTGGATCCTCGGAACGCCGCGCAGCGTCTATTACCCCGCACCGTTCCAGATATTCCAGCGCGACCGCGACCTGACGCTGCTCCACCAGTTCGGCCATCAGGTCCGCACCATCCATACCAACGGAACCGACCATCCGGCGGAAAAGGAGCAGGGCTTCTTCCTCGGCGATGCGCGCGGGACGTGGGACGGCGACACGCTGGTCGTCGACGTCACCGATTTCAACGAGGAAACCTGGCTCGACCGGGCCGGAAACTATCACAGCGATCAGCTGCATGTCGTCGAACGCTGGTCGTTCGTCGATCGCGACACCATCGCCTATCGCGCCACGATCGAGGATCCGAAGGTGTTCAGCCGTCCATGGCAGATCGACGTGCTGCTCCACCGTCGTCGCGATGCCGGTTTCCGGCTGATCGAGGATTACTGCTTCACCCTGCCCTATGACCGATATTATCCGCACAAGGAGGGCAAATGATGCCCGCATGGCAGATCGCCGCACTGACGCTGGCCGGAGCGGTCGTGCAGGATACCGCGCCCGCGACACCGCCGCCCGCCCAGCAGATACGCTGGCAGCGTGAGGTGCCGATCGTCGCACCCGGCGAATGGCGTGGCGCGCGACTGGCGGACGGGCAGCCCGATGTGTCGGGGCACTGGTCGAACACGGTCGCCAACCACAGCAACTTCACCGATCCGCAGGTCGGGCCACCGGGCGAGCCATCGAAGCTGGCGGCGCTGCCGCGTGACCAGCGTGCGCCCAGCCGCGTTTCGGACCCGGCCGACGGACAGGTGCCGTATCTGCCGGCCGCCCGCGCGCTCCAGCGCGACTTCGCGGCCAATTTCGCGAACCCGGTCAAGCCGCGCTATATCGAGCCGCTGGCGCGCTGCGCGCCGGCCGGGGTGCCGAAATCGTTCATGTGGCACGGGTACGAGATCCGCCAATATCCCGGCTATGTCCTGCTGCTGTTCAATTCGGGATCGCGGATCGTCCGCCTGAACGAGACTGCGCATCTCGCACCCACGGTCAAGCTTTGGAACGGGGACTCCATCGGACATTGGGAGGGCAACACGCTGGTCGTCGACGTCGCCAACAACAACGGCAAGGCGCTGTTCGGTCGCTCCGGCGATTTCATGAGCGAGAACGCGACGGTGCGCGAACGCTTCGTGTTCGACAATGACGGCACGCGCTACACCTATCATGCGACGATCACCGATCCGACCGTCTATTCGCGCCCATGGACGCTGACCATCCCGGTGCGCCGCTATACCGAGGCGGACGCGGTCGACGGATGGCATTACGAGGTTGCGGCGGCCAACCGGCCGGGTAAGCCGCTGCTCAACGAACAGCCCGAACGCATCTGCGTCGAAAACAACGGCCCGTTCGGGGGCGGGGCAGTCGGCGTACCGCTCGACGGACCGATCATCGCGCGCTGAGACGCCCGACCCCGCTGCCCCGGGATCAGGACCGGGGCGCAGGGGTCGGGATCGCCTCCAGCTGCGGCGCGAACATCGTGTGGCACGATACGCAGCGTTCGTTCAGCCGGTTGCCCGCCGCGACCAGCTTGCCGAAATCCCCGGCCTCCGCCGCCCGCGCGCTGTCGCGGGCCGTTGCCCGCAGCGCCGCCAGCTGCCCGTCCCAGCGCGGGTCGTCGATGCGATAGCCCGGCTGCGCCAGCACGATCGCCAGCTGGTCGATGGTCAGCGCGTCGCTCTCCGCCGCTTCCCACTGGGCATCGTCCTTCGGGCGGGCATCATGTTCGCCGCTACGGTCGATTTCCAGCGCGGTCCATGCCCATAGCCGTTCGGCATTGGGGAACATCACATGCCCCATGAACTCGCGCATGGGGATCGCCCCCGGCGTCGACGGCGGGGCGGAGTTGCACGACGCCAGCAGCGCCGCCGTACCGATCGTCGTCAGAACCACCCGTGCCTTGCGCATCGCCGGAATCCCCATTGTCATACCGCGCGCTCCCCGCGCCGCCGGAGCTTATGCTAGACGCGGGAATGCATATCGTTCTGATAGGATATCTATCGGGGGCGCAACAAACGGGAATGCTGACCCGGACGCGGTCGATCGGTAGCAAGATGGCAGGATGTACGACCTCGGGGACGGGCCGGCGACGCATCCGATGCGGGGAGCCATGCCGTGAACTTTCAGCAGTTGCGATATATTCGTGCCGCGGTCGAACATAACTTCAACCTGACCGAGGTCGCAGAACGGCTGTTCACGTCGCAATCCGGGGTCAGCAAGCAGATCAAGGAACTGGAGGCCGAACTCAAGACCGACATCTTCGTCCGGCGGGGCAAGCGGCTGACCGGCCTGACCAAGGCGGGCGAGGATGTGGCGCCGGTGGTCGAGCGGCTGCTGAACGAGGCCGAAAACCTCAAACGCCTGTCGGAGCGCTTCGCGCAGGATCACCGCGGTCGGCTGGTCGTCGCTGCCACCCACAATCAGGCAAGCTATGTCCTGCCCCCGTTGCTGGCGCGGTTCAGCCGCCGCTATCCGGATGTCGAGGTCGAACTGCGCCAGGGCACGCCGCGCTACGTCACCGACCTGTTGCTGAAGGGGGAGGCGGATATCGGCCTCGCGACCGAAGCCGTCGACGACTATCCCGAGCTTCAGACATTCGCCTGCTTCACCTGGGACCATGTCGTGATCGTGCCGACCGGCCATCCGCTGGCCGGCGATCCGGCGCCGACGCTGGCGGATATCGCGGGGTACCCGATCGTGACCTACACGCCGGGCTTCTCCGGCCGCTCGCAGATCGACGAGGCGTTCGCTGCGGCAGGGCTGGCGGTCGACGTGCGGATGACGGCGATGGATGCGGAGGCGATCAAGACCTATGTCCGACTGGGTCTGGGCGTCGGCATCATCGCCCAGATGGCGCTGCACAACGGGGTCGCCGACGGGCTGGTGGCGATCGAAGGAGCGTCGCGCTTCTTCCGGCCGAACACCACCAAGGTGGCGATCCTGAAGGGCATGTTGCTGCGCAACTATGCCTATAGCCTGATCGAGATGTGCGCGCCGCAGACGGCGACCACGCCGTCCCGGGGGAAGCCATCCGCCGCGCCATGCCCGCCGCTCCGCTTTTCCGAGCGGGCCGACCTTCACGTCGCCACCGTCGCCCAATGACCGCGACCCCCAAGCCGAGGACCGCAACCATGAACCGTCGCAGCCTGCTCATCGCCAGTGCCCTTACCCTCGCGCTCGCGGGCTGTTCCGGCGGTGGCGGCGGGGATGGGAAGACGGTCCAGCTGACCAACGTCAGCTACGACCCGACCCGCGAACTGTATCAGGCGATCAACCCCGCCTTCGCCGCCCGGTGGAAGGCGCAGACCGGACAGGACGTCACCTTCCGCATGAGCCACGGCGGCTCGGGCAAGCAGAGCCGCGCGATCCTCGACGGGCTTGCCGCCGACGTCGCGACGCTGGGCCTCGCCTATGACATCGACGTGCTGGCCGAAAAGGCCAAGCTGCTGCCCGTCGACTGGCAGAAGGCGCTGCCCGACAACAGCGCGCCCTATACCTCGACCATCGTGTTCCTCGTGCGGACCGGCAATCCCAAGGGGATTCGCGACTGGGCCGATCTGGTGAAGCCGGGCGTGCAGGTCATCACCCCGAACCCCAGGACCAGCGGCGGCGCGCGGTGGAATTTCCTCGCCGCATGGGCGCATGGCCGCGAGGCGGGTGGCGGGTCCGACGCGGCGGCGGAGGACTATGTCCGGCGGCTCTATGCGAACGTGCCGGTGCTCGACAGCGGTGCGCGCGGATCGACCACGACCTTCGTCGAACGCGGCATCGGCGACGTGCTGCTGGCATGGGAGAACGAAGCGTTCCTCGCCGAGAAGGAACTGGGCAAGGGCAAGTTCGAGATCGTCGTGCCGTCGCTGTCGGTGCTGGCCGAACCGCCGGTCGCGGTCGTCACCGCCAATGCGAAGCGCAACGAGACCGAGGCGGTGGCCAGGGCGTATCTGGAATTCCTCTACACCCCCGAAGCGCAGACGCTGATCGCGCGCAATTTCTATCGCCCGCGCGACCCCAAGGTCGCCGCCGGGTTCAAGGCGCAGTTTCCCGAACTGCGCCTCGCGACGATCGACAGGGATTTCGGGGGCTGGGCCAAGGCGCAGAAGCGGTTTTTCGACGATGGCGGCGTGTTCGACCGGATCTATGCGAAGTGATGCCGGACCGTCATGACGGGTGATCGTCGCCTGCGCTGGCGCCCGCGATCCCCGCTGCCCGGATTCAGGCCGACGTTCGGCTTCACGTTGGTGTGGCTGGTGCTGATCGTCCTCGTGCCGCTCGCCACCATCTTTGCCGGCACGGCGACGATGGGGTGGGACCGGTTCGTCGCGGTCGGCCTTTCCGACCGGGCGATCGCCGCCTATCGGCTGAGCTTCGGCACCGCCGCTGCCGCGGCCGCGGTCAATGCCGTGTTCGGCCTGCTCGTCGCATGGGTGCTGGTGCGCTATGCCTTTCCGGGCCGGCGCATCGTCTCCGCGCTGGTCGACCTGCCCTTCGCGCTGCCGACCGCGGTGGCCGGGGTGGCGCTCACCGCGCTGTACGCGCCGAACGGGTGGATCGGGCGGTATCTGGACGCGGCGGGCATCCAGGTCGCCTTCACCCCGCTCGGCATCACGCTGGCGCTGGTGTTCATCGGCCTGCCGTTCGTGGTGCGGACCGTCGAGCCGGTGCTGGCCGACCTCGGCCATGATGTCGAGGAAGCCGCCGCGACGCTGGGCGCGACGCCGAGGCAGACCTTCGCCCGCGTCATCCTGCCCGCGCTGGGACCGGCGCTGCTGACCGGCTTCGCGCTGGCGTTCGCGCGCGGGGTCGGCGAATATGGCTCGGTCATCTTCATCTCGGGCAACATGCCCGGCCGGACCGAGATCGCACCGCTGCTGATCGTCACCCAGCTCGAACAATATGCCTATGACGGCGCGACGGCGATCGCGACGGTCATGATGCTGGCCGCGTTCGCCGTCCTGCTCGCGCTCAACCTGTTGCAGGCGTTCGTTCGCCGCCGGAGGGGCGAATGACGGCGCGGCGCCTGTTGATCGCGGCGGCGATCGCCTTTCTGGCGTTCGTCCTGCTGCTGCCGCTGGTGGTGGTCTTCGCTGAGGCGCTGAAGCAGGGCTTCGGCACCTATTGGTCGGCGATCACCCATCCCGATGCGCTGGCGGCGATCCGCCTGACGCTGCTGGTCGCGGCGATCAGCGTGCCGCTCAACATCGTATTCGGCATCTGCGCCGCATGGTCGATCGCCAAGTTCGATTTTCCGGGAAAGGCGGTGCTGCTGACGCTGATCGACCTGCCGTTTTCGGTGTCGCCGGTGGTGTCGGGGCTGATCTTCGTGCTGCTGTTCGGTGCCAACGGGGTGTTGGGGCCGTGGCTGGCGGCGCACGACCTGCGCATCATCTTCGCGGTGCCGGGCATCGTGCTGGCGACGATCTTCATCACCTTTCCCTTCGTCGCGCGCGAACTGATCCCGCTGATGACCGAACAGGGTCGCGCCGACGAGGAAGCGGCGGTGTCGCTGGGGGCGAGTGGCTGGCAGACGTTCCGCCATGTGACGCTGCCCAACATCCGCTGGGGGCTGCTGTACGGCGTGCTGCTGTGCAACGCCCGCGCGATGGGCGAATTCGGCGCGGTGTCGGTGGTGTCGGGCCATATCCGGGGAGAGACGAACACCATGCCGCTGCATGTCGAGATCCTGTACAACGAATATGACTTCGTCGGCGCGTTCGCGGTCGCGACCCTGCTGGCGTTGCTGGCGCTGGTCACGCTGGTCGGGCGCAACCTGCTCGAATGGCGCCATGGCCTGCATAGGGGGGCACGGCATTGATCCGGATTTCGGGGGTCACCAAACGCTTCGGCGACTATCCCGCGCTGCACGGCATCGATGCCGATATCGCGGCGGGCGAATTCATCGCGCTGCTGGGGCCGTCGGGATCGGGCAAGACGACGCTGTTGCGCATCATCGCCGGGCTGGAGCCGCAGGACGGCGGCACGATCGAAATCGACGGTCGCGACGTGGCGAACGACGGCGTGGCCGAACGCGGCATCGGCTTCGTGTTCCAGCATTATGCGCTGTTCCGGCACATGAGCGTCGCGCGCAACATCGCCTTCGGGCTGGACGTGCGGCGGCGGCGCAACGGATTGTCGCGGCGGGACATCGCCGCGCGGGTCGACGAACTGCTGCGCTTCGTCCGGCTCCCCGGGCTGGGCGACCGCTATCCCGGCCAGCTGTCGGGCGGGCAGCGGCAACGGGTGGCGCTCGCCCGCGCGCTGGCGGTCCGGCCGAAACTGCTGCTGCTCGACGAACCGTTCGGTGCATTGGACGCACAGGTGCGCAAGGACCTGCGCCGCTGGCTGCGCGACCTTCATCGCGAGATGGGGCTGACCTCGATCTTCGTGACCCATGACCAGGAGGAAGCGCTCGAACTGGCCGACCGGGTGTTCGTGATGGATCGGGGCAGGCTGGTGCAGGCGGGCACGCCCGAACAGGTCTATATGGAACCGGCGACCGCGTTCGTATCGGGGTTCGTGGGCGAGACCAACCAACTGGCCGACGGGCGCCATGTCCGCCCGCACGACATCGCGATCGTCGCCGAGGGCGGCGATCCGGTGCGTGTCGTCAACCTGTTCCGCAAGGGCGGCGCGTGGCGGATCGAGGCGACCGACGGCATCGGGGTGGTGGAGATCGACCTCGACGGCGACCGGAGCCCGCCCGCGATCGGCGACCAGATCCGCATCGAGCCGGTTCGCGCGCGGTACTTCGCGACCGACGCCTGATCCCCGCCGTCCCGCGGGCATATCGGCATAACGTTATGCCGGATGGTTGTTTGACCCCGGCCCGCCGCCGACGGCACCGTCGTCGGAAAGGGGCGTCGTGACACCGGTGCGGACCGGAACGCCGTCGATCCTGCGATCGGCACCGCCGACGGCACAGAGGACGGTGCCACTGCGACGCTACGCCCCGGCAACACCAAAGGGGGACGTACATGCGCGACACCATCCACCGCTCGACGATCGCCGTCGGCGTGCTGGTAACCGGCTTCATCGGCGGATCGGACACCATGGCACAGCGCGTGCCGACGATCGCCACGGCCAGCGTCGAAGCATCGGACGACGCCGCGCCGGAACCGGAGGGCGACGGGCTGGTCGTCACCGGCAACCGCCGTGCGACGCAGGCGCTGGCCGGCACCAGCGCGGTCGATGTCGTTTCGCGGGAGGCGATCGAACAGGGCGGCGCGATCACCCTGCAACAGGCGCTGTTCCGTGCGGCGCCGTCGTTCAACTTCCCGCAGGGTGCCGCCGCCCGCGTCGGGGGCGGTGCGACGCGGTCGGCATCGCTGCGAGGACAGAATCCCGACCTGACGCTGGTACTGGTCGACGGCAAGCGGCGGCATGGATCGGTCGCGACCGGCGGCACCTTTCCCTATGGCGGGGCGGGCTATGCCGATATCAACACCATCCCGGTGGCGGCGCTGTCGCGCGTCGAAATCCTGCTCGACGGTGCCTCCGCGCAATATGGATCGGACGCGATCGCCGGGGTGGTGAACCTGATCCTGCGCGAGGACGATCACGGCGGCGCGCTCGACGCCACCCTCGGCAGCTACCGGGCGGGCGATGGCGAGACCGGCGCGCTGAGCGGCTGGGTCGGCAGCCGACTGGGCGATGGCGGGTTCCTGAACCTCAGCGCCGACTTCTCGCGGCGGGGATCGACCGATCGCAGCGGACCCGACATCCGACGGCGCTATTTCCGGATCGGCGCGAACGGCACGCTGCTGCCCGCCACCAGCAACGCCGGGACGCCCGATCCGCGCGAACCCTTCGGTCGCGACGATGTCGGCCAATGGGGCAATGCCCGGGTCCGGCAATTCTCGACCCTGCTCAACGGCAAGCTGCCCCTGTCCGACGCGACCGAAGCCTATGGCTGGCTGAACTATGCCAAGGCGGATACGCGAAGCCGGGTCAATCCGCAGGTGCCGTCGTCCAGCGTGAATATCCGCGCGATCTTTCCCGACGGCCATCAGGTGATCGGCGATTATTACGACCAGAACCTGTCGGCGGCGGGGGGCGTGCGGCATGATGCGGGCGACGCGGGCCGGTTCGACCTGTCGGTCGTCTATGGTCGGCACATCCGTGATACGCATAACTATAATCTCGTTGCCCCGAGCTACGGGCTCGACAGCCGGACCGACCTGTATGTCGGGCAGGTCAACGCCGACCAGCTGAACGTCGCGCTGGAATATGATCGCGACTTGGCGGTCGGCTGGCTCGCCCGGCCGTTGGCGCTGCGTGCCGGTATCGCCTTCCGCCGCGAGAACTGGTGGGTCGGACGTGCGGGCGAGGAGCAGTCGTGGAACAACGGCGGCGTTCCGATCCTCGACGGACCGGATGCGGGATCGCCCGCCGCCTGGGGCGGCACCGAACAGGGCATCGCGCCATGGGACGTCACCAGGGGCGATCGTACCGTCTACAGCGCCTATGTCGGGGCCGATTTCCATGTGACCGACCGCCTGCTGGTCGACGCGACGGTGCGGGGGGAGGAATATTCCGACTTCGGCTGGACGACGACCGGCAAGATATCGGCCCGTTATGATTTCTCGCCCGCGTTCGCGCTGCGCGGTACGCTTGGCAGCGGGTATCATGCGCCCAGCGTCGGGCAGATTGCGTTCCAGAGCAGCGGCTATGCCGGAACCTGGAACCATAGCGGCATCGTGCCCGCGCCCAATCGCACGCGACAGGTGCGCCCCGACGATCCGGTGGCGATCGCGCTGGGCGGGGGGCGACTGGACCCCGAACGCGCGACCAACGTGTCGGCGGGCATCGTCCTGCGGCCGGCCGCGCATGCGTCGATCACGGTCGATGCATACCAGATCGGCGTCGACAACCGTATCCTGACGACGCAGGCGCTGACCGGTCCGGTGGTGGAGGCGGCGACCCGTGCGGCGGGCATCGCCGACTACAAGAGCATCACCTTCTTCACCAACGGCATCGATACGCGGACGCGCGGCGTCGACATTCTCGCGCGGTACGCCCTCGACCTCGGCGGGGCCGGTACCCTCGATCTGTCGGCGGGGTTCAGCCGGTATGCGACCCGCGTGCTGCGGGTGGAGCCGAACCGGGTCGGTTCGGTCGCGCTGTTCCAGCGCAACGTCCTGCGCAACCCCGAGGTCGGCACGCCGGAATACAAGGCGGTGCTGGGCGCCGACTGGCGGTTCGGGCGGTTTTCTGCATCGCTGAACCAGTTGCTCTACGGTCGCTACACCTATGTCCACCCGACCAATCCCGCCTATGACGAACGCTATGGCGCGAAGGGGTATACCAATGTGGAAATCGCCTATGCCCTCACCGATGCGAGCCGGTTGACGATCGGGGCCAACAACCTGTTCGATACCTATCCCGCGCAATTCATCGCCGCCAATCAGGTGAACGGGATCAATCGCTATTCCTTCCTTCATCCCGACGGCGCGAACGGAGCGTTCTATTATCTCCGTCTCGGAACGCGCTTCCGATGATCGGCGATGCCGCTGCCCGCCGCTGCGCACGAGCATGCACAGGCGCTGCGGGGTCGGAACCGGGTGGGCGCGGTCGCCCGTTCGAGGAGGTCGCTTGCCCGCCCGCGTTTCCGGAAAGTCCCGGGCAGATATGGACCGGGGCCGCGCCCGACCCGCTCACGCCACTTGCCGGCGCGTGCAGCCACCCTCGGTCCGCATCAGGTGTCGCGTCGGTCCCCGAAGCGGGGGGCGCGCGCGAAGTCGGCCTTGCCGAACGGGCGGTCGTGGAACAGATAGCCGTAGTAGAAGCCGCGCAGCCGTTCGTGAAAGGCGCGGATGCGATCCTGATAGGCGAGCTGCGCCCGCAGGTCGGTGCGCGCAAGGCGGGTGAGCAGCCCCTGTACGCCGACCGACGGCAGCACCCAGCCGAGCGCACGCCCCGCGGCGTCGCGTGCCTCCAGCCCGCCGCGATAGGCGCGGACCAGCGGCGCCACGTGCGCGTCGCCGTTCTGGTGAAAGGCGAAATACCATTTATAGTGGAATGCGGTGCCGAGCGGCGCTGAATCGGACCATTGCGGATGGTCGGCGTAGAAGCGCCGCATCGTGTCCTCGCGCGGGATGTCCCATGCGCGGTTGACCGCCTCGCGCTGCGCCATCGCGATCTCGGCGCCCTGGGTGATCGGCAGCGCGGCGTTGATGCCGACATTGGCAAGGGTGGGCAGGATCAGCACCAGCACCAGCCACGCCGCCGCCAGCGTCGCGGCATTGGCCACCGAGCTCCAGCGCAGGCGGTCGACCAGCGCCGCCAGCATGACCCAGAACAGCAGGTAGGCGGCGATCACCAGCGCGACGATCAGGATCGTACCCGGCGCTACCCCCTCGATCGCCGCGGCGACGGCGAAGGGCAGCGACAGCGCCGTCCACAGCAGCAGCATCCGCAGCCCGGTGCGCCGTCGCCATAGCCCGCGGCTGCCCGGCATGGCGTCGAGCGTCCGCAGGCGCCCCGCCTCGCGCTCGCCCGAGCGCAGGTCGTGGAACAGTGCGATGACGAACAGCGGTGCCACGAACACCAGCACGAAGGCGAAGTCGAACCGGCCGGGCAGCGCCAGTTCGGGATTGAAGCTGTCGCCGTCCCAGACCTGTGCCTCCAGCCCCAGCGCGCGGACGCGCAGGATATAGGGCGAGACGTCCCGCATCCCGATCGCGGCGAAGGCGAGGGGCGCGGGCGCGTCCCATGTCGGATGGAAGCTGTAATAGGCGGCGGAACCCGCGTCCTTCGTCTTGTCGACCCAGGCGGCGATGGCGCCGATGTCCTCCGCCTGCGCGGCGGGAATCGCGGCGATGGCGGCGCGCTGGCGGGCGACCTCGGCCATGCCCGCCGCGACGGCGGCGATCGTCAGCAGCGCGAGCAGCGCCAGCGCGATCACCGTCAGCCGCTGGCGCAGCAGCAGGCGCAGTTCATGGGCGAGCAGGGTCAACGCGCATCTCCCAGCCGACGGGCGGCGAAGGCCAGCAGCACCCCGGCGACCGCGAGCCAGCCGAGCACGACCGCCAGCCCCGGCAGCGCGTCGCGCGCAAGCACCGCGCCGCCCGGCGGGTCGAAGGCGAAATCGGGCATGTCCCGCCAGTTGGTCGCGGTCACGCGCTTGCGCCGGTCGGCACCGGCGTCGACGGCGACATCGTCGGCGTAGCGGACCTCTTCCGCCTGCATCCGGTTGAGCCGCTGGACCAGCGCATAGCGGTACGCCTCCGCCTGTTCGAGAAAGCGGCGGTGCCCGGCGAAATCGGTGCCCGCGGCCGCCATCGACAGCGCGCGGACGGCGATGGTCGGGCTGACGACGCCCGCGGCATCGACCAGCGCGATCTGCCGATGCTGCGCGGCGTAGCTTTCGCCGGTGTAGCGGTCGAACAGTTCGGACGTCAGCCGCTCGCCCTCCATCCCCAGCAGCCCCTTGTAGTTGACCGGCAGATCCTCGATGCGGGTGACGCCGTAGCGGGCGAGGACCGACCGCCTGAACGCGGCATAGTGCGGGTCGTCGGGGTTGTGGCTGTCGCCCATCCGCCGCAGCTCGCGCGCGATCGCGACATCGGTCTGGAGCCGGTTGCGCAGCGGCACCGCGATGCCCGCGACGTCGGGAACGACGCGGGGCAGCAGCACCGCGGTTACCGCCCAGATCGCCACCAGTGCGAGCAATGCGTCGCGACTGCGCCGGACCAGCGTCGAGACGAGCAGGATGACCACCACCCACAGCGCCAGATAGGCGGCATAGCCGAGCGCGGTGACTGCCATCGGCAGCGCCAGCGCGCCGGGGCTGCCGGCGATGGCGACGAAGCCGATCATGGCGGGCAGCGCGGCGATCGCCGCCACCACGCCCAGCGCCAGCAGCTTGCCGCCGACCACGCTGCGCCGCGACACGCCCTGCAACAGGAGCAGCCGCAGCGTTCCCCGTTCCCGCTCCCGCGCGAGCGCGCCATAGCCGAGGAAGATCAGCAGCAGCGGGGCGACGGTCTGGAGCACGAAGGCCGGAGTCAACTGGCCGAAGCGGACCAGCAGCGAGCTTTGCCGGACATCGCCGAAATTGGCGCTGTTCTGGCGGTGGCCTTCAAGAAACATCGAATTGCCGGTGAAGGCGTCGACGCCGGGATCGAAGGCCGCCAGCGGCCCCAGCGGACGGAAGATGAAGGTGCCGTAGTGGACGACGCGGTGGGGATGCCGGTCGGGCTGCGCATCGAACGCTGCCTGGGCGCTGTGTTGCTGGCGCGCGCGCAGGTCGGCGATGCCGCGCTGGTGCGCCCAGCTGCTCGCCACGGCGACCAGCGTGAGCAGCACGAGCAGGATCATGGCGATCACCGCAACGCGGTTGCGGCGCAGCAGGCGCAGTTCGTCGCGCGCGATCAGGACGGCCGCGCTCATGCGGGCACCTTCGCCGCGCCGAGCTGGAAGCGGGTGTGGAGCGCACGCACGTCGAAGCGCTCGCTGCCGCGGGCGGCGACCTGATCGACCAGACGGCCCCCTTCCAGAAAGCCGATGCGATCGGCGACGTCGGCGGCGGACAGCAGGTCGTGCGTCACCATCAGCACCGCGGTGCCCCGGTCGCGGACGCTGGCGAGCAGCGCGTTGAAGTCGGCGGTCGCACGCGGATCGAGCCCCGAGGTCGGCTCGTCGAGCAGCAGCACCGGTACCTCGCGCAACAGCGCGACCGCGATGGCGACCTTCTGGCGCATCCCCTTGGAAAAGCCGCCCAGCCGCTGGTCCCATGCACGCTCCTGCAGCCCCGCCGCCGCCAGCGCCCCGGCGATCGAGGCACGGTCCGGGCGCTCGCCGGACAGGGCGAGAAGGTAGCCCGCGTTCTCGGCGGCGGTGAGATGGTCGTAGAGCGCGACGTTCTCGGGCAGATAGGCGATGCGGCGGCGGGCACCGTCCGGGTCGCGCGCCGGGTCGATCCCGCACACCGACACCGTGCCGCTCGCCGGTCTGGCGAAGCCGAGGAGCACCGACAGGGTGGTCGACTTGCCCGCGCCGTTGCCGCCGAGCAGCGCGGTGACGCTTCCGGCCGCGACCGACAGGGTCATGCTGTCGAGGATGCGGTGCGCGCCGTAGGACAGGGTCACGTCGTCGAGGTGGATCGGGTCGGTCATCGCGTATCTCTCAACTTCGGGCATCGGCGCGCGTCGCGGCACGTCCGTCCCACGGCGGCAGCGTTGCCGACCTCGGGCGCCGCGGGCGCGCGCCGCCGATCGCGCTTGCTGTGGTGCAATACATCATGCAAGGCAAAAGACATGTTATCACATATAGTGCAACCCGTCCGTGCCGTCCGGCATCGTGCGACCGCGCGGCGGCTGGGTCCGCTGGCGGCAGGGATCGCCGCCGGGCTGATGCTGTCCGCTACGCCCGCCGGTGCGCAGTCCGTCGATCCCCTGTCGATACTGCCGCCCGCGCTGCCGTGGTCGGGCGCGAGCGAGCGGCTGGTCGCGGCGGCGGACGATCCGTGGATCACGCCTGCCGAGCGCGCGAACTTCGCCACGACGCCAGGCTATGCCGAAACGCGCGCGTGGCTGGAACGGCTGGTCGCCGCATCGCCGTTGCTGACGCTGGAGCGCTTCGGCCGGAGCGGCGAGGGACGCGAGCTGCTGATGGTGCGTGCGCGCAAGGGCGCCGGTGGAAAGCCGGTGGTACTGGTCCAGGCGGGCATCCATGCGGGCGAGATCGACGGCAAGGATGCCGGGCTCATGCTGCTGCGCGACATCGCCCTGCGCGGCAGGGACGATCTGCTCGACCGGGTCGATCTGGTGTTCGTGCCGATCTACAACGTCGACGGACACGAGCGGACGAGCGCCTATCATTTCGTCCACCTCCGCGGTCCGGCGAGCAAGGGCACCGACGCCAATGCGCGCAACGTCGACCTCAACCGCGACTATGCCAAGGCGGACGCACCCGAGACGCGCGCGATGATCGCGCTGATCCGGTCGCTCGATCCGATCCTCTACATCGACTGCCATGTCAGCGAAGGCTTCGACATGGGGTACGACATCACCTTCACCTATGCCGGATGGGGGAGATATGCGCGCCACCGGGCGACCGCGGACTGGCTCCAGCGGCGCTTCGGCCCGGCGGTGTCCGACGCGCTGACCGCGGCGGGCCACGCACCGGCCATCTATCCCAGCCCGATCGACCCGCGCGAACCGACCCGGGGTATCCGCTACAGCCCGGAGGGGCCGCGCTATTCGACCGGCTATGGCGACTTCATCGGCATGCCGACCGTGCTGGTCGAGAATCACATGCTCAAGCCCTATCGGCAGCGCGTGCTCGGAACCTATGTGCTGCTCGCCGCGGCGCTGAAGGTCGCCGGGCGGGATGCGGCGCGGATCGCCGCCGCCAAGGCCGCCGACCGGGCGAGCCGCCCCGCCACGCTCCTGACCCGCTGGCAGCCCGCCGTGCAGCCGATCGGCTGGATCGAGGATTTCCGGGGCGTCGCGTTCGACTGGTATCGCTCGCCCGCGACGGGGCGGATGGAGCAGCGCTGGCTGGGGACGCCGGTCCGCTGGCGCATGCCGATCATCGGACAGGCGGCGACGGAAACCGTGCGCCTGCCCCGGGCATGGTGGGTGCCGCCGTCCCAGACCGAGGTGATCGACCGGCTGCGGCTGCACGGCATCCGCTTCGAGACGATCGATATGCCGTGCGCGATGACGCTGGACGCCGGCACGCTGATCGATCCGAAGCTGATGCCGCCGATCGAGGGCAGGGTGCCGGTCAAGGCAGGCATCGCCCACGCGCCGGTGCACGAGGTCATGCCCGCGGGCAGCCTGCGCGTGCCCGCCGATCAGCCGCTCGGCCTGCTCGCCGCCGCGCTGCTCGAACCCGAGAGCCAGGATTCGTTCCTCGCCTGGGGCTTCTTTCCGGAGGCGATGGCGAAGGCGCCGGTGGCCGAGGCGTTCGTGCTGGCGCCGCTCGCCGATGCGATGCTTGCCGCCGATCCGGTGCTGCGCGCCGCCTTCGCGGCGAAGCTCGCCGCCGATGCCGCGTTCGCCGCCGATGCGTCGGCCCGGCTCGCCTGGTTCGCCGAACGCCTGCCGAGCCTCGATGCCCGCACCTACCCGATCCGCCGCGAGCCGTGACCCGGCCACCGGTCCGGGCTGCGCACCCTACCCCAGCCGCGCCAGCGCCGAGCGTTCGATCTCCTCCAGCTCCGCCAGCGTCTCGTCCAGCACCCGGCGCTGCACCGTCAGTTCCTCGATCCGCTCGCGGCAACGCTCGGCCAGGCGGCGCATCTGCTCGGCCTGTCCGGGCTCGGCATCGTACAGGTCGAGAAACTCCTGGATCTCGCGCAGGGTGAAGCCCAGCCGCTTGCCGCGCAGGATCAGCTGCACCCGGGCGATGTCGCGGCGGCCATAGGCACGGTTGTTGCCGATCCGCACCGGCTGGATCAGCCCGCGATCCTCGTAGAGCCTGAGCGTGCGCGGCGTCACGCCCAGCCGCTCCGCCACCGCATGGATTCCCGTCAGTTCGCCGTCGTCCGCCGCCAAGTTCCGCCTCCCAGGGGCCATCCCGCTTGCATGCCTAGCATATGTCCTATAGGTTAGATATATACCCTATAGGGTAGACAGGGCACTGCCGTCGGGCAGGCCGGATATTGGAGGGATTGCTTCGATGCAGGCCGTGATCGCGGGATATGCCCGCTCGCCGTTCCATTTCGCGGGCAAGGGCGCGCTGGCGCGGGTCCGGCCCGACGACCTCGCCGCGCAGGTCATCCGTGCGCTGATCGACCGGACCGGCGTCGATCCCGCGCTGGTCGAGGATATCGTGCTCGGCTGCGCCTTTCCGGAGGGCGAGCAGGGGATGAACGTCGCGCGGTTGATCGGGCTGCTTGCCGACCTGCCGCTGTCGGTCGGCGGCATGACCGTCAACCGTTTCTGCGGATCGTCGATGAGCGCGATCCACATCGCCGCCGGACAGATCGCGATCGGCGCGGGCGACGCCTTCATCTGTGCGGGCATCGAATCGATGAGCCGGGTGCCGATGGGCGGCTACAACCCGATGCCGAGCCCCGCGCTCGCCGCGAAGAAGCCCGGCGCGTACATGGGCATGGGCGACACCGCCGAGAATGTCGCCACCCGCTACCAGATCACCCGCGGCGAACAGGATGCGTTCGCGGCGGACAGCCAGCACAAGGCGGCGGCGGCGCGCGCCGACGGCCGCCTGGCCGACGAGATCGTGCCCATCGCCACCAGGGCCGGCGCAGTCGCCGAGGACGGGACGCTGCGCCCCGATACCACCGCCGAGGCACTGGCCGGGCTGAAGCCCGCCTTCCGTCAGGACGGATCGGTCACGGCGGGCACCTCCTCGCCGTTGACCGACGGCGCCAGCGCGGTGCTGGTGACGTCGGAGGCGTTCGCGCAGGCGCACGGGCTGCCGATCCTTGCCCGGATCAAGGCGGTCGCCATCTCGGGCTGTGAGCCGGAGACGATGGGGCTGGGGCCGATCGGCGCGTCGCGCAAGGCGCTGGAGCGCGCCGGGATCACGGTCGCCGACCTCGATATCGTCGAGATCAACGAGGCGTTCGCAAGCCAGGCGATCGCCTGCATCCGCGACCTTGGTCTCAAGCCCGAGACGGTGAACGTCGACGGCGGCGCGATCGCGATCGGCCATCCGCTGGGCGCGACCGGCGCGCGCATCGTCGGCAAGGCGGCGGCGCTGCTCGCGCGCGAGGGCGGGCGCTATGCGCTGGCGACCCAGTGCATCGGCGGCGGGCAGGGCATCGCCACCGTGCTGGAGCGGGTGTGATGGCCGAGGCGATCAACAAGGTCTGCGTGATCGGCGCAGGCGTGATGGGCGCGGGGATCGCCGCGCATGTCGCCAACGCCGGGGTGCCGGTGCTGCTGCTCGATATCGTGCCCGCCGGTGCTGCCGATCGCGACGCGGTGGCGAAGGGCGCGGTCGCGCGGATGCTCAAGACCGATCCCGCCCCCTTCATGTCGAAGGCGGCGGCGAAGCTGGTCGAAACCGGCAACATCGACGATCATCTGGAGCGCATCGCCGAATGCGACTGGATCGTCGAGGCGGTGGTCGAGCGGCTCGACGTGAAACAGGCGCTCTATGCCCGGATCGAGGCGCTGAAGCGCCCCGGCACGGCGGTGTCGTCCAACACCTCCACCATCCCGCTCGACCATCTCGTCGCGGGGCGCTCGGACGCCTTCAAGGCCGATTTCCTCATCACCCATTTCTTCAATCCGCCGCGCTACATGCGGCTGATCGAGATCGTGCGCGGGAGCGCGACCGATCCGGCGGTGGCGGGGAAGGTCGAGGATTTCGTCGACCGGATGCTCGGCAAGCGGATCGTACGGGCGAAGGACACGCCAGGGTTCATCGCCAACCGCATCGGCACCTACTGGCTGGCGGTCGCGATCAATGCCGCGATCGATCAGGGCCTCACGGTCGAGGAGGCCGACCAGATCGGCGGCAAGCCGATGGGCGTGCCCAAAACCGGCATCTTCGGCCTGATCGACCTTGTCGGCATCGACCTGATGCCGCTGCTGTCGAAGAGCCTTACCGCCACGCTGCCGCCGGGCGATGCCTATTTCGACACGGTGCGCCCGCTGCCGCTGGTCGACCGGATGATCGCGGAAGGGTTCACCGGCCGCAAGGGCAAGGGCGGATTCTACCGTTTCGACAAGGCGACGCGAACCAAATACGCGATCGACCTGACGACGGGCGACTATCGTCCCGCCGTCACGCCGCCGAAGCTGCCGTCCGCCGCCGAGAAGGACGTCGCTGCGCTGATCGACCTGCCGGGCAAGGCCGGGGCCTATGCCTGGGCGATCCTGGGGCCGGTGCTGCGCTATGCCGCCGCGCTGGTCGGCGAGGTAGCCGACGATATCGTCGCGATCGATGATGCGATGAAGCTCGGCTACAACTGGAAATACGGCCCGTTCGAGCTGATCGACCGGATCGGCCCCGCCAAACTCGCGGCGCGGCTGCGGGCGGAGGGGCAGGCGGTGCCCGCGATCCTCGATACGGTCGGCGATCGCAGCTTCTATCGGGTCGAGCAGGGTCGGCGGCAATATCTGACGCTCGGCGGCGACTATGCCGATGTCGTCCGCGCCGACGGCGTGCTGCTGCTGGAGGATGTGAAGCTCAGGAGCGAACCGCTGCTGCGCAACGGATCGGCGGCGCTGTGGGACGTGGGCGACGGGGTGGCGGCTCTCGAGTTCGCGGGCAAGATGAACGCGCTCGACGACAAGGTGATCGAGCTGATCGGCAAGGCGATCCCGCTGGTCAAGGCGCGGTTCAAGGCGCTGGTCATCTATACCGATGCCGCGAATTTCTCGGTCGGCGCGAACCTCGGCCTCGCCATGTTCGCGGTCAACATCGCGGCATGGAGCGAGATCGAGAAGCTGATCGCGGGCGGGCAGGCGGCGTTCAAGGCGCTGAAATACGCCCCCTTCCCGGTGGTCGCCGCACCCGCGGGCATGGCGCTGGGCGGGGGTTGCGAGATCAGCCTGCACGCCGATGCGATCCAGGCGCATGCCGAGACGTACATCGGCCTCGTGGAGACCGGCGCGGGGCTGATGCCCGGCTGGGGCGGCAACGGCGAGATGCTCGACCGCATCGCCCGCACGCGCGGCATGCCGCGCGGCCCGATGCCCGCCGTGGCCAGGGCGTTCGAGACGATCTCGACCGCGAAGGTTTCCAGGTCGGCGGCGGAGGCGCGCGAGCTGCTGTTCCTGCGGCCCGGCGACGGGATCACGATGAACCGCGACCGGCTGCTGGCCGATGCCAAGGCGAAGGCGCTGGCGCTGGTCGACGGGTACGCGCCGCCCGAAAAGCCGGTGTACCGCCTGCCCGGCGAAAGCGGGCGCATCGCCATCGCCGATGTGGTGAAGGGCTTCCATGCCAAGGGGGTTGCCACGCCGTACGACACGGTGGTCGCCGCGCGACTGGCGCAGGTGCTGACCGGCGGCGATGCCGATCCGGTCGATACCGTCAGCGAGGACGATCTGCTGAAGATCGAACGCCGCGAATTCCTGACCAGCATGAAGGACCCGCGCACCCAGGCCCGGATCGAGCATCTGCTCGACACCGGCAAGCCGCTGCGCAACTGACAAGGGGCACGTTCCATGGCACAAGTCTATCGCGCGCCGCTGCGCGACATGCGGTTCGTCCTGCACGAACTGTTCGCCGAAGACCCGTTCGGCCCGCTGCCCGCCTTCGCCGAATTCGATGCCGAACTGTACGACGCGATCCTGGGTGAAGCCGCCAAGCTGGCCGAGGAGGTGCTGCTGCCGCTCAACGCCAGCGGCGATCAGGAGGGGTGCAGCTTCGAGAACGGCGCGGTGCGGACCCCGGCGGGGTTCCCCGCCGCCTATCGCCAGTTCTGCGACGGCGGCTGGGCCGCGCTCGCCTCCTCGCCCGAATGGGGCGGGCAGGGGCTGCCCGAGACGATCAACAAGCTGGTCGAGGAAATGGCCTGCGCCGCCAACCTCTCGTTCAGCCTCTATCCCGGCCTGACTCACGGCGGCACCACCGCCATCGCCGAACATGCCTCCGACGAATTGAAGCGCGCCTATCTGCCCAAGATGGTGTCGGGCGAATGGTCGGGGACGATGTGCCTGACCGAGGCGCATTGCGGCACCGACCTCGGGCTGCTGCGCACCCGCGCGGTGCCGCGCGGCGACGGCAGCTACGGCATCACCGGGGCCAAGATCTTCATCTCGGCGGGCGAGCACGACCTCACCGACAACATCGTCCACCTCGTCCTCGCGCGGCTGCCCGATGCCCCGGCGGGGGTGAAGGGGATCAGCCTGTTCCTCGTGCCGAAGTTCCTGCCCGATGCCGACGGCAATCCCGGCGCGCGCAACGGCGTGGCCGCGACCGGCATCGAGCACAAGATGGGCATCCGCGCCTCGGCCACCTGCCAGATGGCGTTCGAGGATGCGACCGGCTGGCTGGTCGGCGAGCCCAACAAGGGGCTGGCGGCGATGTTCACGATGATGAACGCCGAGCGCGTCTCGGTCGGCATCCAGGGGCTGGGGGTGAACGAGATCGCGTACCAGTCCGCCGTCGCCTATGCGAAGGACCGCACGCAGGGCCGCGCGCTGTCGGGCGCCAAGGCCCCGGCGCAGGCCGCGGACCCGATCATCGTCCATCCCGACGTGCGGCGGATGCTGATGACGATGCGCGCCTATGCCGAGGGGTGCCGCGCGCTCGGCCAATGGGTGTCGCGCGCGCTCGACGCGGAAGCCCATGCCGAAACGCCCGAACAGCGCCGCCGCGCCGCCGATTTCGTCGCGCTGATGACCCCGGTGGTGAAGGCGCTGTTCACCGACCTCGCCTCCGACGCGGCGAATCTTGCGGTGCAGGTGTACGGCGGCCACGGCTATATCCGCGAGAGCGGCGTCGAACAATTCGTCCGCGACGCGCGCATTACCCAAATCTACGAAGGTACCAACGGGGTGCAGGCGCTCGATCTGGTCGGGCGCAAGATGGGGGCGCATATGGGCCGTTACCTCCGCCCCTTCTTCCACGCGGTATCGGGGCAGATCGAGGAAACGGCTGGCGTCACCGATCCGGCGATCGCGGCATGGCGGGCGGGGCTGGCGCAGGCGTTCGGCGCATTGCAGCTCACCACCGGCACGATCGCGGCGAAGGCGCTGAAGGATGCCGAGGAAGCCGGGGCCGCCGCGACCGACTATCTGCGGATGCTCGGCCTCGTCGGCATGGGGCATTGCTTCCTGAAGGCGGCGCTGATCGCCCGCGCGCGGCTCGACGAAGGGGGTGGTGACGCGCCTTTCTATCAGGCGAAGCTGGCGACGGCGGGCTTCTTCTTCGACCGCATCCTGCCGCAGGCGACCGCGATGTTCCTCGTCATCAAGGCGGGCAAGCGATCGACCATGGCACTGCCGGTGGAGGCGTTCTGAGGGGCTTCTCCCCTCCCTGACAAGGGAGGGGAGCGGCTTCCTCCACGTCGCAGTCGAAGGTCATGCGGTCAGGCGGGCAGAGGCCCGTTCGCGACCGGCGGGTCGAACTGCGGCACCCCCGCCTTGTCATAGCGGATCGGCTGGACGCGCGTGTGCCGGTTGGGATCGAACAGCGGGTCGCCGGTGATCTTTTCGTAATCGCGCGCATGGAACACCAGCATGTCGCGCCCGCGCTCGTCCACGGTGAAGCTGTTGTGGCCGGGGCCGTAGATCCTGTGCTCGACCGAGGTCTTCATCACCGGCACCGGCGACTTGGTCCATGCCGCAGGGTCCATGATGTCGGCATCGTCGCGCGCGGTCAGCATGCCGAGGCAGTAGCGCGCATCGGTGGCGCTCGCCGAATAGGTCATGAACAGCCGCCCGTTGCGCGCCAGCAGCGCCGGAGCCTCCGCCACCTTGTACCCGCGCACCTCCCACGGCAGCGTCGGGACGGTCAGCCGGGCAGGCTTCGCCGCCAGCGTCAGCGGGGTCGCCAGCGGGGCAAGATAGAGGTTCGAGTTCGTCTCGATCCCCGGCTCGCGCTGCGCCCATGCCAGATAGCGGGTGCCGCGATGGACGAAGCTGGTCGAATCGAGATTGAAGCTGTCCCACGGCGTCTGGAGCTGCCCCAGCACGCTCCAGTTGCCGGTCATCGGATCGGGGCCGTCGCACACCACCGCATAGGTGCGGATGCGGAACACGTCCTCGCCGCCGCCGCTGGGACCGGCGGCGAAATACATGATCCATTTGCCGTCGATCCGGTGCAGTTCGGGCGCCCACAGGAAGCCGGACATCGGCCCCCTGGCCTCGTGCCGCCACAATATCTTTTCGGGCGCGGTCGTCAGCCCGGCGATGGTGCGCGACCGGCGCAGCACCAGCCGGTCATATTCCGGCACCGATCCGGTCAGATAATACCAGCCGTCGGTGTGGCGGAAGACCTGCGCATCGGCGCGGTTCTTCACCAGCGGGTTGACGATGCGCGGCGAACGGCGCTGCGCGAGGGCGGGCAGCGCGGCGCTTGCGGCCATGCCGCCCAGCATCAGGCGGCGGGTAAGGGTCGGGGTCATGCTCACTCTCCTTGCGGCCGTGCGACCGGCCATCCGTCCGCACCCCAGTGCAGGGTCGCGATGCGGAGCGTCGGCGCGCCGGCGTTTTCCTTGTCATATGCGTGATAGACGAGCCGGTCGACGCCGTCGGCCCCACGATACTGCCCGGCATGGCCGGGGCCGCGATACCGCCCCTGTTCCTCCAGATCGGCGCGCAGCAGCATCGTGCCCCCGGCCGCCAGCATCGCGCTGCCGTCCTTGCCCAGATAGGGGCCGGTGATCGCCTTCGCCCGGCCGACTACGGTATAGTAGGTGCTGTTCACCCCCTTGCAGCAATAGTCGTAGCTGGCGATCAGCCAGTACCAGCCGCCATGCGCGAAGATATACGGCGCCTCGATCGCCGAGGGGGCGCCGGCGGGCACCGGGCGCGCTGCGATCGCCAGCGGCCTGGCATCCGGGCGCAGCGGCTTGCCGGTGGCCGGGTCCAGCTCGACCAGCTTGATCCCGCTCCAGAAGCTGCCGAACGACAGCCAGTGGCGGCCCTGCGCATCAATCGTGAACGCCGGGTCGATCGCGTTATAGTCGTCGCCCCGCCGCGACTGGAGCACCATCCCCTCGTCGCGCCAGCCATACCCCGGGGCGGCGGGATCGAGCGTGGCGCTGGTGGCGAGGCCGATCGCCGACCGGTTCGACCCGAAGGTCGATACCGAATAATAGAGGCGGTAGCGCCCGTTCACGAACGCGATGTCGGGCGCCCACAGGTTCTTCGCACCCGGAATCGCCTTTACGGCCCAGTCCGGCAGCGCGCTGAACGGCGGGGTGCCCGCGCGCCAGTGGACCAGATCGCGCGAGGTGTGCGCGGCGATCAGCCCTTGTCCCTGCCCGCCGATCCCGGTGGAGAAGACGTGCCAGTCCTCCCCCTGCCGGATCAGGACCGGGTCATGGACCGGGCGGATGTCGCCCCCGGCCACCGGGGCCTGTGCCGCCGTCAGCAGCAGCAGGAGCGGGGCGAGCAGCCACCGGCGCATGTTACTGCGCCACCGGCCAGCCGTCGGCATCCCAGTTCAGCTTCTGGATCTGCAGCGTCGGCGCACCGTTCCGCTGCGTGTCATAGGCGTGATAGACGATATGATCGCCCGTCGCCTCCTGCAACACCGCGACATGGCCGCGCCCGACATAGCGTGCGCCGGTGCCGCGCCCCGATGCCAGCACGGTCGTGCCGCCACCGTCGAGCATCGAGGTGCCCGCCTTGTCGAGATACGGCCCGGTCACGGTCTTCGACCGGCCGACGACCGTGTTGTAGGTGCTGTCCGCGCCCTTGCAGCATTCGTCGAACGAGGCGAACAGATAATAATAATCGCCGCGCCGGATCACGAACGGCGCCTCGATCGCGCCGGGGGCGGGGCGGGTGGCCAGCGGATAGATCGTCCGGTCGCTGGCGAGGCGCAGGCCGGTGGCGGGGTCCAGCCGGACCATCTTGATGCCGGTCCAGAAGCTGCCGAACGCCATCCATTCGCGCCCGTCGGCATCGGTGAAGACGGCGGGGTCGATCGCGTTGAAATTGTCGGTCGTCTGCGACTGGATCACCGCGCCCTTGTCGGTCCATCCGGCGGCGGGCGCGTTCAGGTTCAGCGCGTTGTTGGTGGTCAGCCCGATCGCCGACTGGTTCTTCCCGAAGGTGGAGACCGAATAATAGAGGCGATATTCGCCGCCACGCTTGACGATGTCTGGAGCCCAGATGCCGGTGGTGCCGGGCACCGCCGTCGTCGCCCATGCGGGCAGCGCGGTATAGGCCGCCCCGCGCCACGTCCACGCCGTCAGGTCGGTCGAGGTGCGCGTGGCGAGCAGCCCTTCGCGATCCCCCACCGCGCCGGTGGCGAACAGGTAATAGGTATTGCCGTCCTTGATGATCGCCGGATCGTGCACCGGCATCGTGTCGCCGGTGAGCGCGAGGCCGACCGGGGTCGCGGTGGCGGTGGGCGTCGGGGTCGGCGTGGGGGCGGGGCGGACGACGGGGGCGGAGATGTTGCCGCTCGTCTCCCCGCCCGAGATGCCGTTGCACCCGGCGAGGAGGAGGACGAGGGCGGCGAGCGGAAGCGTGGACCGGATCATGGAGAGGACTCCGAAAACTTGCGGGGGATGCAGCAGGGCGGGGGGACGGGCGGCGCGCGCCCGTGCCGTCAGTCGAGCGAGAAGCGCAGGCCGACCGCGAAGGTCCGCGCCAGCAGCGTCGTGCCGAGGTTGAACCGGTCCGGCCCGCCCGCATCCTCGAAGCGGTAATAGTTCTGCTGCGTCTGGTTGGTCAGGTTGACCGCGTCGATCGTCAGCCCCAGCCGGTCGGTGACGCCATAGGTCAGCTGGAAATCGAGGCTGCTCTCCGGGCGCCGCCACACGCCGATCGGATTGGCGAACAGCCGCGCCTCGTTGTTGCCGAGGAACTCCTTGCGCCAGACATAGGAGAGGCGCGCGCCGAGGCCTCCCTTCTCATAGGCGAGGGTGGCGTTGTACGACAGGTCGGATACGCCGAAGAACGCCGACTGCGTCTCGCCGGTCACGACCCCCGCCGAATTGGTCAGCGGGATGTTCTGGTTGGAATCGAGCAGCGTCAGGCTGCCCTGGAACCCGAAGCCGTCGAGGATCGAGGGGAGATAGGTCGGGAAGTAGGTCAGCCCCAGCTCGACGCCCTTGAGCACCCCGTTCGATGCGTTCTCCGGGCGGGTGACGGCGAAGACGTTGGTGTTCAGCCCGGTGTTGGGAATGGTCAGCACCGAGGTGATCGGCACGACCAGCCCGTCGATCTCGCGGCGGAAGGCGGTGGCGTAGATCGCGCTGTTGCGCTCGAAATACCATTCGGCCGACAGGTCGAAGTTGCGCGCGGTGGTCGGGCGCAGATTGGGATTGCCCGATCCGCCGCTGCCGCGCCCGATGCTGGTCAGGTCGCCCACCAGGTTGAAATTGGGGTTGAGGTCGGCGAACGCCGGGCGGCGCAGCGTCTCGCCATAGTTGAAGCGCAGCCGCAGATTGTCGGCGAGGTCGTAGCGCAGCGTGGCGCTGGGCAGGAAGCGGCTGGTGCCGTTCGACGCGCGGGTCACGGTGCCGCTGTAGCGGTCGGTGAACACGAAGTCGGTGTCGACATCGACATAGCGCACACCCGCCTCGATCCGGAACGGCCGCCCGAACAGGTCGAACTCGCCGTCCGCCATCGCATAGGCGGTCATGGTGATCTCGTTGATGTCGAACACGTCGGTCAGCGTCAGCTGGTTCGACAGGCGGAAATTGGGCGCGACGCTGCTCTTGTAGAGCTGCCGGATCGCATCGACGTTTTCATAGATATAGGTGCCGTTCGGCACCAGCCACGACGTCGGCACGCTGGCGCGCCCCTGGAAGAAGTCCTTGTTGACCAGTTGCAGCCCCGGATCGAGCGTCGAGAACTTGCGCCCCAGCGCGCCCGCGTCCTGCGTGCGCACCGAATCGACCGCATTGCGATCGTCGATGCGGATGCCCGCCTTCACCCGGCGCAGGAAGCCCGAGTCCCAGCGGTTCTCGCCGTCGAGGTGCAGGGTGATCGCATCGCCCTTCGACCGGTTGGCATTGTCGTAGAACTCGCCCACGTCCCACTGGGTCGGGTCGGTCAGCAGCGCGTTGTTGTCGAAATTGTACGACGGGATGCCGTCGCGGGTGTTGAAGTCGACGTCGATCCGCTTCGCCACGCGGTTCAGCCGCATCGCGAGGAATTGCGTGTCGAACCGGCTGTTCTGGTACGACAGATCGGCGGTGATCCGCGCATTGTCGCCGACCTTCCAGTCGCCGTTCAGCGCATAGACGAAGCTGTCGGTCTGCGAGCGGGTATAGTCGCCGCTGTTGAAGCCGAACACGTCGGCGACCGAGCGCGCCTTGATGATGTTGCTGTCGGGATACAGCTCGATCGTCGACCGCGGATTGCTGCCGAGGCCGCCCCACCAGTCGACGAAGCTGAAGAACAGGCTGTTCTGCGTCGTCGCCTTGAACTGGTTCCAGAAGAATTCGGCGGTATAGGTCGCATCGCTGCTGGGCGACCATTGCACCGCCGCGCTCACCGCCGGGCGTTCGCGGGTGCCCGCCACGTCGGGGCTGAACACCGCGTCGCGCGAGAGGTAATAGGGCACCTGCCGCCCGCCGAGCAGGAAGGTAGAGCCCGGCGCGGTCGGCAGGCCGCGCTCGGTACCCGGCTGCCATGCGCCCGTTTCGGGGAACACGCGCTGCAGGGGCACGAAGCCCGGCGGCGGGTTTTCGGTGACGAACGGCACCATCGCGCCCGCCGTCACGCTCATGTCGCGGTATTTGGTGCGGGCATAGCTGCCGCTCACCAGCACGCCGATATCGCCGATCCCGGTTTCCCAGCGATTGCTGATGAGGCCGGAGACGTTGGGGTTAAACGTGTCGGCCTGTTCGTTGTAGATGCCGCGCGCGACGCCCGAGATGGCGAAGCCCTTGAAATCGAACGGCCGCCGGGTGAACACGTCGATCTGCCCGGCGATGCCGGTCTCGATCTGGTCGGCGGCGCGGGTCTTGTACACGTCGATCCGCTTGACGAGGTTGGCCGGAATGTCGGCCAGCGCGAACGCCTGTCCCGAAGCGGTGAAGATGTTGCGCCCGTTCATCGTGGTCAGCGCATCGGGCAGGCCGCGGATCGAGATCGCCGCCGCCTCGCCCCCTGCGCGGTTCGTCACCTGGATGCCGGTGACGCGCTGCAATGCCTCGATGACGTTGTTGTCGGGCAGCTTGCCGACGTCCTCGGCGACGATCGAATCGACCACCTGCGTCGCGTTGCGCTTGACGTTCAGCGCGCCCAGGATCGACGCGCGCACGCCGGTGACGACGATCTCGTCCTCCGCCGCGTCCTGCGTCGCATCGCCGCGCGCGGGCGTGCCGCTCGACGGCTGTTCCGCCGCGTCGGTCGGCGTGCCGAGCGGTGCGCCGATTCCCTCGGGCACGTTGCTCTGTGCGACGGCCGGTGCCGCCCACAGCAGCGACAGCGACGATACGGATGCCAGAATGGCGACTTTGCCGACCATGAACCCCTCCCTGTACGCGAGCCCTTATGGGCTTCGTTATACTCGGACAAATAACGCGACATTCGCTCCACTGCAATGACAAATGTCTGAGTTATTTGTCAGATAAAAGCGATTGCAATCAGCCTTAATCCCGCATCAACCAAATCGACCTAGGCCCGATCGCCGGAGATCATGATGCGCCGACTCGTCCTGCCCCTGCTGATGCTTGCGATCGCGCCCGGCGGCGCCGTCGCGGCAGCCGCGGCGGACGGCTGGGCGGGCTGGTATGGCCCGCGCTTCCAGACGCTGGGCGCCGCCACCGGCCTGCCCCATGCCACCGCGACCGCGATCGTGCAGGGCGAGGACGGCCAGATGTGGATCGGCACGCGCGGCGGCCTCGCCCGCTACGACGGGCAACGGGTGCGGGTGTTTCGCCAGCGCTCGGGCGACGCCGCCAGCCTGCCCGACAATTATGTGCGCGCGCTGCTGCCGCTGGCGCACGGCAGCATGCTGGTCGGCACCAATGTCGGCGGCGTCGTCCGCTACGATCCGCTGCACGACGGCTTCGTCCGCCTGCCCGGTGCGGAGGAAGGGCGAATCGGCACGCGCATCCTGAATTTCGCCCCGGACGGGCAGGGCGGCGCGCTGATCGCATCGGACCACGGCGTGTTCCGCTACGATGCGCGGACGCAGCGGGTGGTGGCGGTGTCGCGGGGGCGCGAGCTTGCGGGCGGGGCCTTCGCCGTGCACCGCGACCCCGACGGCACGATCTTCGCCGGGGCGGACACCGGGCTGTTCGTGCTGCGGCCCGGTGCGGCGCGCTTCGCGGCGGTGGCGGCGCCCGCGATCGGCGACGTCTGGGCGCTCACCCGCGATCGGGCGGGGCGCCTGTGGATCGGCACCGGGTCGAACGGTATCGTCCTGCGGATGCGCGACGGCCGCTTCGTCCGTCCGGCGGCGCTGGCGGGGAATGCGCCCGCCATCGGCCACCGCACCGTCCGCGCCTTCGCATCCGGGCCGGGCGGGGTGATGTGGGTCGGCACCGACGGCATGGGCGTGCTGCGCGTCGATCCGGGCGCGCGCCTGCCGGTCGAACCGCTGCGCAACATTCCCGCCGATCCCGGCTCGCTCGGCGGCGACACGGTGCGCGACGTGACGATCGACCGCACCGGGCGGCTATGGGCCGCGACCGAGGTCGGCGCGTCGCACGCCGATCCCGCGACCCCGGCGATGTTCGCGATCGGCAACGCGACGGCCGATCCGCGCCGCGCCCTTGCCGACACCAATGTCCGCGGGGTGATGGTGGACAGCGCCGACCGGATCTGGATCGGCATGGCCAACGGGCTGATCGACCGGATCGATCGCCGGACGGGGCAGGTGTCCCACCTGCGCCTCGCCGGGCAGCATGCCGGACAGGATATCAAGGCGTTCGTCGAACTGCCCGACGGCACGGTGCTGGTCGGCGGGCGCGGGGTGATCGCGATCCGGCCCGACGGCGGCGTGCGCACCCGGCTCGACCTGCCCGAGCTGGACGACCTGCCGGTCATCTCGCTGGCGGTCAGCGGGCGGCTGCTGCTGATCGGCACCTATCGCGGGCTGTTCGTATGGGACGGACCCGCGCGGCGGATGCGCCGCTTCACCCATGTCGACGGCGACGCCGCCGCCATCGCCAACAACGAGGTCATCAACATCGTCGCCGCGGGCGACGGGCGCGCATGGATCGCGACCCCCGCCGGGATCAGCCGCTTCGATCCCGCGACCGGGCGCTTCGTCACCTTCCGCAACCGCCCCGGCGATCCCGCCAGCCTGCCGCAGAACTATACCGGATCGATCGTGACCCGCGGATCGCTGCTGTGGGTCGGCACCTATGGCGGGATCGCGCGGGGCACGGCGGCGGGGGACGGCTGGCGCTTCCGCGCGATCACCGAGGCGCAGGGGCTGGCCAACGACAATGTCGCCGCGCTGCTCGCCGATCGCGGCGGGCGCATCTGGGCGGCAAGCGCCAGCGGCATCTCGGTCGTCGATCCGGCGGGGCGGCAGGTGCGTGCGCTCAGCGGGCGCGACGGGCTGACCGCCGATGCCTTCAACCAGCGGGTGGCGGCGGCGACGCAGGGCGGCGACCTGCTGTTCGGCGGGACCGGCGGCCTCACCGTGCTGCGCCCCGACCGGCTGTTCGCGCGGCGGCCCGCGATGCTGCACCCGCCGGTCGTGACCGCGGTGGAGCAGGACGGGCACGGCATGCCGCTCGATCCCGATGCGCGGCACGGCGGGATCGCGATCGACGGCGGGCGGCATACCGTCCGCATCGCCTTTGCGCTGACCGACTATGCCGCGCCGCAGGAGGTGCGCTACAGCTATCGCCTCGACGGCTTCGATCCCGACTGGGTGCGCGTGCCCGAAGGCACGCCCGCCAGCGCCACCTATACCGGCCTGCCCGGCGGCAGCTATGCGTTGCGGCTGCGCGCCGAGGTTCCCGGCATCTACCGCCATGTCGTCACCACCCGCATCGACGTGTCGGTCGGCAAGAGCTGGTACGAGCATTGGTGGGTCCGGCTGCTGGCGCTGCTGGCCATGGTGCTGGCGATCGTCGGGGTGGTGCAGCTGCGCACGCTGGTGCTGCGCCGCCGGACCCGGACGCTGGAACAACTGGTCGCGGCGCGGACGCAGGAACTGCGCGCCGCCAATGCCGCGCTCGCCGAACTCGCGCAGACCGACCCGCTGACCGGCCTCGCCAACCGGCGCATGCTGCTCGAACGGCTGGAGACGGAGCGGGGGCGCGCCGCGCGCGGCGGGAGCTTCGCGCTGGTGCTGATCGACGTCGATCACTTCAAGCGGGTGAACGACACCTACGGCCATCCGATCGGCGACCGGGTGCTGGCGGGTATCGCCGTACGGATCGCGGGCGCCGTGCGCACCGCCGATTGCGTCGCGCGCTATGGGGGCGAGGAACTGGCGATCGTGCTCCCCGACACCGGCCTCGACGAGGCATGGGCGAGCGCCGACCGGCTGCGCATGCTGGTGCGCGCGACGCCGTTCGTCATCGACGGGATCGCGATTCCGGTGACGATCAGCGGCGGCGTGGTCGCGGCCAGCAGCGACGTCGCGATCGCCGCGCTGCTGGCGGCGGCGGATCGCGCGCTCTACCGCGCCAAGGCGGGCGGGCGCGACCGGATCGAACGCGCGGACGGGTAGAGTCTGACCGACGTTCACTTCGCAGAAGCAGGAAAACCGCTCCATTCGCTTTCGTCACTCCCGCCTGCGCGGGAATGACGGAAATCCATGCGTATCGCCGAAGGTGGATCCGCCGGTGCGTCGATACCCCGACACCCGGAACGAAGCGGTTACAAAGCGGGAAGATTTCGCTTCCCTCCGCTACGGCGGACGGGCATGACACGGACATGCCGATCCGGCCCGAAAACCGCTGGCTCTATCCGATCGACTGGCGCGAGCTGTCCGCCTGGGTCCGGTTCGACCGGGCGGGGCGGCGGTGCGAACGCTGCGGGCGGCCGCATCTCACGCGGGTCGCGCATCTGGGCGACGGGCGCTGGTGGGACGCCGCGGCCGGGGGCTGGCGGTCGGCGCGGGGGCGGCGCGTTACGCTGCGTCATGTGCCGCTGGCGCGGGTGCGCACCACCTATGTCGTGCTGGCGTGCGCGCATCTCGATCACGATCCGGGCAACAACACGCCCGCGAATCTCGCCGCGCTGTGCCAGCGTTGCCACATGCTGCACGATGCCGCCGAGCATCGCTGGCAGCGGTGGTGGAACCGCTTCCGCCGGATGGGGATGCGCGACCTGTACGAGCATCCGCCGCTGACGCGGATACGGCTACGCGCCGCACCGGGAAGGGACCGGCACGGCGCGTAACAGGTGGATTGGTCGGGAAACCCGGCGCTTACTTCTTCTTGTCCTGGCCCGACGCTTCCGACACCGCCGACCCGGCCGAGCGCAGGTCCTTGCCCACGCCGTTCGCGGTGTTGCACGCCGAAAGCAGTACCGCCGTGCCGAGCACGATCCCCATACCGATGGTCTTCATCGCTGTTCTCCTGATGGACGAAAGGTGCGGCGGGCCGGATACGCGCGCCCGCCGCGGCTACACTTCAGCGCATGCGGCGGCGGGTGGCCGCCGTCGCGCCGAAACCGGCCGCCCCGGCGCCGACCAGCAGCGCGAGGACGAGGAGGAACGAGGTGCTGGCAGCAGTGCCCGCGGCGGCGTCGGCGGCCTGCTTCGCGGTCGCGACCGCCTCGTTCCTGGTCTGCTCGAACTGCTGCCTGGCGCGCGTCACCTGCGCCTGCGCCTGTTCGCGCGGGATGCCGCGCTGTGCCGCGACGATGGCGACGATGCGGCGCTCGGCCTGCTGCCCCTCGGCACCGCCGCGCGCCAGCGCGGGGAGTTCGCGCGCGACCTGCGCCTGCGCCTGTTCGGGGGTCATCCGCGCCGGATCGCCGGGCGCGTCGGAGAGGTAGCGCGCCGCTTCCTGCCGCACGTCCTGCACGTTCACGCCCGCGACCGAAGCCGCCGCGCCGCCTGCCGCGCCGACCGTGGTGGTCGCTGCGCCCGCGACGCTGCCGACGGTGCGGAACGCGCCGCCGATGATCCCGCCGACCGCGCTGGTCAGCAGGTACAGTGTCAGGATCAGCGTCACGCCCCACACGACCAGCCCGTGCGCCAGCGCATCGAAGCGTTCGGTCACGCCCGACACCCGCGCCGCGGCATAGCCGCCCGCGCCCAGCGCCAGCACGGTGGTGACGAGCCAGTAGATGCCCGCGCCGATGCCGAATCCCGCCGCCCCCGGCGTGGTGCCCTGCGCCGGATCGACCATCGACAACCCGATGCCCGCGCCGAGGATGCCCAGCACCAGCTGCACCGCGACGGCGATGATGACGCCGGCGAACACCGATCCCCACGACAGGCGGGTGGCGGTCTTGCCGATGCGCGTTTCCTCGGGCGGCAGCATGGCCGCGGTTGCGTTGGTAAGCATGGTTACTCCTGTTTGAAAACGGTGCCGTCGCGCGCTCAGCGGCGCGGCGGGTCCTTGTCGGTGTCGGCGCCGCCGCCGGGCGGGGTGCCTGCGGTATCGTCGCCGATCAGCTTGCCGATGGCGTCGCGCACCGACGCCTTCCCCGCGCGCTTCGCGGTTTCGCGGTCGTGGGCGGTGTCCGCTCCGTCGGTCATGCCGCCGTCTCCTGCCCGGTGCGTTCGATCAGCACGCCCTCGCCGTCGAAGCCGCGCGCGCGGGCCCAGGCGACCGCCGCGATCCGGCGGTTGACCCCGATCTTGGCATAGATGCGCGCGACATGGTTGCGCACGGTATTGCCCGCCACGTCCAGCGTGCGCGCGATCCGCTTGTCGTCATAGCCGCGACAGATCAGCGCCAGCACCTCGCGCTCGCGCGCGGTCAGGTCGTCGATCCCCGGACCGTTCGCCGCGACATGCGGCGCGCGCAGCCGGGCCAGCTTGTCGAGGATCGAGCGGCTGAACCAGCTCGTATCCTTCATCACCGCCTCGATCGCCTCGACCAGTTCCAGCTCGGTCGCCTTGCGCTGGGTGATGTCCTGGAACGCCCAGAGCACCGCCTCCTCCTCGCCCAGCCGGATCGCCTCGGTCGAGATCAGGCAGTCGATCGTCGCGCCGTCCTTCGCATGGATTCGCGCCTCATGCCCGCGCAGCGCCTCGCCCGCCGCCAGCGCATGTTCGACCGCGCGGCGCGCCTCGCTGCTGTCCCACAGCTCCACCTCGCCCAGCGGACGCCCGATGATCTCGGTCGCGGCATAACCGGTCATCTGGGTGAAGCTCGCATTCACCTCGCACAGCAGATGCCCGTCGTGCGCGCCGATCGCCATCGGCACCGGCGCCATCTGGAAGGTGCGGGTGAAGCGCTCCTCGCTGTGGCGCAGCGCCCCTTCCGCCTTGCGACGCGGTTCGAGGTCGGCGAAGGTGAACAGCATGCACGGCTGCCCGTGCATGTCGATCGGCTGGCCCGCGACGATCACCAGCCGGGTGCCGCCGTCGGGCAGCTCCAGCTCGGCCTCCATCTGCGGGATGGTGCGCCCCTCGCCCAGCCGTTCCTTGGCCAGGTCGCGCCGCTCGGCGTTCCGCAGCACGTCGATGTCGTACACCGTCTTGCACAGCACCTGATCGCGCGGGAATCCGGTCATCTCGGTAAATCCCTCGTTGACCTTCACGAACCGCAGGTCGCTCAGGCGGCAGATGACGGCGGGCGCGGGATTGGCGTTGAACGACTGCTCGAACCGGTCCTCCGCCTCGTACTGCGCCGTCACGTCCTGAAGGATGAGCACGAGGCAGGCAGGCTCGCCGTCGTCGGTGTCGTTCAGCACCAGGCTGCGCACCTGATGCACCCAGCGCGGTTCCTCATCGCCCGCGACGGTCACTTCGACCACCACTTCGGAAAAGGAATCGCCCGCGACCACCCGGTCGATCGGATAATCGTCCGCCTGCAACCGGTGGTTGTTGCGGTAGCGCAGCCGGAACCGGTCGCGATATTCGTCGACGGTCGCGCCCAGCTCGCCCAGGCTGCCGACGCCGTGCATCGCCAGCGCGGCGTCATTGGCCCAGAGCAGGCTCTGATCCGGATCGATCAGGATCACCCCTTCGTCGAGACCGACGATGATCTGGCGCAGGTGGCGCAGATCGGCGGTCTCGCGGAGCGATCGGAGCGCGGTCGTCATCGTGGGGGCTCGATCAGCCGCGACGGCCGTGGAACGCCCAGGCGAGCGCATAGCCGCCGATCGCCGCCGCCGCGACCCACAGCAGCGGGGTGTCGCGCACCTTCTCCTGTGCCTTGTGCCCGCCCTTGCGCGCGCCGTCGGCGGCGCGGGCGGTCACGTCGTGCAGCCGCTCGCGCGCTTCCTTCGCCAGTTCGGGCGCGCTGTCGATCGCGTCGTTCAGGATCGACCGGGCACGGCCATAGCTGTGGCGCGCACCGCCCGCGACCTGATCGACCACGCCGTCGACCTGCCAGTCGCGGCTGTCGACCGTGTCGCCGACCGCCTTCTCGACCTTGCCGGTGGCATAGCGCACGCCGCCTGCGAATTCGTCCTTGTTCATCGCAAATGCTCCTGTGGCTGGAGGAAGATCAGAGGACGCCGCAACCCGCCGCGGCCTTGCCGACCGCGAGGGGGATGGCGGGGTCCTTGAGCTCGCCCGCGACCCGGACCAGATCGCCGACGGTCAGCACCGCCGGGTTCGGATCGTTCCTGCCATAGGCCGCGGCGGCCCGGCCGAGCTGCTGGAGCTGTCCGATCGACAGGTCGCCCTGCAACCGGGTGCCGACGCAATCGGCGCGTCCGGCGTCGAGGCCGTAGCGCTGCAACCCGGTCGAAATCCGCGTCGCGGGCGCGGCACAGGCGCTCAGGGCCAATGCACCGCACATCATCGTCGCCACTGCCTTCATCATCGGTTCTCCCGCAGCCGGACAGGGCCGGCTCGGGCGTATCAACCGATCGGGATAGGCGGCGTTCCTGGTATCTTTGCGGGCCTGCCCTGGTCCCGATCGACCAGTTCGAGCAGCCGGACGCGATCGAGATAGAGTTGCGCCAGTCGCAGGTGAATCGAACACGGGCCGGGTTCGTCGTTCTTTTCAGCAAGTTGCCGATGATCGTCCGCGCGGCGACGCAGATAGGCGCATTCCTCTGCGCCCGATCGGAAGATCACCTCTGAATCGCGACGGTCATTCATAAAGATGATCGTACCAGTCGGCCGGGCATGGCCCTATCGGCAATACATACTATCGACGTGGTACTTCGGCATGTCGCGGCAGCGGCGGGTAGCGCTTCCCCGTCGAGGGTTCCGCGCCTAGACAGTCGGCCATGACACCGCTTGTTACCACCGACTGGCTGGCCGACCGGATCGGCGCGGACGGCATCGTGCCGCTCGACGCCACCTATGTCGCGGTCCAGACCGATCCGCCAAGGGACGAGGCCGCCGAACATGCCGCCGGGCATATCCCGACCGCGCGCTTCCTCGACCTGCGCGGCCTGTCGAACGGGCAGGCGACCTCGCTGCCCGCGGCGGAGAAATTCGCGGCACGGCTGGGCACGCTCGGCATCGCGCCCGACGACCGCATCATCCTCTACGACGATTCGCCCCACCGCACGAGTGCGCGCGCATGGTGGCTGTGGCGCCGCTTCCTGCCCGGACAGGCGGTGGCGATCCTCGACGGCGGCTTGGCGAAGTGGCGCGCCGAGGGACGCCCGCTCGATAACGGCATGGCGTCGCCGCCCCCGACGCGGATCGCCGCCGATCCCGATCTCACCGCCGTGCGGACCAGGGCGATGGTGCAGGCCATGCTTGCCGTCGGCGGCGAACAGCTGCTCGACGCGCGCGGATGGGGCAGGTTCAGCGGCACGGAGCCCGACCCGCGCGGGCTGCCCTCCGGCCATATCCCCGGCAGCCGCAACCTGCCCTATGCCCGCTTCTTCCGCGACGACGGCACGTGGAAATCGCCCGACGAACTTGCGTCCCTGTTCGCCGAGGCCGGAATCGACCTCCACCGCCCGGTGACGACGACCTGCGGATCGGGCATCACCGCCGCCGTGCCCGCCTTCGCGCTGCACCTGCTCGGGCGCGACGCCGCGCTGTACGACGGGAGCTGGAACGAATGGGCCGCCGATCCGACCACGCCGAAAGTCCGCCCATGAGTTCGACCGATCGCCCGCAATCGCCCGCCACCCGTGCCGTCACCGGCGGGCGGCGTCCCGAATGGACGACCGGCGTGGTCAACGTGCCGGTGTGGCGCGCCTCGACCATCCTGTACGACAGCGTGGCCGACCTGCGCGCGGCGGCGGGGAGCGATACCCACCACCGGCTGTTCTACGGGCGGCGCGGCACGCCCACCCAATGGTCGCTGGCCGAGGCGCTGACCCAGCTGGAGCCGGGCGCGCACGGCACGTTGCTCTATCCTTCGGGCGTGGCGGCGATCACCACCGCGCTGCTCGCGTTCCTGAAGCCCGGCGACCATCTGCTGCTGCCCGACAGCGCCTATGATCCCACGCGCGCCTTTGCCAATGGCATGCTGGCGGCGATGGGGATCGCGACGACCTTCTATCCGCCGACGATCGGTGCGGGCATCGCTGGCTTGATGACCGACGCGACCCGGGTGCTGTTCCTCGAAAGCCCCGGCAGCCTGACCTTCGAGGTGCAGGACGTGCCCGCCATGACCGCCATCGCGCGCGAACGCGGCATTACGACGATCCTCGACAATACCTGGGCCACGCCGCTGCTGTTCCCGGCGATGGCGCACGGCGTCGACGTGACGATCATGGCCTGCACCAAATATGTCGTCGGCCATAGCGACGCGATGCTGGGGTCGGCGACCGCCGTCGAGTCGCATTGGGACCGGCTGCGCCACGCGACCTATCAGCTCGGCCAGCATGTCGGCCCCGACGATGCGGCGCTGGGCGCGCGCGGCCTGCGCACCATGGCCGTCCGGCTGAAGCAGCATGGCGACAGTTCGATCCGCATCGCCCGCTGGCTGGCCGAACAGCCGGGCGTCGCCCGCGTGCTGCACCCCGGCTTGCCCGGCTGCCCCGGCCACGAGCTGTTCCTCCGCGATTTCCGGGGGAGCGCCGGGCTGTTCGCCTTCGTGCTCGACGGGGGCGGCGAGGCGGCGCGCGCCGCGCTGATCGACGGCCTCGCGCTGTTCGGCATCGGCTACAGCTGGGGCGGCTTTGAGAGCCTCGCCCTGCCGATCGATCCGCAGCGCCACCGCACCGCGCAAGCGTGGCAGGCGGAGGGGCCGATGGTCCGGCTCCAGATCGGGCTCGAGGATACCGACGACCTGATCGCCGATCTCGACGCGGGTCTGGCCCGCTTCCGTAGCGCGCGGTGAACCCCGCCGCCGCCTGGATCGCCGCGCGCGGATTGCCGGTGCCGACCGTCGCGTCGCTGACGCAGGCCGCCGTCGCGATCGGCTGCGTGCTCTTGGCGCTGCTGCTCGGCTGGGCGGCGGGGCGCTGGGCCGGGCCGCGCCTGTCCGAGCTGTGGCGGGCGCAGGTGGGCGAGCATGCCGGGGGCCTCGCGGCGCGGATGTGCGACATCCTGCGCCATTTCGTCGCGGTGGTCGCGCTGGCGGTGGTGGCGGAGGGGTGGGACTGGCGCCCGCTGGCCGGCGTGCTGGTCGGCACCGCGCTGGGTGCGGCGGTGGCGCGGCTGGTGGTGCAGCTGCTGCGCGGCGTCGGCATCGCCCGCTGGCTGGCGTGGACCGTCGCGCTGATCGCGTTCGTCGCGGTGCTGTCGGGCACGATCGGCGGGCTGGACCCGATCACCCGCACGCTCGACGCGATCGGCTTCTCGATCGGGCGGCGGCGGCTGTCGCTGCTGGCGGTGGTCAGCACGCTGCTGACCGCGGTCGTGCTCTATGCCGTGGTGCGGCTCGCCAACCGGCTGATCGCGCACGGCGTGGGCCAGGCCAGGGGACTGGACGCGACGCAGAAGCTGCTGGCGCAGAAGCTCGCCTCGATCGCGGTCGTCATCGCCGCCTTCTTCTTCGGCATCGACCTGCTCGGCATCGACCTGACGACCTTCGCGATCTTTTCGGGCGGCCTCGGCCTTGCGGTCGGCTTCGGCTTGCAGAAGACGGTCGGCAACCTGATCGCCGGGATCATCCTGCTGATGGACCGCTCGATCAAGCCGGGCGACGTGATCGTCGTCGGCGACAGCTTCGGCTGGGTCAACAAGATCGGCGTCCGCGCCGTCTCGGTCATCACCCGCGACGGCAAGGAGCATCTGATCCCCAACGAAAACCTGATGACGCAGGAGGTGGAGAACTGGTCCTTCTCTGACCGCAACGTCCGCGTCCGCATTCCGGTGGGCGTGGGCTATGAGACCGACCTGCGCCTCGCGCAGCAGCTGATGTTGCAGGCGGCGACCGAAAGCCCGCGCGTGCTGCGCAGCCCCAAGCCCAATGTCTGGCTGATCTCCTACGGCGACTATGCCGTCGAGCATGAGATCCTCGCGTGGATCAGCGATCCCGAACAGGGCGTGGGCAACGTGCGGTCGGACGTGCTCAACCGGCTGTGGGATCTGTTCCGCGAGAACGGGATCGCGATCCCCGTGCCGCGCCGCGAGGTGATGTTGCGCGATGCCGCTTCCGATTCCCTGCGTCATTCCCGCGAAGGCGGGAATCCATAGACGCCGACGACGCGGCAGGAACCGGAACGGCTGCGGCAATGGATTCCCGCCTTCGCGGGAATGACGATCGCCGGGACTACCCCTTACCCCCGCCACCCCCTATCTTGCCCCCGTGACGACCATCACCGCCCGCATCGCCCAGGGCGTCCGCGCCATCCCTGCCGATCAGTGGGATGCCTGTGCGGGCAGGGACAATCCGTTCCTCTCCCACGCCTTCCTGTCCGCGCTGGAGGCATCGGGCAGCGTCGGCGGACGATCGGGGTGGCAGGCGCTGCCCGTCGTGGTGGACGATGCCGACGGCATCCCCGCCGCGATCGCCCCCGCCTATGCCAAGGCGCACAGCCAGGGCGAATATGTCTTCGACCACGCCTGGGCCGACGCATGGGAGCGCGCCGGGGGCGACTATTACCCCAAGCTTCAGGTCGCGGTGCCCTTCACGCCCGTTCCCGGTCCCCGGCTGCTGCTGCGCGATCCCGCACAGGCGGGCGCGCTGATCGGCGGGCTGGAGGCGCTGGTGACGCAGAACGGCCTGTCCTCGGCCCATGCCACCTTCGTCGACGAAGGCCAGCTGCCGCTGTTCGAGGCGGCGGGCTGGCTGGTGCGGCAGGGGGTGCAGTTCCACTGGACCAATCGCGGCTATGCCAGCTTCCACGACTTCCTCGGCGACCTCGCCAGCCGCAAGCGCAAGGCGATCCGCAAGGAACGCGCCGCCGCGCTACAGGGCCTGACCGTCCGCCACCTGACCGGCGACCAGATCGAGCCGCGCCACTGGGACGCCTTCTGGACCTTCTACCAGGACACCGGCAGCCGCAAATGGGGCCAGCCCTATCTGACGCGCGGCTTCTTCCCGCTGCTGTCGCAGACGATGGGGACCAAGGTGCTGCTGATCCTCGCCGAGCGCGACGGCGTGCCCATCGCCGGGGCGCTCAACCTGATCGGGGCGGATGCGCTCTACGGGCGCTACTGGGGCGCCGTCGAGGAGGTGCCGTTCCTCCATTTCGAGCTATGCTATTATCAGGCGATCGACGCCGCCATCGCGCGCGGGCTGGCGCGGGTGGAGGCGGGGGCGCAGGGCGAGCACAAGCTCGCGCGCGGCTATGTGCCGGTCCCCACCTGGTCGGCGCATTTCCTGCCCGATCCGGGCTTCCGCCGCGCCGTGGCCGAATTTCTGGTGCGCGAACGCGCGGCGGTGGCGCAGGAGCAGGCATATCTGGGCGAGCTGGCCCCGTTCCGGCGGGGCTGATCCCCGCCGGACATGCGCTCACTTGCGCCCGAACGCCCCGCCGAGATTGCCGAGCACGTCGCCCAGGCCGCCGGTGCCGGTGCCCGTGCCGCTGTCGAACCCGAACAGCCGGGCGAGCTGCCCCATCGCATCCGCCCCGCCGACCTCGGACAGCACCGCCTCGATCTGGTGGCGCGACACGCCGCTGTGGTCGGCGGCTTCCTGCGCAGGATCGTCATGCTCGGCATATTGCGCCAGCAGCGTCAGCACCTTCTCGACCGTCTCGGGCGCGATCCCCGCCTTTTCGGCGATGGCGTTCAGGTCCAGCTTGCCCGCGAAGTTCAGGGCGGTGTTGCGAAAGTCCATGCTCGTCTCCTTGATTCCGGTCAGTTCCCGCGCGCCGCGAGCTGGCGGCCCGGCCAGTTGCGGGGTCTGGCGAACGGTCGATTGCCCAGATCGCTCCACGTCAGCGTCGGCGGCGGCACGCGGTGATCGATGCGGAACACCGCGCTCGTCCCGCTGCGCCATACGGGGATCAGCCCCTGTTCCAGCCTGCGGTCGTACTTCGGCGGGCGGATCAGCCAGACATAGTCGAACGCCTCGCGCGGGAACTTGCGCAGCGCGCCCGCGACCGGGCGCCAATATTCGCGCGGGCATTTGACGTCCGTCACCAGCTCGGACGGATCGTGCGAGAAGCCGCGCGCGATGCGATAGCGCACCGTCAGCAGCTGCCCCCCCGCCATCGACCACTGGTCGTTGGCATAGGCCTGCCGCCGCGCCAGCGCCATGCCGGGCAGGTGCTGCAGCCGGGTCATGCGCCATTCGTTGTAGCAGGTCTCGCCGACGAAGGTGACGAGCCGCGCGCCCACCGGCACATGGTCCAGCGCCGCCAGCTCGCGGTCGTAATCGCGGTCGTACAGCCAGAAGCTGGCGGTGGTCGCCCCGATCCGCACGACGAAGATGGCAAGGCCGATCGCCGCCAGCGTCGCCGCGTTGCGGATCGACACGCCGGGCTTGGGCCTGAGCGCGATCAGGCTGATACCGAACAGATACGGCACCAGCCGCATGTCGGCATAGGCCGATCCGAACACGATGCGCGGCAGCAGCACATAGACCGCGATCAGGAACAGCGCCGAGAGGCCGAGGTTGCGCGAATAGCCGATGTTGGGATCGCGCAACCCCTTGAACAGCACCAGATAGAAGACCGCGACCGACGCCAGATCGTAGAATTGCCAGCGATCCCGGAGCGTCATCGTCATCCAGAGCATCTTGGCGCGCCAGTTGAACCAGTCGGCGGTCTGCCCGCCGACATGCCCGCCGGACCGCCACAGCAGCATCAGCAGGGCGGGCGGCGCGAGCACCAGACAGTGCAGTCCGGCATGGAAGGCGGCGGCGAACCAGTTCTTCCGCCGGTCATGCTCGCGGATCAGTTCCGCGGAGGCGGCGAGCACGCCCAGCGTCCCCCAGCCGAAGGTATGCGTCAGCCAGATCAGCCCCGCGATCGGCACGAACACGACCCCGCGCAGCACCAGCCGCCCCTGCCGCCCCAGCCGCAGCCACAGCGCAAAGGCGTTGAGCGCCAGCGCCATCGACAGCACGAAATTGGCGAAGCCGAAATGGAAGGGAAAGCTGTAGACGATCGGCAGCGCGAACAGCGCGGTCGGCGGGATGCGGCCATGCACCTCGCGCGCGATCCACAGCAGTCCGATCGCGGTCAGCGCCGGGATGGCGAGGATGACGAGCTTGACCGTGGGTTCGAGGCCGATCAGCGGCTCGAACAGCCACACGAGCAGATCGACGCCGAGGTTGCCGATCAGGCTCCAGTCGAAGTTGTACCATTCGTGGAACCACGGGGCCTGCCCCGTGTCCCACAATTGCTGCACGCGGTAGCGGCCCATATGGCCGGGCAGGTCGACCATCGGCGGCACGTCGGGCCAGAGCAGCGGCACCATCGCGAGCAACGCCATCGCGACGACGAACCACCGCGTCTGCCACCACATGCGGCGGTCGGTGCCAGACTCCAACGAAACTTCCCCCGGTTGCGGTCCCATCCCGTCACTTGCGATACGGCGGGACGGGGCGGTTGCGCAAGGGACCGCCGGGGTTTCCCCCGGCGCCTTGCGGCGGGTGGTGGGGCCACCCGCCGTCCGGATCAGAAGCGGAAGCTGGCGCCCGCGCGGAACTGGCGGCCGATCAGCCCGGCATAATGCCATGTCGTCAGGAAGTTCGGCGCGCTGGCATAGGCCGCCGGGGCCACCGGCGCCTTCACGTCGAACAGGTTCTTCACGTTCAGGAAGAACGAGAAATTGTCGCCGACCTTGGCGGTGCCGTTCAGGTCGACGTTGATGAAGCGCTTGACGTAGCAGAACTTCAGGTCCTGCGGCGACGACCGGGTATAGAGGTTGCCGGTATCGCAGTCGCGCGGCAGCCCCTGGTCCTCCGACACCGACTGGATGCGCCCGGTGTAATAGGTCGTGGCCGACAGCGCGAAGCTGCCGAAGTCGAGCGTGTTCTGCCAGTTGCCGCGCCAGTTGGGCGTGCCGTTGCCCGACGACAGGTCGTACGGCCCGAGCGTACCCGCATAGTTCTGCACGTCGGCGGGGCCGGTGCCGGTGACGAGGTTGTACTCGAAGATATGCGTCACCTCGATCCGGCTGGTCAGCTTGATCGTGTCGGTGATCGGCGCGGTCAGCGTCGCCGCCAGGTCGATGCCCTGGGTGATCGCATAGTTGGCGTTCACATAGGGGACGTTGATGATGAGCACGCGGGGCAGCGCGTTGGGGAAGTTGGGATCGGCCCCGTCGACGCTGTTGACCGAATAGCCCTGCCCGATCGCCGCGACCGCCGCCTGCGCCGCCGCAAGGTTGGGCGCATTGTAATAGGCCTCGGTCGCCTTGCCGACCAGCGGGCCGGTGACGATCAGGTTCTTCTTCTTCACATTGTAGTAATCGGCGGTGAAGCTGAACCAGCGCACCGGCTGGAAGATCAGGCCCGCGGTGAAGCTGCGCGAGATTTCCGGCTCCAGCGCCGGATTGCCCGCGACGCCGCGGCCCAGCGAATATTGCAGGTTGTACGGGTTGCCGTTGGCCGAACAGCTCGTGTTGGTGCCGGTGCCGCCGTGCTGCAGGATGAACACGCACGGCGGGGTGGTGGTGACGAAGCCCGCATACTGGCTGCGCGGCCCCGATTCGGCGAAGGTCGGCGCGCGGAACCCCTCGCTATAGGTGCCGCGGAACGCCAGTTCGCGGATCGGGGTGAACTTCGCGCCGACCTTGGGCGAGAAGTGGCTGTAGCCTTCCGAATAATGGTCGTACCGGCCCGACAGGTTGACGTCGAGCTGGTCGAGCACCGGCGCATCCGCCTCGACATAGGCTGCCGACACGGTGTGCGCGCCGAACGCCGAGGCGGTCGTCAGGCCATAGGTGTCGAGCTTCACGTTCTGGTTGTTGTTCTCCAGCGTCTCGCGCCGCACCTGCCCGCCGACGGCGACCTGGAGCGGCCCGCCGGGCAGGTCGAACAGCCGCGCGGTCAGCGATGCGTCGAGCGAGGCCATGGTCGAGAAGGACGGCGTCACCTTGTCGGGCGCGATCGTGTCGCGCACCGTCTGGCTGTTGGCCTGCGGATTGACGAAGTTGTACGACCCCGTGTTGATCGCGCGCAGCGTCTGGGCGATGTTGAGCAGCCCGTGCTGGGTGATCTCCATCTCGTCGCGCGCGTACACGCCGTCGATCCGCCAGCCGAAGCGGTCCTCGCCGAAGCTGCCGTTCAGCCCGGCGGCGGCGCGATACACCTCGTTCTTGCGGTCGCTGCCCGCCGGAATGTCGCCGAACAGGTAATAGATGCGCGCCGCGCCGTTGTTGGGATCATTGGCATAGGCGGCGGCGAACGGGTTGTTCGGGTTCAGGCGGCGGTCGCTCGCGGTCGCGCAGTTCGTGCCCGCCGAACAGATATAGACCGGCAGCACGATGCCCGGATTGGACGAGGCGATCGACGGCGCGGCCCCGAACGGCTGGGTCGCGCGGATCGCGGCGGGCGTGCCCTTGATGCTCACGTCGCTGCGGCTGTACATCGCCGAGACATAGCCCTCGACGTCGTCGCCCAGCCGGATGCTCAGCCGCCCGTTCAGCGCATAGCGTTCCTGGAGCGGCTGGATCTGGCGATACTTGTCGACCAGATCATATTTGCAGCCGGTGCCCTGCACCGCGCTGGTATTGACCGTGAAGGTGCCGCGCGCGCAGTTCGCGAGGCCCAGCGCCTGATACTGGTTCGACAGCGGCGCACCCGCCTGTCCCGACAGCGGGTTGTTCAGGTCGCTCTGGCGGACGCGCGCGACATAGGCGGTCGGCACGTTGACCGTCATCGAGCTGTCGGACGCATTATTGTCCAGCCCGCCGATCGGGGTCAGGTCCTGCGTGTTGTACGGGAACCCGCGGCTGGCGTTGGAGACGCGCCCGTCGCGCTGGTATTCGCCGTTGATATAGACGTTCCAGCCATTGGCCGCATAGTCGCCGGTACCGGCGGTCAGGTGGACGCGCTGGTGCGACGCATCGCCGCGTTCGGCGATGCCGCCCTCGACCAGGGCGTCGATGCCGGTGAACTGCTTCTTCAGGATGACGTTGACGACGCCGCCGATCGCATCGGCGCCATAGGTGGAGGATGCGCCGTCCTTCAGCACCTCGACCCGGTCGACGAGGCTGAAGGGGATCGAGTTGAGGTCGACATAGGCGTTGTGCCCGTCGTCGTTGAGCGGGAAATTGGCCGAGCGCAGCCCGTCGATCAGCACCAGCGTCGAGGAGACGCCAAGGCCGCGCAGCGACACCGCCGAACCGCCCGCCGAGAAACCGCTCTGGAACCCCGTGCCGATCGATCCGGCGCTGTCGGCGGAGATCGAACGGATCGCGTCCGACACGTTGGTGATGCCCGCCTTGGACAGCGTGTCCGCCGTCAGCACCGTGACCGGCGAGGGGGTTTCGGTGTCGGTGCGTCGCAGCAGCGATCCGGTGACGACGATGCTGTCGTCGCTGCCCTGGTCGGCGGTGCCGTCGACGGTCGTCGGATCGGTCGCCTGCGCCTGCTTCTCCAGCGTGGCGGGCGCGGCGGGGCCGGTCTGGGCCATCGCCGGACCGGCGATCAGCGCGGCGGCAAGGGTCAGGGTGGCGCTACCCGCAAACAAGCGCGCGCCGCCGAAAACGGTCTTCATGTCGTCAAAGCCTCCCCATGGGAACCGGCCGATGCCCCCGCATCGCCGCCCGACGGGAAGTCTGTTCCACGCCAGCGAAGGCGTAAACCGGATTGTTATAAATTATCTCTGTATTGTAATGTAATGTTGCTATGACGACACAGTCCCTGCTTCGGGGCATGGCTGTTGCACTGGAGTCCGATGCAATGCGGGGTACCCTTTCGTCCTGAGTAGCCACTGAGCCTGTCGAAATGGCGTATCGAAGGACCGCCCCAGGCAGGTGCTTCGATATGAGGCTTCGACAAGCTCGGCTTCAACGCAGCACGAACGGGGCTACCTGAAGTCATCACGCTCTGACGCGATCCCGGTTCGGCCCCGATGGTGGCCGCGCCGCGATCGAGCCGACCGGTCCTCCCGCGGGCACATTGCCGGGCATGCTGCAGCGCTACGCATGACCGCCCGCGATCGGGCGGGCAGAGGTAGGGCTATACCCCGCCGCGCATCAGCCGCAGCAGGTGCCGCACGTCGCTGCGCTGCCCGCTCGCCAGCAGGCTCGCCCGGAACACCCGCCCCAGCAGCACGATCTCCAGCGCGATGAACGCGGCGGTCAGCGCGCCGGTCGCCCACAGCTGCCACAGCGGCATGCCGGTGCCCAGCCGCGCCAGCACCGCGAACGGGGTCCAGATCGGTACCCAGGTCAGCACCTCGATCGCCGGGCCGCTCGCCCCGCGCAGCACCGCCTGCACCAGGATCGTGACCGGGATCATGATGACCAGCAGTACCGGCGTCAGATAGCCCTGCGCATCGCGCATCGAATCGACCATCGCCCCGATCGTCAGGAAGAGCATCGCGACGATGATGTACCCGGCGACGAAGAAATAGAGGATCGTCGCGATCGCGCCGGGCGACGACACCGGTTCCAGTGCGGGGCGGATCACCTCGGCGATCGCGCCGTGGGTGGCGAAGGCGGCGACGATGCCGCACACCGCCCAGGTCGCGACCATCGACAGCCCGATGCCGACCGTGCCGACCAGCTTGCCGTACATCAGCTCGTTCGGGCTCACGCAGGCGAGCACCGTCTCGATCAGCTTGTTGCTGCGCTCCTCGACCGACCCTTGCAGCATCCAGCTGCCCGAGAGCACCAGCGACATCAGCAGGATGTACGCGCAGGCCAGCGGCAGGATCGAGCGGATCAGCACCCGTTCGCGCCCGCTGCCGCGCGGCGGCGTGACGACCGCGATCGCGGGCGCGATGCCCGTCGCGGTGACGGCGACCGGCGGCGCGACGCCGTTCGCTTCGAGGTAGCGGACCTTCAGTTCCTGCGCCAGCACCTCCTGCGCCAGCGTCACGAACGCGCCCGACGGCGCGCCGTTCGCCCATAGCCGGACCTCGGGCGTCCGCCCGAAGCCGGCGGGGATATACAGGGCATAGTCGAGCGGCTTCGCCTCGCTGCCGTCCGCCGGGCGCAGCAGCGGGGCGAGCGCGGCGTCGATCCGTTCGGGCGGCGCGGAGGCGACCGCCGGGGGCACGGGGACGATGCTGTAGTCGCGCTCGGGCGGTGCGAACGCCGGGGTGTCCGGCCCCGCCACGGTGGCGATGCGGGCGAGCGCCGCCTTGCTGCCCCCGTCCGCGATGAAGCGGGCGACGTCACCGTCGCCGTACCAGCGGTCGTGCCGGGCCCAGGGCGCGGCGGGATCGGCGCGCTCCAGCCGGTACCGCTCGACATAGCGCGACAGCGCGGCCAGCAGTTGCCGCTGTTCCTCGCGCTCGATCCGTGCGGCGATCGCCTGCGCGGTGCCGCCGCCGGTCTTGTCGATCAGCATCACCCGGCGCGTGTCGGGCTTGTCGAGGAAGCGCGTGGCGACCGGCCCGATCGCAAAGGCCAGCGGCAGGATCAGCAGCGTGACCCAGAAGCTGCGCGTGGCGGCGATCTGGCGGAACTCGCGGCCCGCCACCAGCAGGATGCGTGCCATCATGCGCGTGCTCCCCCTTGCCCGACGATATGCAGGAACACCTCGTGCAGCCCGGGCCGGTGCTGCTCGAAACGGCGCAGCGCAAAGCCCTGCTCGGTACAATGCTGCAACAGGTCGGCGGGGTCGCGCCCGGTCGCCAGCCGCACGTCCCACGCGCGCCATCCGTCGCCGAGGTCCGCGCCCGCGACCGCGGTTTCCACGCCGTCGAGCATCGCGGGCGACCGGCGCGCCACCACGTCGAGCCGCGCGGGCAGCGTGGCGCGTGCCTCCGCCTGCGTCCCCTCGAACCGCTTGGACCCCCTCGCCAGCAGCAGCAGCCGGTCGCACAGCCGTTCGGCATGCTGCATCACATGCGTCGAGAACACGACCGCCGCGCCGCCCTTCGCCGCGCCGAGGATCTCGTCCTCCAGCAACCCCTGGTTGACCGGGTCGAGGCCGGAGAAGGGTTCGTCGAGGATCAGCAGTTCGGGCGCGTTCACCACCGCGGTGGCCAGCTGCACCTTCTGCGCCATGCCCTTCGACAGCTTGTCGACCCCGGTCTTGAGATTCGCCCCCAGCCCGAACCGGTCGAGCAATTCGCGCCCCCGGCGGCGCGCGTCGGCGGCGGACATGCCCTTCAGCCGCCCGAAATACACCACCGTCTCCAGCGCGGTCATCGACCGGTACAGCCCGCGCTCTTCGGGCAGGAAGCCCAGCCGCCCGCTCGCCTCGCGCCCCGGCGGTCGGCCCAGCACCTCGATCGTGCCCGCATCGGGCCGGATGATGTCGAGCACCATCCGCAGCGACGTCGTCTTGCCCGCGCCGTTGCCGCCGAGAAAGCCGTAGACCTCGCCGGGCGCGACCGCGAAGCTCAGAGCGTCGACCGCGGTCATCGCACCGAACCGTTTGACCACGCCGTCGAGGCGCAGGGCGTGTTGCATCGATACTCCCCCCGTGACTGTGGCGATCATCCCCGCTTGTTCGCCGCACCGCAAGGGGGCTTGGCCGTTGCCGCCACCGATGGACAGGCGGCGGGGCACTTCGGTATCCCCTGCGCGACACACGGACAGGGGAGGAGCGGGCGACATGGACCTCGGGCTGGCGGGCAAGGCGGTGATCGTGACCGGCGGCGCGGGCGGGATCGGCGCGGCGATCGTCCGCGCGCTGGCCGCCGAAGGGGCGATCCCGCTGGTGATCGACCGCAATCCGCCCGACGGCGACCTGTGGTTCCATCGGGCCGACCTCACCGACCTGTCCGCCTGCGCCGCCGCGATGGCGGCGATCGAGTCGGCGGGGTTCGTGCCCTATGGCCTCGTCAACAATGCCGGGGCGAACGACGGCCTCGCGCTGGAGCGCGATCCGGCGGAGTTCCTCGCCTCGGTCGGGGCCAATCTCGGCCATTATTTCGCGATGGCGCATCACGCGCTGCCGCATCTGAAGCGGACGCAGGGCGCGATCGTCAACATCGCGTCCAAGACCGCGCTGACCGGCCAGGGCGGCACCAGCGGCTATGTCGCGGCCAAGGCGGCGCAGCTCGGCCTCACCCGCGAATGGGCGGCGGCGCTCAGCCCGGACGGGGTGCGGGTGAACGCGGTGCTCCCGGCGGAAGTGATGACCCCGCTCTACCGCCGCTGGCTGGACGGCTTCCCCGATCCGCAAGGCGCGCTGGATCGCATCACCGCGAAGATCCCGCTCGGCCACCGCATGACCGAGGCGTGCGAGATCGCCGACATGGTGGTGTTCCTCCTGTCGCCGCGCTCGGCCCACACCACCGGGCAATGGATCGTGGTCGACGGCGGCTACACCCACCTCGACCGCGCGCTGACGTGAGCGGGGGGAACCCACCTTTCGTGCCGAGCGAAGCGGGAACACGAGGCAGGGCGCTGCTCCCCTCTTCGTCATTCCCGCGCAGGCGAGAGCCCCTATGCGCCGACGTCGCGAATCCTTAGCGCCCCTCAGCGCATATGGATTCCCGCCTGCGCGGGAATGACGAGCTGCCCTTGTAACGTCGGAAGATCGATCCTGCCTACGCCCGCACCGGCGCGTAGCTCCGCTTCAACAGCTGCGGGCGCGTCGCCGCGACATGCAGGATCAGCTCGCCGAACAGCCCGTTGGCCCAGGCGAACCAGTCGCGGCTGAACTTGCCTGGATCGTCCTTCTCGAACGCCTCGTGCATGAAGCCGGTGCCGCCGTGCGTGTTGCGCAGCGTGGTCAGGCACCGCACGATCGTCGCATCGTCGGTGGCGGAGAGCGCGCGGACGATCAGCGACATCGGCCAGATATAGTCCATGCCCTGATGCGGCCCGCCGATGCCTTCCCCGGCGCTCCCGCGGAAGAACCACGGATTCGCCTCGCTCCACGCCGCCGCCGCCGTCCGCCGCCAGCGCGCATCACCGGCGCCCACGCAGCCGAGCCATGCGAGGCTGGACAGCGACGGCACATTGGCATCGTCCATGAAGAGCGCATTGCCATAGCCGTCGACCTCATAGGCCCAGACCTCGCCGCCGTCGGCCAGCCGCATCGTGCCGTGCCGCGCCACCGCCGCCGCGACCTCGTCGGCCAGCGCCGTCGCGTCGCTCGCCAGCGCGGCATCGCCCCGCGCCGCATGCGCGACCCCGGCCATCTCGCGCAGCGTCGTCACCGCGAACAGGTTGGCGGGCACGAACAGCGGATATTGGCAGGCATCGTCGGAGGGACGGAAGCCCGAATGGATCATGCCGTTCTTGGCGGTGGGCGCGCCGTATCCGGCCAGCAGCGTCTCGGTCGGCTGGTTGCTCGAACGCTGGAATTTATACGGCCCCGGTCCGTCCCTGCGCTGCTGTTCGCGGAAGGTCCGCACGATCGCCCGCATCGCCTCGGCCCAGCGCGCGTCGAACGGCCGGGGATCGCGCGTCTCGGCCCAATAGCCATGCGACAGGCGCATGACATAGCACAGCGAATCCACCTCCCATTTGCGCTCGGCGACGCCGGGGCGCATCTCGGTCGCATCCGCCTTCGCCCAGTTGAGCGAGGTCCTGGCCGACGGGTCTTCCATGAAGGCGTTGGCGTATGGATCGATCAGCACTGATCGCGCATGCCGCGCGATCAGCCCGCGGAACAGCTCGCGCAGCTTCGCATCGCGCTTGGCCAGATGCAGGTAGGATTTCACCTGCGCCGCCGAATCGCGCAGCCACAGGCAGGGGATGTCGCCGGTGATGACGAAGCTGTCGGGCTTGCCCTCGACCGTCCCCATCCGGACCGTCGTGTCGAGCGTGTTGGGATAGCAGTTGGCGAACAGCCACGCGAGTTCGGGGTCGGCGATCATACCGCTGACCCGCGCGATCTCCTGTTCCACCGCCGGGCTGGTGAAGGCGCGGTCGGCGGGGGCGGGGCGCTTGCTCGCGAAGCCCCCGCCTGGCCTTGCGAAGCCGACCGACGGCCATCCCCCGACGGCGAGCCCCGCGCCCAGCAGCGCGCCCTGTGCCATCAGCTTGCGTCGGTCGGTCCGCATCGCTTGCCGCTCCTTACCGGTCGCGCCGTCCGAGCAGGCGCAGGCGCAGCGCGTTGAGCTTGATGAAGCCCGCCGCGTCGCGCTGGTCGTACGCGCCCTGATCGTCCTCGAACGTCACCACCTTCTCGCTGTACAGCGAATTGGGCGAGCGCCGCCCGATGACATGGGCCGCGCCCTTGTAGAGCTTGAGCCGCACCTCGCCCGACACCTTCTGCTGGCTATGGTCGATCGCCGCCTGCAACATCTCGCGCTCCGGCGAGAACCAGAAGCCGTTGTACAGCAGCTCGGCATAGCGCGGGGCCAGCTCGTCCTTCAGATGCGCGGCACCGCGATCCAGCGTGATCTGCTCGATCGCGCGGTGCGCGGCGTGCAGGATCGTGCCGCCCGGCGTCTCGTACATGCCGCGCGACTTCATGCCGACGAAGCGGTTCTCGACCAGGTCGAGCCGCCCGATGCCGTGCGCCCGGCCCAGTTCGTTCAGCTTGGCGAGCAGCGTCGCGGGCGACATTCCCACCCCGTCCACCGCCACGGCATCGCCGCGCTCGAACGCGATGGTGACGATCTGTGGCGTGTCGGGCGCGTCCTCGGGGCTGACGGTGCGCGAGAAGACGTAATCGGGCACTTCCTCCCACGGGTCTTCCAGCACCTTTCCTTCGGAGGAGGTGTGCAGCAGGTTCGCATCGGTCGAGAAGGGCGATTCGCCGCGCTTGTCCTTGGGCACCGGGATCTGGTGCGCTTCTGCAAAGGCGATCAGCGCGGTGCGGCTGGTCAGGTCCCATTCGCGCCACGGCGCGATCACCTTGATATCCGGCTGGAGCGCGTAATAGCCGAGCTCGAAGCGGACCTGGTCGTTGCCCTTGCCGGTCGCGCCGTGGCTGACCGCATCGGCGTTGACCAGCTTCGCGATCTCGATCTGGCGCTTGGCGATCAGCGGGCGCGCGATCGACGTGCCGAGCAGGTACAGCCCCTCGTACAGCGCGTTCGCCCGCATCATCGGGAACACGAAGTCGCCGACGAACTCCTCGCGCAGGTCGTCGATGAAGATATGCTCGGGCTTCACGCCCATCAGCTCGGCCTTCCTGCGCGCCGGTTCCAGCTCCTCGCCCTGGCCCAGATCGGCGGTGAAGGTGACGACCTCGCAGTTGTAGTTCTGCTGGAGCCACTTCAGGATGACGCTGGTGTCCAGCCCGCCCGAATAGGCGAGCACGACGCGGTTGATGGAGTCGGCCAAGACAAGGCTCCTCATGGGATTGGCAGGATATGGCCGCGCGCCTAGGCGAGCCGGGGCGGCGGCGCAAGAAAAGCATGCATCTTGTCAGACCGGTGCGCCGGTGCGACGCTGGGGGCACATGTTCCTTACGGAGAATTCGGATGCTGTCGTTCCTGCTGGCCGCCCTGCTGCAAACCGCGCCGCAACCGGCCCCCGCGCCCGCGCCCGCGCCGACGGCGCCGGTCGTCAGCCCGGAGGCGGATGACGAAGCCGAATTCTTCGGCCTGTTCGACACCGACAAGGACGGCGCGATCAGCAAGGCCGAGTTCGACGTGGTGACGGCCCGCGTCGATGCCGAGGCGGCGAAGGCGGACCCGTCGCAGAAGGGACAGGCCGCCGCCGGACTCGCCACCGCCTTCGCGCTGATGGACCAGAACAAGGACGGCCGCATCACCCGCGAGGAATTCCGCGCACTGACCCGGGCGGGCCAATAGGGGCGGCCCTTACCATCTCCCCCCCCCGGGAGGATTCCTCTGCGAAAATCCTTTTCCGTACCCCCGCGCAGGCGGGGGTCCAGGAGCCAAGGACGCAAGCCGTTGTTTTACCTGGCTCTGGACCCCCGCCTGCGCGGGGGTACGGCAGGATCAAGGGTTGACCCTGGATTTTCGCAAAGGAATCGTGGAAGGGAAGGGAGCAGTTTTGCCGGCATCCCGCCCGGCATGAAGCTGCCGACTGTCCCCACTCCCGTCACTCCCGCGCAGGCGGGAGCCCATATGCGCCGACGTCGCGAATCCTTCCCGAACCGCGGCGGAAATGGATTCCCGCCTGCGCGGGAAGGACGAAATCCGTGGCAGCGAGTAAGCGCCGACAGGTCCGGGATCGCTCCCGCCCCCGGTTCCCTCCGCGCCGATCCGGCTCTACGCTCGGGCGCGATGCACAACGACCTGCCCGGCGGTCCGGGAACCACCATCGCCACGACCATCGCCGATGTCGCCGCGCGCGCGGGCGTGTCGATCCGCACCGTCTCGCGCGTGCTCAACCGTTCGCCGCTGGTGAACGCCGAGACGCGCGAGAAGGTGGAAGGCGTGATCGCCGCGCTGCGCTTCCGCCCCAGTGCGCGGGCGCGGGGGCTGGCGACCGGGCGCTCCTATCTGCTCGGGCTGGTGCATAACGATCGCAACGCGCTGGTGCTCGATCCCCTGCAACGCGGCGTCGTGCGCGAAGCGGCGGCGCGCGGCTATGAACTGGTGGTCCATCCGGTCGCGACCGATGCCGCCGACGTGAGCGGCGACGTGACCGATTTCGTCGAGCGCTCGCGGGTCGACGGGGTGGTGGTGGTGCCGCCGGTGTCGGGCGTGGCCGATCTGCCCGCCCGGCTGCGCGCGGCGGGCGTACCGTCGGTCGCGCTGTCGTCGGTCGCGCTCCATGGCTATGACGCGATGCTGGTGTCCGACGAACGCGGCGCGGCGGCGGCGGTCGCGGCGCATCTGCTGGCGCTGGGCCATCGCCGCATCGCGCTGCTCTCCGGTCCCGTCGCCACCCATTCGGCACGCGAACGCCGCACAGGGTTCGTCACGGCGCTGGCGGCGCAGGGGGTGACGCTGCTGGCGGAGGCGAGCGGCGACTATGGCTTCGATTCGGGCGTGGCGGGCGCACAGGCGCTGCTGGCCGGGACGGAGCGCCCCACCGCGATCTTCGCCGCGAACGACGTGATGGCGGCGGCGGTGCTGAAGGTCGCCGCGCGGTGCAACCTTGCGGTGCCGCGCGACCTGTCGGTGGTCGGCTTCGACGGCAGCATCCTCGCGCAGATGCTCACCCCTGCGCTCACCACCATCCGCCGCCCGATCGCCGACATGGCCGCGCACGTCACCCGCAGCCTGATCGACCGGATCGAGGGGGTGCCGACCGCGACGGTCCCGCCCGCCGCGCTCGAACTGGTGGTACAGGGATCGACCGGCCCGGCGCCGCCGTCGGACAACGCTGTCCGCCACCACGAAACGCCCCGTTCCGCGCAACCTTCGCAACCTTAAGCGGCGTTACCGGACCGCCGACTACCCCGCCTGCACCGCGCGCAGGAACGCCACCGCCGCATCGAACTCCGCCGCCCGTACCGCCCGCGTCCCGGCGGCCAGCGCGTCCTCGCCCCATTGCTCGGCCTGCCAGTCCTCGTCGACATGCGCCGCCGCCCATGCCGCTTGCGGTACGATCGCCCCCTCGACCAGCATCAGGCCGATCAGCAGCGATCCGGTGAGGCTGACGATCGGCGACAGCGGCGCCAGCACCCACGGCGACAGCGCCACCACCCCCTCGCGCAGCCGGGCGAGCGTCAGCGGCGGCTGCTCGACCGGCATCAGTCCGGCGGTAACGGCGAAGGCGACGCCATAGCGCCCGGCCGCCCAGTCGAGCACCGGGTCCCACGCCGCCGCCTGCCGCGCGCCCAGCGGCCCGTCGCCGTCGCGGTAGCAGGTCAGGTCGCTCGCGCCATAGACCGCGATTCCGCCCGCAAAGGCAGCGGGGTCGGGGGCGATCCGCTCGATCGCGGCATTGGCGAGGCCGGTGAACGGCATCGCGCGAGGATCGACCGTCTCGCCGACCGCGCGCCACTCCGCCGCCACGGCTTGCGCCAGCGCATCGGTCGGCAGCGCCAGCGCCAGCCGCCCCGGCGTGCGCACCGGCCGCCCGTCCAGCGCGATGCCGCGCCCCGGCGTCACCGCTACATCGGTCCAGAAGCGCTTCACCGGCTGCGCCACTTGCGCGCCAGGCCGCGCGGCACCACCGCCATCGCGTACAGCGCCGACAGCACGATCGCCACGCCCAGCACCTTCGGCGCGGTGGCCTGCGCGCGCGCGATCAGCACCACGCCGAACACCGCGCCGCACGCGGTGGCGATCCGCACCGCCACCATCGCCAGCCAGCGGTTGCGTGTCGTCCGCTCGTCCGGGGTCATGCCGTCTCCAATAGCTGCGGCAGGGTCGCGGCATCGTGCGCCAGCACGTCCGCCCCCGCCGCGATCAGTTCGTCGGGGCCATGATAGCCCCAGGTCACGCCGACGGCACGCACCCCTGCGGCGCGGGCCATCGCCATGTCGAATGCGGTGTCGCCGATCATCACGCTGGCCTGTGGGCTGGCCCCCGCCTCGGCCAGCGCCGCAAGCAGCATCGCCGGATGCGGCTTGGACGGGTGGCGGTCGGCGGTCTGGAGCGTGGTGAAATGCCGCGCGATCCCGTGATGCGCCAGCAGCAGCGCGAGGCCCCTGTCCGACTTGCCGGTCGCCACCCCCAGCCGCCAGCCGCCGTCGAGCAGCGCGGCCAGCGCCGCGACGACGCCGGGGAACAGCGGCTCCTCGGCCAGCGTGCCGTCGGTGCGCATCGCCCGGAAATGGCGCTTGTAGCCCTCCGCGACGTCGTGATGCGCCGCCTCGTCCAGCGTCGGGGCCAGCCGCGCCACCGCCTGCGGCAGGCTCAGGCCGACGATCCTGCGCACGGCGCGCGGATCGGGTGCGGGCAGTCCGGCCTCGGCAAAGGCCAGCGCCATCGCGCGACAGATGTTCGCCTGCCCGTCGGCCAGCGTCCCGTCGCAGTCGAACACCGCCAGCCGGGTCATGCCGGCGCCTTGCAATCGGTGGCGCGCAGCCGGATGCGGACCCCGCCCGCCACCGCATCGCGCGCGGCGGGGCAGGGGGCGGTGACGGTCAACTCGTCCGGCGCGGTCCAGCGTGCCGCGATCGGCGCGCCCTCGAACCCCCCGGCGTCGAAGCGCAGCACGACATCCTCCTCGGGCAGTGCGCCCTGCGGCGGGAAGCCGTTCTCGTCCCGCTCCACCGGCACGGCCCGACCGGCAGGAGACACGGTGACGACGGTGCTGCCCGGCACGTCGCACAGGTCGGGGCACCACAGCCGCGCGATCCGCGTGCCCTCGGGCGAGCGCGCCGCCCCCAGCAGCCAGTCGGTATCCTCCAGCGGATCGCACGCCCCCAGCAGCAGCGCGCCGCCCAGCATCGCCGCCCGCATCCACGCCGCCAGCGGATGGCTCCCCAGCCGCGCCGTCACCCGCTCGCGCACGTCCACGGGCTTGTTCTGGCTGAGCTTGGCGGTGCCGCGCCACGCGGTCGGCACCAGCGCGAACCCGGCGATCGCGCCCAGCATCGCCTCGGCCCTGGCGGGATCGATCGAATCGATCGCCCAGGGTTCGTCCTCATAGGTCGCCGCCAGCGCATCGATCTGCCCGCGCAAGCCTGCGCGATCGAGCGGACGGACCACGCCCTCCACCTCGACCGACAGGTAGTTCCATGTCGGCACCTCGTCCGGCCCGGCCCCGTACCAGCGGGGGGAGACATAGGCATGCGGCCCCTGCGCCACGAACAGCGCGGTGGCCCCCGCCAGATACGGCGTCAGCGCATTGCCGCGCGCGAGGTGGAAGCGCAAGCTGCCGTCCGCGTCCACCACCACCGGCAGCTGCGCCGCGCGCGGTCCTTCTGGCGTCTGCGCGAACAGCACGCCGAACCCCTCGCCCGCGACAAAGGCCCGCGCGGCCCCCTCGTCCATGCGGAAGGCGGCGTCGGGGTGCATCAGTCGCGGCTGCCCCGCGACCGCCGCTCGCCCCGGCGTTCCTTGCGATAGGTCTTGGCATGCGCCTTGGCCCTGGCCTTCTGCTCGGCCCTCGTCGGCGGTGCGGGGGCGTCGTCGATCATCGCGTTGCCGAGGGTCAGGTCGAAGCCCAGCAGGTCGATGCTCTCGGCGATGTGCGGCGGCAGCTCGGCGGTCACGTCCAGCTGCCCGCCGTCGGGATGGTCGATGCGGATGCGGCGCGCGTGCAGGTGCATCTTGCGGCTGACCCCGCCGGTCAGGAACGCCGCCTGCCCGCCGTACTTCCCGTCGCCGACGATCGGATGGCCGATCGCCGCCATGTGCACGCGCAGCTGGTGCGTACGCCCGGTAAAGGGTTGCAGCTCGACCCAGGCGGCACGGTTGCCGACCCGTTCGATCACGCGGTAGCGCGAGCGGGCGGGCTGCCCTTCCGCCTCGTCAACATGCATCTTCTCGCCGCCGGTGCCCGGCTGCTTGGCGATCGGCAGGTCGATGATCCCGTCGGCAATGTCGGGCACGCCGACCACCAGCGCCCAATACACCTTGCGCGCGGTCCGCCCGGAGAAGGACTTGGCGAAATACGCCGCCGCCCGCGCCGTCCGCGCGATCAGCAGCGCGCCCGAGGTATCCTTGTCGAGCCGGTGGACCAGCTTGGGCCGCCCCTCGCCGTCGAACTGGAGCGCGTCGAGCAGCCCGTCGACATGGTCGTGGGTCTTGGTCCCGCCCTGCGTCGCGAGGCCCGGCGGCTTGTTCAGCACCAGCGCCTGTTTGTCGCGGTGGATGACGAGGCTCTGCGCGAATTCGGTCTGTTCGGCCGACAGCGGCGGGCGTTCCGCCTTGGCACGCGGCTGTGCCACCACCGCCGATTCGGGCGGCGGCACGCGCAGCATCTGTCCGGCGGCCAGCCGTGCGCCCGGCTGCGCCCGCCCGCCGTCGATCCGCAGCTGCCCGGTGCGTGCCCAGCGCGACACGGTGTTGAAGGTCACGTCGGGCAGGTGCCGCTTGAACCAGCGGTCGAGCCGGATGCCGTCGTCGTCCGCGCCGACCGTGAACTGGCGCACATCGTTGTTGTTGCCGCTCATGCCGCCGTCCCCTTCGCGATCGAAAGCCCGGCGAACAGCGCCAGCCCTGCGCCGATCACCGACACCAGCGCATAGCCCAGCGCCTGGAGCCCAGCGCCGCGCTCCACCATCGTCACCATCTCCAGCGAGAAGGACGAGAAGGTCGTGAACCCGCCCAGCACGCCGACCCCGATCAGCAGCCGCGCGCCCTCGCCGCCGCCATGCCGCGCGAGCATGCCCATCAGCAGCCCCATCGCCAGCCCGCCCAGCAGGTTCACCCCCAGCGTACCCCAGGGATAGCCCGGACCCACCACCGCCGTCGCGGCCCGCCCGAAAAGATACCGCAGGCCGGAGCCGATCGCTCCGCCCGCCATGACGAGGATTAGATTGCCCATGATTGCCTGCGGCTCTAGCCGATCGTGGCGCGCGGGGGAACCGCTGGCGTGGCGATCGGCCAATCCGCCGCCTGCAACGCCTCCGCCTGCCCCCGCGCGACCGGTGCCTCGATCCCGCCGGTCAGGGCAAGGCGCAGGTTGCGCCCGTCGCGCGTCGCGCCCCGCACATGGGCGCGCGCCACCCACCAGCTGCGATGGACCAGCCGCCCGTCGACGCCCGCCAGTTCGGCGACGGCATCGCGCATCCGCATCAGGATCAGCGTCGATCCCAGCGGCGTATGCGCCCGGACATAATGATCCTCCATCTCCAGCGCGATCAGGTCGCGCCCCAGATGCGGCGGCAGCCGGTCGAGGAACGCCGGGGCGGGCGGCGCGGGTTCGGCCGCGACGACCGGGGCGGGTGCGTCGGCAACGGCATCCGGCACCGACCCGCCCCGCTTCCGCGCGAACCAGAAGACCGCGGTGATCGCCGACCCCAGCACCAGCACATTGGCATAGGCGTTCAGCCAGTCGCTCGCCGAATTGACGCGCAGCGCCCCGCGCAACCCGCTCGCCGCCCATAGCAGGACGGTCATCGGCACCGTCGCCAGCACGCACGCCAGCGCCCACAGCGCCGCTTCGGGCAGGTCCAGCACCCGCGCCGCCCGGCTCGCCAGCGCGGTGGCGGGGCGGTAGCAGCCATAGCCCGCGAGGACGACCGCGAGCCAATAGGCCAGCCGCCACGCGAACGGCGCGCCGAAGCTGCCGAACGGCCCCAGCACCGCCAGCACCAGCCCGATGGCGGCGACGATGGTCAGGTCGATCAGCAGTCGGCGGGCTTCGGGCATCGGCGGCTCGCATCGGCAGCGGCGGTTCGTGCACCCGAATAGCGTGCCGTTTCACGCTTCGTGAAGCGGAAAGCGGCGGTTTGGCGAAGCGCCGCGCCCGTTTCGCGCCAACGCGCTTGCCCGGCGGCGGGCGGCGGGCATCGCTGGGGACGACCTCTCGCCACCGGAGCACGCCATGTCCGCCGCCCTCGCTTCCCCGTCGCCCGCCCGCCGCCCGACCGACGTATCGCTGCCCGCACGCATCGCCGTGACGCTGGGCGGCGGGGCGCTGGGCCTCGCCAGCCTCTATGCGTTGCTGCGCGCCGCGACCGGCATCGCGCCGCCCGCGGCGGACGCGCACGGGGTCGCGGTGGCGATCCACCTGATGAGCGTGCTGCCCGCGATCCCGCTCGGCCTCTATGTCCTGCTGACCCGCAAGGGCGGGGCGCGCCACCGGCTGCTCGGGCGGATCTGGATGGCGCTGATGGTATCGACCGCGCTCAGCGCGCTGTTCATCCGCCAACTCAATCACGGCGGCTTCTCATGGATTCATATCTTCGTACCGCTAACGATTGCAATCGCAGCGCTCGCGATCGCCTCGGCCCGCGCCGGGCGGATCGCGCAGCACCGTAACCGCTTGATCGGCATGTATTTGGGGGCGCTGGTGATCCCCGGTGCCTTCGCCTTCGCGCCGGGGCGGCTGATGTGGGTGTGGGCGTTCGGCTGAACGCGCACCCCCTTGCCCGATACGGTCGCAACGATTACATTATGCTGCGATGCAACACGCTACCGCCTCTGCGCAGGATCATGGTCCTGCGACCGACTCCGCCACCGCGGAGCTGCGCGCGTCGCTCAGCGACATCATCCGTTTCGCGCTGATGCAGAAGATCTGCATTTCGGTGCGCTACAACAACATGGACATGCTGCTGGCCCCGCACATGCTGTGGACCAAGCACGGCGACCTGCACGTCGATGCGGTGACGGTCGAACGCGCGGGCAGCGCGCCCAAGATCACCAAGATCGGTACCTTCAAGCTGCTCGGCCTCGGCAAGGTCGCGCTGACCTCGCGCACCTTCGTGCCGCAGGCCGACTTCAACCCCAGGGATCCGAAATACGCCGAGGCGCCGGTCGCGCACGTCTGAGTCGGCGGCGCGCGAATCGCCGCAATCGCTTGCACGGTCACGCCGCCGGGGCCATGGAGCCGCAAAGGCCGCGCGAGCGGTGCGACAGCGGGCGGAAACCATGACCAGCATCGGCATCTTCGGGCGGCAGGGCCGGATGGGCCAGGCGATCGAGCGCGAGATCGCGCGGATCGGCGAGCATTTCGCGGGCGGCACCGAAGCGGGCGACGATCCCGCCACGCTCGCCGCCCATGCCGATGTGCTGGTCGATTTCTCCTCCCCCACCGCGCTGGAAGCCAATCTGGCGGCGGCGCGGGCCGCCGGGCGGCCGATCGTCATCGGCACCACCGGCCTGGGCGACCGGCACCATGCGCTGATCGACGCGGCGGCCGGGGACATCGCGGTGCTCCAGACCGGCAATACCTCGCTCGGCATCGCGCTGCTCTCGCGGCTGGTGCGCGACGCGGCGCGGCGGCTGGGGCCGGACTGGGATATCGAGATCGTCGAGTCGCACCACCGGCTGAAGGTCGATGCGCCGTCGGGCACCGCGCTGATGCTGGGCGATGCCGCCGCCGAGGGGCTGGGCACCACGCTCGCCGACAGCGGGGTGATCGGCCGCGCGGGGCTGGTCGGCGCGCGTGCGGGCGGCACGATCGGCTTCGCCTCGCTGCGCGGCGGCACGGTGATCGGCGACCATCAGGTGGTGTTCGCGGGCGAGGGCGAGCGGATCGAGCTCGGCCACCGCGCCGACGACCGGGCGCTGTTCGCCCGCGGCGCCATCCGCGCCGCGCTGTGGCTGACCGGGGCGGGGGCGGGGCGCTACACGATGGACGCGGTGGTCGGCGTTTGAAACGGGCCGACATCGCCGAATTCTTCCGCCGCCTGGCGGAGGATAATCCGCATCCCGAAACCGAGCTCGAATCGGTCAACGACTATACGCTGCTGGTCGCGGTGGTCCTGTCGGCACAGGCGACCGACGTCGGCGTGAACAAGGCGACCCGCGCGCTCTTCGCCGAGGTCGACACCCCCGAACAGATGATCGCGCTGGGCGAGGACGGCCTGAAGGCGCATATCCGCACCATCGGCCTGTTCAACGCCAAGGCGAAGAACGTGATCGCCTTGAGCGAGGCGCTGGTCGCCGACCATGGCGGACAGGTGCCTGCCGACCGCGCCGCGCTCGAAAAGCTGCCGGGCGTCGGGCGCAAGACGGCGAACGTGGTGATGAACGTGGCGTTCGGCGCGGAGACCTTCGCGGTCGACACCCATATCTTCCGCGTCGGCAACCGCACCGGCCTGGCGCGCGGCAAGACGCCGAACGCGGTCGAGGCGGTGCTCGACCGCGTCGTGCCCCAGCCGTTCCGGCTGCACGCGCACCATTGGCTGATCCTGCACGGCCGCTATGTCTGCAAGGCGCGGCGACCCGAATGCTGGCGCTGCCCGGTGGCCGATCTGTGCGCCTTTCGCCCCAAAACGCCCGCGCCTGCGGAAAAACCGGCAAAACGGCTGGCATAAGCGTCCGCGCTTTGCTAGGCGCTTGGCCCCGGCGATGCACCCGTAGCTCAGCTGGATAGAGCGCTGCCCTCCGAAGGCAGAGGCCAGGGGTTCGAATCCCTTCGGGTGCGCCATTTTCCGATCGATGTCCGAAGCTGCCCGCGCGGGTGCCCGGTCGCGTCCGCGGCACGCCGGTGTCCGGCACGGCCGCCGCCGGTTCGCCGGTCGCCGAACCTGTCCATGGTCGGCATCGCGGATCGAAACGGCGGCGGAACGGCTCAGTCCTCGGCGATCAGGCTGTCCTTGCGGGTGTCGCGCATCCGCAGATAGACGATGAGCGAGATGCCGATCATCGCGGTGACGTACCAGTAGAAGCCCTGCTCCCACCCGGCGGCCTTGAAGCGCAGCGCGACCCATTCGGCGGTCCCGCCGAACAGCGTGTTGGCCAGCGCATAGGGCAGCGCCACGCCCAGCGCGCGGATGTGCGCGGGGAACATCTCGGCCTTCACCACCGCATTGATCGAGGTATAGCCGGTCACGATGATGAGCGCCGCCATCACCAGCAGCCCGGCGGTGAACATGTCCTGCGTCTGCGACAGCGCGGTGAAGATCGGATAGGTGAACAGCACGCCCGACGCACCGAAGGCGATCATCAGCGGCTTGCGCCCGATCCGGTCGCTCAACGCCCCGGCCAGCGGCTGCAGCAGCATGAAGACGAACAGCGTGACCGCGTTGATCTGCGTCGCCGCTTCCTTGGTGAAGCCCGAGGTGTTGACGAGGAACTTCTGCATGTAGATCGAATAGGCATAGAAGGCGAGCGTACCGCCCGCGGTCAGCAGCATGACCAGCGCGGTTTCCTTCGGATGATGGCGCAGCAGCGTCAGGAAGCCCGACTTGGGCGCATCGGTCTTCCTGACGTTCTTGAAGCTCTCGGTCTCGGCGAGGCCGCGGCGCAGGCGGAACACGACGACGGCGAGCACCGCGCCGACCGCGAAGGGAATGCGCCAGCCCCATTCCTCCAGCGCGGCCCTGGGCATCACGTTCTGGAGCAGCAGCAGCAGCAGGATCGCGAGCAGCTGGCCCGAGATCAGCGTGACATACTGGAACGACGAGAAGAAGCCGCGCCGGTCCTTGCCCGCCATTTCCGACAGATAGGTCGCGCTGGCGCCATATTCGCCGCCGACCGACAGCCCCTGCATCAGCCGCGCGATCACCAGCAGCGCGGGCGCGAACACCCCGATCGTGGCATAGCCCGGCGTGCAGGCGATGATGAGCGAGCCGAGGCACATCAGCGTCACCGACAGCGTCAGCCCCGACTTGCGCCCGTGCCGGTCGGAATAGATGCCCATCACCCACGCGCCGATCGGGCGCATGACGAATCCGACCGCGAACACCGCCGCCGTGTTCAGCAGCTGCGCGGTCTGGTCGCCGCCGGGGAAGAAGTGCGGCGCGAAATACAGGGTGAAGGCGGCATAGACGTACCAGTCGAACCATTCGACCAGATTGCCGGTCGATCCGCCGATGATCGATTTCAGCCGGGTGTTGGTCGATGGCCCCGCGCCTTGCGCGGGATGGCCCATGGGTATCGTCGCCATGTCGTCTCTCCCATTCCTATATGGTTGGATCATCGGAAGGTGCCGTCCGGAACGGCGCCGGACGCTGCCGGATGCGGGACAGGGCACGGGGGATCGCGTCGCAGGCGGCACGCCGCCGCTGCCCGTCGTCCTGTTCGGGGAATGCCATCGCCCATCCTCTCGCCCGCCCGTGATTCCCGGTGCGTGGCCAAGGATGCGCGGTCGCGACCGCACAGTAAAATCCTTCGCGACAGACCGTATTTTGTCGTTATGTATCAATGTTATAAGCGAAATACGGGCGATTTGCCCCTCGCGATCCGTGCGAGATTTCGCATGACAGCGTGCGGCGCATTGCAGCATCCTGCACCGATGGCCGGTCGTCGTACCCTTCCGCTGATCGCCGCCGGGGCGATGACCGTGTTCGTCGGACTGGTGGCATGGCTGTGCGCCGCCACGCTGCTCGGCCGCGCCGCGCGGGCCGACCTGCGCGAATCGGCGGAGCGCGTCGCGCGCCAGCAGAACCGGCTGTTCGCCAGCGATCTGGCGCAGTTCCGGCTGCTGCCGGTGGTGCTCGGCGAATACGGCGATCTGGACGACGCGCTGCGGCAGGGCGATGCCGCCGCGCGCACCCGCATGGACGACAAGCTGCGCCTGCTCGCCGAGCGTACCGGCGCGCCGGTGCTGTATCTGATCGACCGGGCCGGGCGGACGATCTCCGCCTCCAACGCGGGCACGGCGGAAAGCTTCGTCGGGCGCAACTATCGCTTCCGCCCCTATTTCGTGCGGGCGATGCGCGACGGGGCGGCGGAATATTACGCCGTCGGCAATGTCAGCGGCCGGCCGGGCCTGTTCCTCGCCCGTCGCATCGGCACCGCCGCCGATCCGGCGGGGGTGATCGTGGTGAAGGTCGAGTTCGACGACCTCGTCCGTGCGTGGCGCGGCGATCCGGGCGAGACGCTGGCGATCGACGGGCGCGGGATCATCCTGTTCGCGACCGATCCCGCCGAGCGCTTCCGCCTCACCCGCCCGCTGCCGCCCGCCGATCGCGCCGCGATCGCGCGGGCCGCGCAGTTCGGCGGTGCGGCGCTGCTGCCCAGCCGCTATCGCTGGCAGGCCGAGGGCACGGCGCGCGGGCCGGACGGCGAGCGGCTGGTCGTCGCGAGCGCCGCGATGCCGGTGCCCGGCTGGCGGCTGGTCCATGTCGCGCCCGCCGCCGCCGCGCTGCGCGAGGCGGCCAATCTCGCGCGGCTGATCGGCCTCGTCGCCGCGCTGGTCGCGGGAGTCGTCCTCGCCTTCGTCGCGTGGCGCACCACCCGCGCCGCGGATGCCGCGCGCGAACGCGCCGCGCTGGAGGCCGCGGTGGCGACCCGCACCGCCGAGCTGCGCGCCGAGATCGCCGAGCGCACCCGCAGCGACCATCGTTTTCGGGAAGCCCGCGAGGAACTGGCGCAGGCCAACCGGCTCGGCTCGCTCGGCTCGATCACGGCGGGCCTCGCGCACGAGATCAACCAGCCGGTCGCGACCATCCGCACCCTGTCGGAAAACGCCCGCGTGCATCTGGGGGCGGGGCGGCTGGAGCGGGTCGAGGCCAATCTCGACCGCGCGATCGCACTGACCGTGCGGATCGGCGCGATCACGCAGGAGATGCGCCGCTTCGCCCGGCGCGGCAGCGGCACGATCGGGCCGGTCGAACTGGACGCGGTGATCGCGGGTACGCGCCTGCTGATCGCCGATCGCTTCCGCAGCGCCGGGGTCGCGCTCGACCTGCCGCCGCCCGGCCAGCCGGTGGTGATCGCCGGACGGGTCCGGCTGGAACAGGTGCTGGTCAACCTGCTTCAGAACGCGCTCGATGCGGTGACGGGGCGCGACGCCGCGCAGGTGGCGCTGGGCGTGGCGACGGAGGGCGACCGGGTGATGCTGACCATCGCCGACAATGGGCCCGGCATCGACCCCGCGATCGCCGACCGGATCTTCGAGCCCTTCGTCACCGGCAGGCCCGAGGGGCTGGGACTGGGGCTGGGGATCGTGCGCGATATCGTGACCGCGTTCGACGGCACGGTCGCGGTCGTGCCCTCGCCGCTGGGCGGGGCGGCGTTTCGCGTCACGGTGGCGCGGGCATGGGAGGATGGGCGATGAAGGTCCTGCTGATCGATGACGACGACGATCTGCGGCTGGCGATCGTCGATACCTTCGCCATCGCCGGGATCGACGTGGAGGCGCATGCCGACCCGCGCGCCGCGCTGGCGGAGATCGATGCCGACTATCCCGGCATCGTCGTGACCGATATCCGCATGCCCGGCATGGACGGCCATGCGGTGTTCGATGCCGTCCGCGCGCGTGATCCCGAACTGCCGGTGCTGCTGATGACTGGGCATGGCGATATCCCGATGGCGGTCGCGGCGCTGGGGCGGGGGGCGTTCGACTTCATCGCCAAGCCGTTCGCGACCGACGAACTGGTCGCCAGCGTCCGCCGCGCGCTGGAGACGCGGCGGCTGGTGATCGAGAACCGGCGGCTGCGCGCCGCGCTCCCCGCCGCCGAGGAGGATTTCCCGCTGATCGGCACCACCCCGGCGATGATCGCCCTGCGCGCGGCGATCCGCCAGCTCGCCGAGGTCGAGGTCGATGTGCTGGTCGAGGGCGAGACGGGCACCGGCAAGGAGCTGGTCGCGCGGATGCTGCACCGCCGGAGCCGCAGGCGGGCACGCGAGTTCGTCGCGATCGACTGCGCCGCGCTGCCCGATCCGCTGGCCGACGAGGCGCTGTTCGGTTCGCGCCACCAGCAGGGGCGCATCGCCGACGCGGATCGCGGCACGCTGTTCCTCGACGAGATCGACAGCATGTCGCACGGGCTTCAGGGCAAGCTGCTGCGGGTGATCGAGGAACGCGAACTGCCCCCGATCGGCGGCGGGTCGCCGCGCAGCGTCGACCTGCGCATCGTGGCGGCGGCCAAGGGCGATCTGGCGCAGGCGTGCGCCGAGCAGCGGTTTCGCGAGGACCTGTTGTACCGGCTGGAAACCGTCCGCCTGCGCATCCCCCCCTTACGCGAGCGGCGTGCCGACGTGCCGCTGCTGTTCGGCTATTTCCTGCGCGAAGCCGCCGAGCGTTTCGGGCGCGAAACGCCCGCGCTGACCGCGACCGTCGAGGCGCGGCTGATGACCGATCCGTGGCGCGGCAACGTGCGGGCGCTGCGCAACTTCGCGGTGCAGACCGTGCTCGCGCTGCCCGGCACCGCCGGGGAGGAGGACGGCCTGCCGCTTGCCGAGCGGGTGGCGCGGTTCGAGACGGCGGTCATCGGCGAGGCGCTGGAGCGCGCGGGCGGCGATGTCGCCGCCGCCGCCGAGGCATTGGCGATGTCGCGACGCAGCCTCTACGACCGGCTGCAACGCTACGGCCTCGATCCCGGCAGCTACCGGCGGTAGCGTTCGATAGAAACGCGGACGATGCTTCCCCCCCTTTCTGGCAGGATTCCTGCGCGAAAGTCCTGTTCCGTACCCCCGCGCAGGCGGGGGTCCAGGAGCTACGGACGCAAGCCGTTGTCTTACTTGGCTCTGGACCCCCGCCTGCGCGGGGGTACGGCAGGATCAGGGGTTGGCCTTGAACTTTCGCAGAGAAACCCCGAGAGGGAACGGCCCCCGCTCCGGCATCACCGGAGCGCCGCACCATCACCCCCCGACCACGAGGTCCACTGCCGTGCCGCGCCCCTCGGGTGCGGCGAACACCGCGAACGAATCATTGCCGCGGCTGCCGCCCAGCACATGCTGTCCGTCCTCCGCCTGATGCTCGGCGGAATAGCCGCCCGCGCGGGCGCGGGTGTAGTACCAGTCGATGACCCGCCCGACCGGCTGGTCGATCACATAGCTCACCACGCGCAGGCGGCAGCCACCGGCATCGGTGCCCGCCGCCTCGGTCACGCGCGCATCGGGATGCAGCGCGAAGGGGGCGGGCAGCTGCGTCGCCCAGCGCGCCGAATAGGCGATCTTGCTCGCACACTGCCGCCGCGCGTTGCGCTGCATTGCCGCCAGCTCGCCCAGCGTCATCGCCTCGCGCGCGGTGCCGCACGACGGACAGTCGCCGGGGGCGGGGGCCGATGCCAGCTGCTCCGGTCCGGCGGCGCTGCCTGCCGCTACGGTCGGCGAGGGGATCGGCGCGGCATAGGGCTGGTCGGGCGGGCGCACCGCATCGCCGTTCGATTGCGCGCGCAGCGTCGGATCGACCATGATCTGGTCGTGCAGCGCCGCCGTGACCGCGGGATCGGCATCGTTGGCCGACGCCAGTTCGCTGTCGAGCGCATCGGTATTCGACGCCTCGTCCCCGCCGCCACAGGCCGTCAGCAATGCCAGCGCGGCGAACACTCCCATGCGAATCATCGACGACGCCCCCTTTCCAGACCCACCCGGTCCTCGCCGACCCGGTGCATGCCGCAATGCCGCGAAAAATGGCGGTACGCCATTGTCCTTGCGTACGGTCGTGACCATTTGCGGGACATGCTGAACCTCGTCTCGATCCTGATCGGCCTTGTCGCGCTGGTGCTGGCCATTCCGGCGCTGCTCCCCGTCATCTCGCTGATGAACTGGATCGTGTTTCCGATCGCGCTGGTCGGGCTGGTCGTGGGCATCCTGTCGTCCAGGACCTCGGGCCGCAACCTCAACCTCGTGATCCTGATCGTCAGCGGGCTGCGGCTGTTCCTGACCGGCGGGCTGATCTGATCGAGGTGCGCGGGGGGGCGGACCGGCGGGGGCTGGCGTTCGGCGTCGGCGCCTATGCGCTGTGGGGGCTGCTGCCCCTGTATTTCCGGCTGCTGGGACCGATCGACGCGGGCGAGATCGTGGCGCAGCGGGTGCTGTGGTCGGCGCTGCTGGTGGCCGGGTTGGTGGTCGCCACGCGGCGCGGTGCCGCGCTGCGCGCCGCCTTCGCCGATCGCCGCGCGCTGCTGAACCTGATCGCCAGCGCAGGCTGCATCGCGATCAACTGGCTGGTCTATGTCTGGGCGGTGCTGCATGGGCAGGTCCTGGCGGCCAGCCTCGCCTATTTCCTCAACCCGCTGCTCAACGTCGTGCTCGGCGTCGTGCTGCTGGGCGAGCGGATGAACCGGGTACAGGCGATCGCGGTGGCGCTGGCCGGAGCCGGGGTCGCGCTGTTCGCGGCCGGGTCGTCGTTGGCGGCGCTTGCCATCAGCCTCAGCCTCGCGGTCAGCTTCGCGCTCTACGGCCTGATCCGCAAGACGGTGTCGGTCGGCGCGCTCGAAGGGCTGATGGTCGAGACGACGCTGCTCGCACCCGTCGCGCTCGGCTATCTGCTGTGGCTCGGGGCGGGTGCGCCGCTGGCGTTCGAGCGGGGGCCGGGGATGGCCGGGCTGCTGGTGCTGGCCGGTGCCGTCACCACCGCGCCGCTGCTGTTGTTCGCCGCCGCCGCACGCCGCCTGCGCCTCGCGACGATGGGCATGTTGCAGTTCCTCGCCCCGTCCATCCAGTTCGCGCTGGCGATCACGGTGTTCGGCGAGCCGCTGACCCCGACCCGCTTCGCCTGTTTCGCGCTGATCTGGGCGGGACTTGCCGTCTATGTCGTCGGCGGACTGCCGGGGCGGCGCGCAGCCGCCCCGGAGTAGGGCTTTCGTGCGGCACCGGTCCGCTCCCCCACCCGGCCACCCAACAGGATACTGGCGTGGGTGGCCGGGTGGGGGAGCGGGCCGGTACCGTTCCGGGAACGCGCGTCTCCGCGCGTTCCCGCCAGCGACTTACCGGCAGACCACCTGCCGGCGATCGATCGACCGGCCGAGCAGCGCGCCGCCCGCGCCGCCGATCAGCGTACCGAGCAGGCTCGACTGGCCGCCCGCGATCACGTTGCCCAGCACGCCGCCGCCGATGCCGCCGATGATGAGCCCGGTCGTACCGTCGCTGCGGCGGCAGTAATAGCGGCCGTTCTGCCCGCGATAGATGCGGTCGTTGCGGGTCAGGTAGCGCGGCTGGTAATAGCGCCCGTCGCGATAATAGCGGTCGGCATAATAGCGGCCCTGCCCCGGCTCGAACCGGTTGTAGTTGTAGTTGCGATACTGGCGCCAGTCGCGCTGGTCGCGGCGCAGGTCGCGGCGCGCATCCCGCACGTCCTCGCGATATTCGCGGCGCGCCTCGCGCACGTCGCGGGGCGAATCGGCGCGGCGGATGTCGCGGCGATAGTCGCGGCGGGCATCGCGCAGCTCGTCGCGATATTCCTGGCGCGGGGTTTGCGCCATGGCAGGCGTGGCGACGACCGGCAGGGTGACGGCCGTGACCAGCGCGGCAAGGATCGGGGTACGCATATTCTTACTCCTCATCCGTCAGGATGCGGGGAAGAACGGCGCGTACCCCCAACAGTTGCGTGAACGGAAAACTACTTCGCGTTCATTTTCACGTCAGGCGTAATGATCGCCCGGATAGGCGAAGAGCAGGTCGGCATCTTCGCTCGCCCGTACCGACACTTGCCCCTCGAACGTCAGGCAGTCGCCCGCGGTCCAGGCAACGCCGTCGGCCTCGCCCGAACCCGTCACCGGCACGAACCAGCCCTTCACGCCTTCCGGCACGGTCACGGTGCGCTCGCCGCCGGTCCAGCGCTCCAGCACGAACTTGGGGCCGTCGACCAGGATGGTGCGGTCCCCGGCGACCTTGCCCGGTGCCTCCGGCGCCACGAACGGCCGCGCGTCCGACACCGCCACCCCGTCCTCCAGATGCAGCTCGCGCGGGCGGCCATAGTCGTACAGGCGATAGGTCGTCTCGGAATTCTGCTGGATCTCGATCAGCGTGATCCCCGCCCCGATCGCATGGACCGTGCCCGACTTGGCATAGAAGAAATCGCCCGGCTTCACCGGCTTCCAGTCGAGCTTCGCCTCGATCGATCCGTCGAGCGCGGCGGCCTTCAGCTCCTCGGCGGTCATCGGTTCCAGCGTGCCCAGCGCGATCGTCGAATCGGGCTCGGCGTCCAGCAGCGTCCAGCATTCGTCCTTGCCGCGCGGCAGCCCGCGGGCGTGCGCCTGGGCATCGTCGGGATGGACCTGCACCGACAGTTTTTCCGAAGTGAACAGATATTTGACCAGCAGGTCGGGCGTGTCGTCGCCCGGCGTCTTGTACCAGATCTCGCCGACGGGATCGGCATCGGCGGGCTGGTCGGCAAAGCCGAAGCCCAGCTTGTGGCGGCCCCACGGCTTTTCGACGCGGTGCATTTCGAGCTTGGTGACGGGCACGGAGAACGTCCTTTTGCGATGGGGCGGTTGCACGCCATCCCATGCGCGAAAGGGACGGTTCGCGCTACCCCCTGCCCGTGCGCGAAAGGGACTGTTCGCGCTGGTGCTTGCGCATTAGAAGCGGGGCCCATGCGTACCCTCCCGTTCCGCGCGTCCGCGCTCGTCCTCGTCGCCATCGCCGGTGCCGGCCTGTCGGGTTGTGCCCGCGGCGGGGCCGGGGCAGGGCGCGACCTGCCCTATGTCGCGCGCGACGTGGGCACGCTCTACACCGCCGCCAAGAGCCGCCTCGACCGGCAGCAGTACAAGGTCGCCGCCGCGCTGTTCGACGAGGTGGAGCGCCAGCATCCCTATTCGGTCTGGGCGCGCCGCGCGCAGCTGATGGGCGCGTTCAGCTATTATCTCGACGCCGATTATACCAAGGCGATCGCGGGGGCGCAGCGCTTCCTGTCGGTCCATCCCGGCAACCGCGACGCGCCCTATGCCTATTATCTGATCGCGCTGAGCTATTACGAGCAGATCAGCGACGTGACCCGCGACCAGAAGATCACGATGCAGGCGATGGATGCGCTGGGCGAACTGTCGCGCCGCTATCCCGACACGCCCTATGCCGCCGATGCCCGGCTGAAGCTCGACCTCGTGCGCGATCACCTCGCGGGCAAGGAGATGGAGATCGGCCGCTTCTACCAGCAGCGCGGGCAATGGCTGGCCGCATCGATGCGCTTCCGCTCGGTGATCGACCAGTATCAGACGACGACCCACGCGCCCGAGGCGCTGATGCGCCTGACCGAGACCTATCTGGCGCTCGGCGTGCCGGGCGAGGCGAAGAAGTCGGCGGCGGTGCTCGGCGCCAACTATCCCGGCACCGACTGGTATCAGCGCGCCTATGACCTGATCCGCGACAAGACCCCGCCGCCGCCCAAGCCGATCCCGGTGAAGGTCGCGCCGCCCGCGCCGCCGCCCACCGGCACGGTGAAGCTGGAGGATGCGGACGATACGCCCGCAGCCCCGCTCACCCCGCCCGCGACCACCCCGTCGCCCAACGGGCCGACCACCGGCGGCACGACCACCGGCCCGACCGGCAGCGGATCGACCGTCACCGGCGGCACGATCGGTTCCAGCACCGGCAACTGACGCGCCCGCGAATCGCGCAAAGGCATTTGTTCTTGCCTTGTTCTTGATGTAAGGGTGGCGGCGTCATGCTGACCGCCCTTTCCATCCGCGACGTGGTGCTGATCGAGGCCCTGGACCTCGACTTCGCGCACGGCCTTGGCGTGCTCACCGGGGAAACCGGGGCGGGCAAGTCGATCCTGCTCGATGCGCTGGGACTGGCGCTCGGCAGCCGGGGCGACAGCGCGCTGGTGCGCCATGGCGCGAAACAGGCGGCGGTGACCGCCACCTTCGCCGCGCCGGTGCCCGGCGGGCCGGTCGCGCGGCTGTTCGACGACAACGCGCTCGACCTCGAACCCGGCGAGCCGCTCATCATCCGCCGCATCGTGAAGGCCGACGGCGGCAGCCGCGGCTTCGTCAACGACCAGCCCGCCTCCGCCGGGCTGCTGCGTGATCTCGCGCCGCATCTGGTCGAGATCCACGGCCAGCACGACGATCGCGGGCTGCTCAATCCGCGCGGCCACCGCGCACTGCTCGACGGCTTCGCACAGGTCGACACCCAGCCGCTGGCCGTCGCCTATCGCGAATGGCGCGCGGCGGAAGCGGCGCTGGCCGCCGCACAGGCCGATATCGAGGTGGCGCAGCGCGACCGCGAATGGCTCGAACACGCCGTCGCCGAACTGACGGCGCTCAACCCCGAACCCGGCGAGGAGGCGACGCTCGCCGAACGCCGCCGCGAGATGCAGCGCGCGGAGAAGATCGCGGGCGACCTGACCCAGGTCGACGACCGGATCGAGGGCTCGCACGGCGCGCTGGCGGTGCTGCGCCAGGCGGCACGCGGGCTTGAGCGCATCGCCGAGGCGCATCCGGCGCTGGGCGATTCGCTGGCGGCGATCGATCGCGCGCTGATCGAGGTGGAAGCCGCCGCCGCCGCGCTGCGCGACGCGAGCGAGGCGCTGGTGTTCGATGCCGCCGCGCTGGAGGAGGATGAGGCCCGGCTGTTCGCGCTGCGCGGGGCGGCGCGCAAGCACCGGGTCCAGCCCGACGATCTGGCGGCGCTCGCCGCCGACCTCGCCGGACGCCTGACGCTGCTCGAATCGAGCGAAGCCGGGATCGGCGCGCTGGAGGCACGGGTGGCGAAGGCGCGCGAAACCTATGTGAAGCGCGCCGACCGGGTGAGCGCCGCGCGCATCGCCGCCGCCAAGCGGCTCGACAAGGCGGTGGCGGGCGAGCTCGATCCGCTGAAGCTGGGCGCGGCGAAGTTCCGCAGCGTCGTCGCGCCGCTCGACCCATCGGGCTGGTCGGCGGCGGGACGCGACCGGGTGGAGTTCGAGATTTCGACCAACCCCGGCGCGCCCTTCGCGCCGCTCGCCAAGATCGCGTCCGGCGGCGAGCTGTCGCGCTTCATCCTCGCGCTGAAGGTCGCGCTGGCGGAGGAAGGCGGTGCGGCGACGATGATCTTCGACGAGATCGATCGCGGCGTCGGCGGCGCGGTCGCCTCCGCGATCGGCGAGCGGCTGGCGCGCCTCGCCATGGCGAAGCAGCTGCTGGTCGTCACCCACAGTCCGCAGGTCGCGGCACGGGGCGCGCGCCACCTGCTGATCGCCAAGCGCCACGACGGCACCGTCACCCGCACCGGCGTGCGGCCCCTCGACCACGCCGAACGCCGCGAGGAGATCGCGCGGATGCTGTCGGGTGCCGAGATCACCGACGAGGCGCGGGCGCAGGCGGTGCGGCTGATCGAACCGGCATGACCGCGCCGCCGCGCACGCCCGACGGCCGCTACATCGTGGTGGACGGGGTGTTGTGGCGCGCGACCCGGCCCGACCTGCCGGAGGCGGAACGCGAGGCGCTGGTGAAGGCGCTGATGGACGCGCGCCGCGCCGTCGCGGCGGGCAAGCGGGCGGAGGACGATGCCGCCGTGGCAGCGGCTCGCCGCGCGGTCGATGCCGCCAAGGTGGCGCTGGGCGAGCGCGGCGAGCCATGGTGGGACGACGGCGCGCCCGACCATAACCGCCGCAAGGTGGTAAACACGCCCTATGCGGACTGGTGGGCCGGGCGGTAGCGCAGCGCGGCCCCTACCTCCACCCGTTCGCTTCGAGTAGGGATCGAGCCTGTCGAGAGCCCGTATCGAGAAGGAGCCCCGACCCGGGGGCGACCCTTCGATCATCGATCGGACTCTCGACCGGCAGCAACGGCTACACCGGCGCGGTCGCCTGCATCCCCATCCTCCCGCCGTGCAGGAAACACGCCTTGGAGAACATCCCCGGTGGTATCGCATTGGGAAGGCGGACATCGGCCATGCCCGGCAGCGGGCGGCGTGCCGCATCGAATCCGCGCTCGATCTGCGACAGGAACGTAAGGATGACGCCGCTGCCCTGCGCAAACCGCGCGAGCCGCGCCAGCTGCTCGCCCAGCACCGGCGTGCGGCGCTGCTGGTCGAGGATCTGGAGATAGTCGATCACCCCGATGCTGCCGCGCGGCGCATCCATCAGGTGGCGGACGATGCAGTCGGCATCGATGTCGTCACCTGCGACGATCTCCGGTGCATGGTCGCCACCGCCCAGCGACCGCAGCCGGTGCCGCGCCTCACGCTCGGTGATTTCCCGCGTGAAGAAGACGCTCCGCCGTCCGTCGCGGGTACCGTCGACCAGCAGCTGCAATCCCAGCATCGTCTTGCCCTGTCCGGGCCGCGCGCCGAGCAGCAGCATGTCCCCCTCGCTCAGCTCGGGCAGCAGCGAGGCGGGCGGCGATGCCGCCCCGGCCTGCGCCGACAATGCGCTCCACGAACGGAATCCCTCGCTGCGGGCGATATCGTCCAGTGCTTGGTGCAACGGCACGCGGGTTTCGCGGGCGATCGATCGGGCGCGGCGCTTCAGGAAATGGATCGGTGCGGATAACGGCATGGTGGAACCTCCATCCGGGCTGTTGCCGCAATCCCTCCTAATGCGAACGCCCGGCCGAATGGTCCGATGATCCCGATCGCCCTGCATGTTCGATACTTCCCCGGTCGGAGGGGGGAGGCGCGGGCCACGCCTGTCGACGATCGTATCGCGTGGCGCAGCCGACGGCAACGGCTGTCCTACACGCGATTGCCGTGCCATGCTGTGCATCGGGGACGATCTGCCCGGGCACGGCTGCCGACGGCTGGACCTGCACAAAACCAACGCCGTTAGTGTAAAGTTTGTAAACTTCGGCCCCGCTGCGGGCGAAGCCCGCGTCGTCGGACGGCGCTTTGCGCGCCGCCGGCCGGACGCGCCGGTTGCGGCGCGTCAGATCGCGCTGTTGCTCGCCGCCTGCGCCGCCGGATCGAACATATAATGGTGCCATGCGAACACCGTCGCGGCGCTGCGATGCGGGCGCCACTTCTCGGCCAGCGTGCGGATGTCCCTCTCGCTCGGCCGCTCGGGGAGCCCCAGGATGCGCCCGACCTGCACCTGCACCGCCAGGTCGCCCGCGGGCCAGATGTCGGTGCGCCCTTCCGCGAACAGCAGGTAGATCTCCGCCGACCAGCGCCCGATCCCCTTGACCCGCACCAGCGCCGCGATCGCCGCCTCGTCGTCCTCCGGCAGATGGGTGAGGTCGAGCCGCCCGCTCGTCACCTCCTCGGCAAGGCTGCGGGCATAGGACGCCTTCTGCCGCGACAGCCCCGCCGCGCGCAGCGCCTCGTCGCTGGCCGCGAGGATGCGCGCCGGATCGGTCGCGTCACCCAGCATCGCCTCCAGCTTGCGCCACACCGAATCGGCCGCCTTGTAGCTCACCTGCTGCCCGACGATCGTGCGCAGCAGCGTCGCATAGCCGCGCTCGCGGATGCGGGGTTCCGGGTATCCGGCATAGCCGAGCGCCACGCCGAACGCCGGCTCGATGACAGCCAATGCGTCGAGCGAGGCGCGCAACTGTTCGGCGGAAAGCCCCATGACCCTGTGTCCCTTGCAAAGCGGCGGAGGCTCCCGCATGTCGCGCGGCGACTGGAGAAATCAAGATGCCCAAGCTGATCGTCGTCGACCGCGCCGGGACCGAACATGCGCTCGAGGGCGAGGCGGGCCTGTCGGTGATGGAGGTGGTCAAGGACCACGGCTTCCCCGAGATGCTGGCGATCTGCGGCGGCTGCTGTTCGTGCGCCACCTGTCACGTCCATGTCGATCCGGCGTTTCTCGACCGGCTGCCGCCGATGCGCCGCGACGAGGACGACCTGCTCGATTCGGTCGACGACCGCGATGCGACCTCGCGGCTGGCGTGCCAGATTCCGTTCGAGGAGGCGCTGGACGGGTTGCGGGTGACGATCGCCGCCGAGGAATAGAGACGAAGCAGCGAGAAGCTGGTTCGCACTATTCCCGGCGCGGCTGGCGGGCATCGCCCGTCCGACGGCATGGGCTTTGCCCATGACGCGCTCGGGGCAAAGGCGTTCTCGATACGGGCTCTCGACTGCGCTCGATCCCTACCCGAACCGAACGGGATGGGGGACGAACCTCACCCCCCGTGCGTCGCCACCGCATACAGCGCGATCGCCGCCGCGTTCGACACGTTCAGGCTCTCGACCCGGTCGGAGATCGGCAGCTTGGCGAGGATGTCGCAATGCGCCTCGGTGTTCTGGCGCATCCCCTCGCCCTCCGCGCCCACGACCAGCGCGACCCGCTTCGGCCCCAGCGCTTGCGACAGCAGCGTGTCGGTATGGCCGGTCAGCCCGACCCGCCAATACCCTGCGTCGCCCAGTTCGACCAGCGCGCGCGACAGGTTGACGACGCGCACCCACGGCACGCTCTCCAGCGCGCCCGATGCCGACCGCGCGACCGTGCCCGATTCGGGCGGGGCGTGCCGGTCCTGCGTCACGATGCCGAGGCAGTCGAACGCCGCCGCCGAACGCAGGATCGCGCCGACATTGTGCGGATCGGTCACCTGGTCGAGCAGCAGGATCGGGCGGTCGTCGTCGCGTCCCTGTTCGATCAGGTCGGCGAGCCAGATATCCTCCAGCGGATCGGCCTCCACTACGATGCCCTGGTGCGGCGCGTCGGCGGGAACCAGCCGCGCGAGGTCCGCCGCCTCGGCATAGACCACCGGCACGCCCTCGGGCAGGACCAGCTGCGCGCCCATCTCGTGCGTGCACCAGATTTTGCGGATGCGCCGCTCGGGATTGTCGAGCGCGGCGAAGGCGGCGTGGCGGCCCCAGAAACGCGGGCGTTGCGGCGACGCCTTGCTCGGGCGGTGTCCTTTGCGGGCCATGTCAGTCTTTCTCGGGGATCGCGTATGGGTCGGTCGGAACCGGCTGGGTGGGGAGCGGCGGGCGGGGCAGTGCCTTGTCGGCGTTGGCGGCGCTCAGCAGCAGCGACGCGAGGATGATCGCGTTCTGCCGCATGTCCGGCCCCTTGATGTGATCGAAGGTGTCGATGCTCGTATGGTGCAACCGGCTGCCATAGTCGAGCGGGTCCTGAATGAACTGATAGCCCTGCAGGCCGACCGACTGGAAGAAATAATGGTCGGTCGATCCGGTACGGCGGTTGGCGACCGTCGTCGCACCCATCGATGCGAAGGGGCTGAGCCATTCGCGCAGGGTCGGCACGGCGGCGACGTTGTTCTCGGCGTTGATCCCGCGAATCCTGCCCGATCCGTTGTCGATGTTGAAATACGCGGTCATCGCGTCATAGCCGGGCTGCTTCGTGATCGGGAAGCGGTTGGTCCAGCCATAGAAGCGCGCCAAGCCGCCGTCCCGGCCAGCCGCCGGTTCGGGGCGGGTGGCGATATGCTTCTCGACATAGGCGAGGCTGCCGAGCAGCCCCTGTTCCTCGGCGTTCCACAGCGCGAAGCGGATGGTGCGCTTCGGCCGGACCTTCAGCGCGGAGAGGATACGCGCCGCCTCCATCACCACCGCGGTGCCCGCCGCATTGTCGACCGCGCCGTCGCCCGCGACCCAGCTGTCGAAATGCGCGCCCGCCATGACATAGCCTGCCTTGGGATCGGTGCCGGGCAGATCGGCGAGGATGTTGTAGGCGGTGGGATCGCTGTCGTCGAAGCGGACGGCGGTGTCGATCTCCAGCGTCGGGGCGGGGCCGCTGACCGCGAGACGGGCGAGGCGGCGGTAATCCTCCGCCGCGATCTCGATCGCCGGAACGGCGGGCGCGACCGCGCGGGTGAAGAGATAGCCCGATCCGTGGAGCAGCTTGCCGTCGCGCGACGACATGGTGGCCATCGCCACCGCCGCTTCGCTCTTGAGGAACGCATCGAGCTTGCGCGCGAAGTCGAGCCGCCTGGCGCGACGATCGGTGTCGGCGGGGTCGTATTCGGGCTCGCGCCAGCTGTCCGCCTTGGCGAGGTCCTCGGCAGTAAGGCGACGAAAGGCGGGCTCGGTCGGCTCGGACCCGGTGCCCGGACGCGACACCATCACCACCTTGCCGCGCAGTTTCCCGCGCCAGTCGGCGAAATCCTTCTCGTCCGCGATCGGCGCGACGATCACCGGCGCGGTCACGGGGCCGCCCGTGCCCGGCGTCCAGGCGATGGGAATCGCGGTCAGCGTGATGGCACGGGGGCTCACCATCCGCACGTTCGACCGCTCGATCGTCCAGCCGCGCCCGAACTCGAACCCCTCGGCGGTGGTGGTCAGCCCCCATTCGCGGAACTTCGCCTGGGTCCAGCGTTCCGCCTCGCGCATCTGCGGCGAATTGGGCAGCCGCCCGCCGATGCGGTCGGTCAGATGCTCGGCGATCGGCATCACCTGGGTCCGGGTGGTGCCTTCGTCGATGATGCGGTTCACCGCGTCGCGATCGACGCTTTGGGCTGCGAGGGGGGCAGCGATCAGGCAGGTGGCGAGCAGGATGGGGCGCAAGGGCAGGGTTCCGTCCATAAAAAGGATGGCGGCGACGCTAAGTTGCCCGGGAATGTGGCGCAAGCCGTTGACAGCGCCGCGCAGGGACGGCAAGGGGCGCGCTCGCTTGAACGGCTGGCCCGTTCAGGTGGCGGCTGGACAGGTGGCCGAGTGGTTAAAGGCAGCAGACTGTAAATCTGCCCGGGTTTCCCGTACGCTGGTTCGAATCCAGCCCTGTCCACCACCGCCCGCGCACTTGGCGCGGCGGTGCTTACGCCCGGAGCGGCACGCATGCCGACCCCCATCCTCTTCCTCCTTGCCGCGCTGCTGGAAATCGCCGGATGCTTTGCGTTCTGGAGCTGGTGGCGGCTGGATCGTTCGGCGTGGTGGCTGGTGCCGGGCATGGCGGCGCTCGCCGGGTTCGCATGGGTCTTGGCGCATAGCGACACCGGCGGCGCGGGGCGGGCCTATGCGGCCTATGGCGGCATCTATGTGCTTTGCGCGGTCCTGTGGGGCTGGGCGGTCGAGGGGATCGTGCCGGACCGGTTCGACCTTACCGGCGCGGCGCTGTGCGTCGGCGGATGCGGCGTGATAGTGTTCGCGCCGCGATAGGTAGGGGGGGGAAGCGGATGATCTGGACGATGGTGCTGCCGGTGCTCGCCGCGCAGGTCTGCCCGGTCCTGCCCCAGAAAATTCCGGTGACGATCACCGCGCTTGCGCCCGCCGCGATCGGTGCGGTGGCCGATCCGCGGGACGCGGCGGTGCAGCGGGTCGGACCGTTCGTCTATCAGGGCAACGGCATCGTCATCCGCTCGGGTGACCGGCGCTTCGCGGACCTCGTGCTCCACCCGCGCTTCGACCTCGAACACCGGTGCGGCAATCCGGTATTCCCCCCGTCGCCGTGGATTGCGCCGCGCACCGGACCGATCCCCGGCGCAATGGAGGTACAGGCGATTCCCGCCGGTCGTGTCCGGGAGGGGCATCGCGGCGCGACCGGCGCACAACGCCTCGGCATCCGCCCGGTACTGGCCGGGCATGTCGCCGGACCGAGTTGGCCCGTGTTCACGGGCCGGGACACCATGTTTCTCGGGCTGATGTATCCGACCGGCAAGCCCCGGGAGAGCCGGCTGGTCGCCTTCCGCAACGAGCCGGGTGCCACGCCCGCGGTGTCGCTGGCGATCATTCCGATGCGGTTGCAGGTAGTGAACGTCATCCCCGGCATGCACGAGCCGGCCAGTTATCTCTATCTTGCCGCACTGGCCCCGACGGAGATGGTACAGATTACCCTGCGCATGGACGCCGCCGCCGAATTGGCGGTCGAGGCGATGCTGAACGCACGGGAATAGGGGGCGGCTGGAGCGGGTAACGGGAATCGAACCCGTGTATTCAGCTTGGAAGGCTGCTGCACTACCATTGTGCTATACCCGCCCGCGCGAAACCTGCCTGTGCCACGATGCGGCGCGTCCGGTCAACCACCGACGAACGTCGCTTTGCAGACCCGTGCGTATCGCGTTATTCCGCAACCATAGTTTGCCGGGGAGGGCGTGTTGCTGAACGAGATGGTCGCGGCGTTGCGCGACGTGCTGAACCCGCACGGCCCTGCCGTCGCCGCCGCGACGAGCTTCGCGCCGTCCGACTATTCGATCCACTTCTTCCTGCAACTGGCGGTGATCCTGCTGGCATGCCGCGTGGTCGGCTGGGCCGGGCAGCGGTTCCTCGGCCAGCCGCAGGTGGTGGGCGAGATGGTGGCGGGGGTGATCCTCGGCCCCTCGCTGCTGGGGCTGCTGCTGCCCGATCTCCAGGCGGCGATCTTTCCCAAGGAGACGCGCGGCGTGCTCTATGCCGGCGCGCAGCTGGGCGTCGGGCTCTACATGTTCCTCGTCGGGCTGACGCTCCGGCTCGACCATTTCCGGACCAAGGCGAAGAGCGCGGCGATGGTGTCGGCGGCGGGGATCGCGGTGCCGTTCGTGCTGGCGGGGCTGGTCACGCCGCTGTTGCTCAAGGTGCCGGGGCTGTTCGCCGAGGGCATCTCCACCGGCAGCGCCACGCTGTTCATGGGCGCGTGCATCGCGCTCACCGCCTTTCCGATGCTGGCGCGGATCATCAACGAACGCGGCCTTGCCGACACCGCGCTCGGCACGCTGTCGCTGACTGCGGGCGCGTTCGATGATGCGGTGTCGTGGTGCGTGCTGGCGATCGTGCTGGCGACATTCGGCGCGGGGCCGGGCATCGCGGTGCTCGCGATCGGCGGGGCGCTGCTCTACGCGCTGTTCCTGATCCTGTTCGGGCGGCGGCTGCTCAGCCCGCTCGGCCGTGCGGTCGAGGCGCGGGGCGAGATGAGCATGACCGTGCTGTCGATCACGCTGGCGCTGTTCTGCCTGTCGGCGTTCTTCATGGACGCGATCGGTATCCACGCGATCTTCGGCGGGTTCATCCTCGGCGTGTTCATGCCGCGCGGGCTGTTCGTCACCGAGCTGAAGCGCAAGGTCGAGCCGCTGGCGGTCGTGCTGCTGCTGCCGATGTTCTTCACCTATTCGGGGCTGAACACGCGGATGGACACGGTCGATTCGGGGCTGCTGCTCCTGATCGCGCTCGGCGTGCTGGCGGTGTCGATCCTCGCCAAGTTCGGCGCATGCTGGGCGGCGGCACGGCTGGCGGGCGAGGATAACCGCACCGCGCTCGGCATCGGCGCGCTGATGAATTCGCGCGGGCTGATGGAGCTCATCATCATCAACATCGGGTTGCAGAAGGGGATCATCGGCCCGACCCTCTTCGCGATGCTCGTGCTGATGGCGATCGTGACCACGGTGATGGCGACCCCGCTGTTCGAGGCGGTGTACGGTCGCAAGGCGCGGGCGAGCGGCGAGCTGGGCGGGGTGCCGGCGTAAACGCTGGCATTCGGCTTCGGGACACCATAAATCGCGCGCGCAATGGCAAAGATCACCACCCCGCGCCCCGTCCGGGGCACCCAGGACATCTTCGGCGATTTCGAGCGGCGCTTCACCCATGTCGCCGAGACGTTCGAGCGCGTGCGCCGCCTCTACTGCTTCAGCCGTGTCGAGGTGCCGGTGTTCGAATCGACCGCGGTCTTCGCGCGGTCGCTGGGCGAGACGACCGATGTCGTGTCGAAGGAGATGTATTCCTTCGAGGATCGCGGCGGCGATTCGCTGACGCTGCGCCCCGAATTCACCGCCGGCATCGCCCGTGCGTACCTGACCGAAGGGTGGCAGCAATATGCGCCGCTGAAGCTCGCGACGCACGGCCCGGTGTTCCGCTACGAGCGCCCGCAGAAGGGCCGCTATCGCCAGTTCCACCAGATCGACGCCGAGGTGATCGGCGCGGCCGAGCCGATGGCCGATGTCGAGCTGCTGGCGATGGCCGACCAGCTGCTCTACGAACTGGGCATCACCGAGGGCGTGACGCTGCAACTCAACACGCTGGGCGACGCGGCGACGCGCGATGCGTGGCGCAGCGCGCTGGTCGAGCATTTCGAGGGACATCGCGCGGAACTGTCGGAGGACAGCCTCAAGCGGCTCGACAAGAACCCGATGCGGATTCTCGATTCCAAGGACCCGCGCGACCGGCCGATCGCCGATTCGGCACCGGGCATCGATGCATATCTGACGGCGGAGGCAGCGGACTTCTTCGCGAGCGTGACCGGCGGCCTCGACGCGGCGGGGGTCAAGTGGACCCGCAACGACCGGCTGGTGCGCGGGCTCGACTATTACCGCCACACCGCGTTCGAGTTCGTCACCGACCGATTGGGCGCGCAGGGGACCGTGCTGGCGGGCGGGCGCTATGACGGGCTGATCGAATCGCTCGGCGGCCCGGCGACGCCCGGCGTGGGCTGGGCGGCGGGGATCGAGCGGCTGGCGATGTTGCTGGAGGAGCCGAAGGTTCCAAGCTTGTTTGCCGTCGTCGTGCCGGTTGGTGCAGCAGCCGAACGTGCCGGGCAAAAGATCACGGCGGACCTGCGCCGGACGGGGCTGCGGATCGACATGGCGTATCGTGGCAATATGAAGCGTCGAATGGCGAAGGCAAATGCTGACACCGCCGAATATGCGATCATCCTTGGCGACGATGAACTCGCGCGGGGCGAAGTGGCAGTGAAGAATCTCCGTAGCGGAGAACAGCAGGTCGTTCCGTTGAATCTGTTGCGTTCGAGGATGTGGTCGCAGTTCATGGCGGACGACAATCCCGATGTAACGGATTTGGTGAGCTTCGATGAAAACGGCACCGTCGTTGTGGAGCCGTTCGGAAGATGACCATCGCCCCCGAACGCATCGCCCAGATCGAGGCGCGACGCGACGAGCTTGCCGCGCAGATGGCGACCGGCGACCTGCCCGGCGACCGCTTCGTCGCGGTGTCGAAGGAATATGCCGAACTGGAACCGGTCGCGCAGGCGGCGGGCGAGGTGCGGCGGCTGCGCGCCGAGAGCGAGAGCCTGACCTACATGACGCAGGACGCCGACGACGACCTGCGCGCGATGGCGATCGAGGAACTGCACAGCAACCGTGCCGCGCTCGAATCGGCGGAGCGGGCGCTTGCCCTCGCGCTGCTGCCGCGCGATGCGGCGGACGAGCGCGCGGCGATGCTCGAAATCCGCGCGGGCACCGGCGGCGACGAGGCGGCGCTGTTCGCGGGCGACCTGTTCCGCATGTACCAGCGCTATGCCGACACGCGCGGCTGGCGGATCGAGTTGATCTCGGCATCGGTGTCGGACGCAGGCGGCTACAAGGAAGTCGTCGCCAGCGTGACCGGCGCAGGGGTGTTCGCGCGCCTCAAGTTCGAGAGCGGCGTCCACCGCGTGCAGCGCGTCCCCGCGACCGAAAGCGGCGGGCGCATCCACACCAGCGCCGCGACCGTCGCCGTCCTTCCGGAAGCGGAGGAGGTCGACGTGCAGATCGACGACAAGGACCTGCGCATCGACGTGTACCGGTCGTCAGGGCCGGGCGGGCAATCGGTCAACACCACCGACTCGGCGGTGCGCATCACCCACCTTCCCACCGGCCTCGTCGTGATCCAGCAGGACGAGAAGTCGCAGCACAAGAACAAGGCAAAGGCGCTGAAGGTGCTGCGTACCCGCCTGTACGAGGCGGAACGCGCGCGCCTCGCCGACGAACGCGCGGGCACGCGGCGCTCGATGGTCGGATCGGGCGACCGGTCGGAGCGCATCCGCACCTATAATTTCCCGCAGGGGCGCGTGACCGACCACCGCATCAACCTGACGCTGCACCGCCTGCCCGAGATCCTCGAGGGCGAGATGGACGAACTGCTCGGCGCGCTGATCGCGCAGGACGAGGCGGAGCGGCTGGCGACGCTGGATGGATGAGGCGGCAGGCAGAAGGAAGATGGTTCGCGCCGAGGCGCGGAGGCGCGGAGGGGGTGTGCCGGGGCATAACGATCGCGCAGCGATCTATCGTGCTGCCCGTAGCAGCGATGCGATGCAGCACCTGACGGCGCGAGACGCCGCGCCGAACGCAACCCCTCCGCGCCTCCGCGCCTCTGCGCGAATTCTACCTTCTGCTGTCTCCGCGTCTCCGCACCTCCGCGTGCACCTATGATTACGCTGCGCCACGCCCTCACGCAGGCGACGGCCCGCATCGCTGATGTCTCCGACTCGCCGAGACTCGACGCCGAACTGCTCGCTGCCCATGCGCTGGGCATCCCGCGCGAGGAGATGTTGCTCGGCCGCCTCGACGATCCCGTGCCGCCTGGGTTCGCCGCGCTGGTCGAGCGGCGGCTGACCCATGAACCGGTCGCCTATATCACCGGCACCCGTGCCTTCTGGACGATCGACCTGAAAGTCGGCCCCGGCGCCCTCGTCCCGCGTGCCGACAGCGAGACGCTGGTCGAGGCCGCCGTCGCCCATTTCGCCGGCCGCGCGCCGGCGCGCATCCTCGACCTCGGCACCGGACCCGGCACGCTGCTGCTCGCCGCGCTGGCGGAGTGGGCGCAGGCGAGCGGCCTCGGCATCGATGCGTCGGCGGCGGCGCTCGGCTATGCCCGCGCCAATGCGGCGGCGCTGGGGTGCGCGGATCGGGTGGAATGGCGGCAGGGCGACTGGACGCAGGGGATCGACGAACGCTTCGACCTGATCCTCGCCAACCCGCCCTATATCGGCACCGGCGAATCGCTGCCGCACGAGGTCGCGGGCCATGAACCGCCGGGCGCGCTGTTCGCCGGGGCCGACGGCCTCGACGACTATCGTCGGATCGTGCCCGACCTGCCGCGCCTGCTGGCACAGGGCGGCATCGCCGCGATCGAGATCGGCCATCGCCAAGGTGATGCCGTCGCCGCGCTGGTCGAGGCCGCCGGGCTGCCCGCGCGGCTGGTGCGCGATCTGGGGCAACGGCCCCGCTGCATCGTCGCGGGTTGATCGACGGCCACGTCCTCCCCATCTTTCCGCTTGGAGAAGGCCCGCGCACTCGCTAAGACCTGCGACGGGGCAGCACCATCGACCATGTCGTTGATCGCGGGCAGGGCTCCTTCCATCGTCATGTGCGCCGCCTCTGTATCACGCGGCCGTGGCAGGCGGACGGTGCCTTGACGCACCGCCTCGCGGATTTGCTCGCATCCGGGATCGCGAGATCGACGGACAGGTAAGGACAGGACAACCAACCCTTGATGAACAATCGTCAGGCCGGCCGCCGTCGCGGTCGCGGTGGCCAGCGTCAGCCGGGAAGCGGCGGCGGCAATCCGCGCGACAACGGCAATCGCATCGACAATCGCGCCCGCGGCAACGCCGCGCAGCTGCTCGAGAAGTACAAGAACCTTGCCGCCGACGCGCAGCGTGCGGGCGACCGGGTGAACACCGAATATTATCTCCAGTTCGCCGACCATTATTTCCGCGTGCTCGAGGCGGGCCGGTCGCGGGTCGAGGAACAGCAGCGCCGCGTGCGCGACGACTTCGACGGTGCCGACGACGAGGAATATGAGTTCGACGGCGAGGGCGGCGACGCCCAGCCGCAGGAGCGCGGCAACCGCGACGACCGCCAGCGCGACGACCGTGGCCCGCGTGAAGAGCGTCAGCCGCGCGCCCAGCGCGACGAGCGTGCCCCTCGCGAGGAACGTGCCGCCCGCGAGGATCGCCCGCAGCGCGACCGTCCGCGCCGCGACACGCCGCGCAACGCGCCCAGCGTCGGCGAAGTCCGCGCGGTGGAGGGCGAGATCGGCACGCAGGAGCAGGTGACGCCCGAACCCGTCGCCGCCGAACCGGTCGAGGCCAAGCCGACCCGCCGCCGTACCCCGCGTGCGCGCGTCGAGGCGGCACCCGCCGCCGCGCCCGAAGCCGCACCGTCGATCGAGGCCGATCGCCTGCCGCCCGCGCTGTCGGCGGGGGATGTCGCCGAAGCACCGCGCCGCCGCCGCCGCGTGGCGCGCACCGAGGAAGAGGTCGTGCCGCCCGCGGCGTGACGACCCGCCTGCCGGACCGTTATCGAGCGGCCCGTACCGTCCTCAGGGGTGGTGCGGGCCGTTCTTCTGCCGGCGCCTGGTACGATGGGATGGACCAAGCCCTTTCCCGTTCGTGTCGAGCGCAGTCGAGGCATGGTGGGGAGCGCCCGCGGCACGTCCCGCGACGTCGCTCGGGACCGACGGGACGGCTCCTGCAACGCAAGCGGGGCAGGATACGTCGCCGTACCCCGCCCCGCCGTTGTTCGACCGACGGCCGCGCGTCAGATGTGGATCGGCTTGCCCTGCACCGCCATCGCCGCTTCCTTCAGCGCCTCGGCATGGGTCGGGTGCGCGTGGCAGGTATAGGCGATGTCCTCGCTGGTAGCGCCGAATTCCATCGCCTGCGCCGCCTGCGCGATCATCGTGCCGGCGAGCGACGAGACGATCCATACGCCCACCACCCGGTCGGTCCTGGCATCGGCGATGACCTTCACGAAGCCATCGGTGTCGCGATTGGTCTTGGCGCGGCTGTTGGCGGCGAAGGGGAACTTGCCGACCTTCACCTCGCCCGCTTCCCTGGCTGCCTCTTCGGTCAGGCCGACGCCCGCGATCTCGGGCATGGTGTAGACGACGCTGGGGATCACGGCATGGTTCACGATGCCGGTCTGCCCGGCGATGAACTCGGCCACCGCGACGCCTTCGTCCTCGGCCTTGTGCGCGAGCATCGGCCCGTGCACCACGTCGCCGATCGCCCAGATGCCGTCGACGCTGGTGCGGAACTCGTCGTCGATGTCCACCTGCCCGCGCTGGTTGACGCCGAGGCCTGCCTTGTCGAGCGCCAGCCCCTCGGTATTCGCGCGACGGCCGATCGACACCAGCACCGCGTCCGCCGTGATCGTGGTCGCCTCACCACCCGCCGCCGGTTCGATCGTGAGGGTAGCGGTGCCGCCGTCGACGCTCGCACCGGTCACCTTGGTCGAGGTCTTGAGGTCCATGCCCTGCTTCTTGAACAGCTTGGCCGATTCCTTGCGGACCTCGCCGTCGAAGCCCGGCAGGATCTGGTCGGCATATTCGACCACCGTGACCTTGGCGCCCAGGCGACGCCACACGCTGCCGAGTTCGAGGCCGATCACGCCGCCGCCGATCACCACCAGATGCTCGGGCACCTTGGGCAGCGCCAGCGCGCCGGTCGAATCGACGATCACCGCCGCGTCATTGTCCACCTGCACGCCCGGCAGCGGCATCACCGACGAGCCGGTCGCGATCACGATGTCGCGCGCGGTGACGGTGCGCTCGCCGACCTTCACCGAATGGTCGTTCTCGAACGCGGCATAGCCCTTGAGCCATTCGACCTTGTTCTTCTTGAACAGATATTCGATGCCGCCGGTCAGCTCGCCGACCGCCTTCTTCTTCTCGGCATGCATCTGCTCGAGATTGAGGCGCGCCCCGTCCAGCTCGATGCCGAACTTGGCGAGCGCGCCGTGGGCGGCTTCCTCATAGATTTCGGAGGCGTGCAGCAGCGCCTTGGACGGGATGCACCCGACGTTCAGGCAGGTGCCGCCCAGCGTCTCGCGCCCCTCGGCACAGGCCACCTTCAGGCCCAGCTGCGCCGCACGGATCGCCGCGACATAGCCGCCGGGACCGGCACCGATCACCAGAACGTCGAAATCATAATCAGCCATCGTCTTCATCCCGTCCTAGTCGTTGTGGGCGATCACGCGGATCGCGCCGTCGCCGGTACGGCGGCATTGTGCCGCAAATTGTCGGAGGGCCGGAACCCCCTGCATCACATAATCGAGCGCGTCGGCACCCCGGAGGGCGTCCGCCTGGTAGACATCGGCCTTCGCCATCGCCTTCGGCGCGAACCGGCGAGCCAGCGCCGCATCGTCCTGCGCGTCGAGCGCATCGGCGAAAGCCAGCATCCGATCGGGCGCGATCAGGCCGATGCCGCCCTCGCCATGCTCGTCGGCCCCCAGTTCGGGCAGCGCGGCGATGATGATCCCGAGCGGATGTCCCACATCCTCCGCCGATCCGGTCAGCAGGTAATGGAGCGCATGCCATGCCTCGCCGAGGTCGAGGAAGTCGAGATTCTCGACCCCCTCCTCGAACAGGAAATCCTCGAACACCGACGGGTCGGCGATCAGCCGGTCGAGGTCGGCATCGCCGGCCCGCCGCAGATAGATCACCATGCCCATCGGTGCCCGCCGTTCCTTACAGGTCGATCAGCAGGCGCGTCGGGTCCTCGATCGCGTTCTTCAGCGCGACGAGGAAGGTCACCGCCTCGCGACCGTCGATCAGCCGGTGGTCGTAGCTGAGCGCAAGGTACATCATCGGACGCACCACGACCTGTCCGTTGCGGACGACGGGGCGTTCCTCGATGCGGTGCAGGCCCAGCACCGCCGACTGCGGCGGGTTGACGATCGGGGTCGACATCAGCGAGCCGAACACGCCGCCGTTCGAGATGGTGAAGGTGCCGCCCTTCATCTCGTCTATCTTCAGCGTGCCGTCCTTCGCGCGCTTGCCGAAGTCGCCGATGGTCTTCTCGACCTGCGCGACCGACATCTTGTCGGCATCGCGGATCACCGGCACGACCAGACCCTGCGGCGCGCTGACCGCGACCGAGATGTCGGCATAGTCGTGATAGACGATCTCGTCGCCCTGGATCTGCGCGTTGACCGCCGGAATGTCCTTCAGGGCCATCGTCGCGGCCTTCACGAAGAAGCCCATGAAGCCCAGCCGTACGCCGTGCTTCTTCTCGAACAGGTCCTTGTACTTGGCGCGCGCCTCGATCACCGCCGTCATGTCCACGTCGTTGAAGGTGGTGAGCAGCGCGGCGGTATCCTGCGCTTCCTTGAGGCGACGGGCGATCGTCTGGCGCAGGCGGGTCATCTTGACCCGTTCCTCGGCGCGGGCCGGGGCGGCGCTGGCGGCGGGGGCGGCCGCCGGGGCGGCGGCGGCAGGCGCGGCGGCGGCCGACTTGTCACCGGCGGCGGCGATCACGTCTTCCTTGGTGATGCGCCCGTCGCGGCCGGTGCCCTTGACCTTGGCAGGATCGACGCCGTGCTCGAGGATCGCGCGGCGCACCGACGGCGACAGCGCGGCGGCATCGACGCTCTCGCCACCTGCCGGAGCCTGTTGCGCCAGGGCCGGGGCGGCGGCGGGGGCCGGAGCCGGTGCGGCGTCCGCCTTCGGCGCTTCGGCCTTGGGGGCGGCGGCGGCACCGTCGCCGCTCTCGATCGTCGCGATCATCGCGCCGACCGACACGGTGTCGCCCGGCTGCACCGCATGCGCGCCCATCACGCCCGCGACCGGGGCGGGCACTTCGACCGACACCTTGTCGGTTTCGAGGCTGGCGATCGGCTCGTCGGCTGCGACCGCCTCGCCGGGCTTCTTCAGCCATTCGCCGAGCGTCGCTTCGGTGATCGATTCGCCCAGCGTGGGGACCAGAACTTCGGTTGCCATCGGATTTTCCTCATCTCCCCCGTGGGGGCAATAACACGGTTAGGATGCGGCCTTGCCGGTGGCGCGATCGCCCTCGGACTGGCGGGTGCGGCGGATTTCGTCGCGGACGTTATGGCCGAGCGCATCGGCGACCAGCGCACCCTGCTCGGCCTGGTGGCGCTTCATCAGTCCGGTGGCGGGCGATGCCGCCGCCGCCCGGCCCGCATAGCGGGCACGCGCGACCGGCGCCCCGGCCTCGGCCAGCGCTTCCTCGATCGCGGGTTCGACGAGGAACCACGAACCGTTGTTCTTCGGCTCCTCCTGCGCCCACACCACGTCGGTCAGGTTCGGCAGCCGCTTCAGCCGTTCGACCAGCGCGTCGGTCGGGAAGGGATAGATCTGCTCGACGCGCACGATCTGGGTCGTGGTGTCGCCCGCCGCGTCACGTGCCTCGATCAGGTCGAACGCGACCTTGCCCGAACACAGCACGAGGCGCGTCGTATCCTGGTCCGCCGGGGCCGACGGATCGGACAGCAGCCGCTTGAAGTGGGTGGTGCCGAGGAACTCCTCCGCCCTGGACGTGGCCAGCTTGTGCCGCAGCAGCGACTTGGGCGTCATGATGACCAGGGGCTTGCGGAAGTTGCGGTGCATCTGGCGACGCAGCAGGTGGAACAGGTTGGCAGGCGAGGTGACGTTCGCCACCTGCATATTGTCGCCCGCGCACAGCTGGAGGAAGCGTTCGAGACGCGCCGAGCTGTGCTCCGGTCCCTGGCCCTCATAGCCGTGCGGCAGCATCATCACGAGGCCGTTGGCGCGCAGCCACTTGGCCTCGCCCGCGGCGATGAACTGGTCGATCATGATCTGCGCGCCGTTGGCGAAATCGCCGAACTGCGCCTCCCAGATCACCAGCGCCTTGGGGTCCGCCAGCGCATAGCCGTACTCGAAGCCGAGCACGCCATATTCGGACAGCGGGCTGTCGAGCACCTCGAAGTTGCCGTGCTCGATCGTCTTCAAGGGCACGTATTTGTGCTCGTCGGTCTGGTCGACCCACACCGCATGCCGCTGCGAGAAGGTGCCGCGGCCCGAATCCTGTCCCGACAGGCGCACCCCGAACCCTTCGGACAGCAGCGAGCCGAACGCCAGCGCCTCGCCGGTCGCCCAGTCGATGCCTTCGCCGCTGGCGAACATCGCCCGCTTGGCGTCGAGCACGCGCGACAGCGTCTTGTGGATCTGGATGCCTTCGGGAACCGTGGTCAGCGTGCGGCCGAGCGATTCGAAGAGCTTGGGCGCGATGCCGGTCTCGACCGAGCGGCGCGAGCCTTCCGGGTCCATCGGCGCATGCAGCCCCGACCAGCGCCCGGCGAACCAGTCGGCCCGGTTGGGCTTGTAGCTCTTGGCCGCATCGAACTCGCTCTCCAGATGCTGGGTGAACTCGTTCGTCTTGGCGGCGACGAAGCCGTCGTCGATCACGCCTTCTTGCGCAAGCCGCTTGCCGTAGATCTCGCTGACGCCGGGATGGCCCTTGATCTTGGCGTACATCAGCGGCTGGGTGAAGCCCGGCTCGTCGCCCTCGTTATGGCCGAAGCGGCGATAGCACCACATGTCGACCACCACGTCGCGGTGGAACTTCTGGCGGAACTCGATCGCCATCTTGGTGGCGAAGGTCACGGCCTCGGGATCGTCGCCGTTGACGTGGAAGATCGGCGCCTGCACGCCCTTCGCCACGTCCGACGGATAGGGCGACGAGCGCGCGAACTGCGGGCTGGTGGTGAAGCCGACCTGGTTGTTGATGATGAAGTGGACGCAGCCGCCGGTGTTATAGCCGCGGATGCCGGAGAAGCCGAGGCACTCCCATACGATCCCCTGCCCCGCGAACGCGGCGTCGCCGTGGATCAGCACCGGCAGCACCTGTTCGTGCGTCTCGAGGTCGCTGCGGAAGGTCTGCTGCGCGCGCACCTTGCCCAGCACCACCGGGTTCACCGCCTCGAGGTGGCTGGGGTTGGCGACCAGCGACATGTGCACCGACACGTCGTCGAAGCTGCGGTCGGTCGAGGTACCAAGGTGGTACTTCACGTCGCCCGAACCGCCGATGTCGTCGGGGTTGGCGCTGCCGCCCGCGAATTCATGGAACAGCACGCGGAACGGCTTGGCCATCACGTTGGTCAGCACGTTCAGGCGACCGCGGTGCGCCATGCCGTACACGATCTCGCGCACGCCCATCTGGCCGCCGTATTTGATGACCGCTTCGAGCGCCGGGATCATCGATTCACCGCCGTCGAGGCCGAAGCGCTTCGTGCCGACGTACTTGCGGCCGAGGAACTTCTCCCACTGCTCGGCCTCGATGACCTTGCTCAGGATCGCCTTCTTGCCGTCGGGCGTGAACTGGATCGCCTTGTCGCGGCCCTCCATCCGGTCCTGCAGGAACTTGCGCTCCTCCACGTCCGCGATGTGCATGTACTCGAGGCCGACGTTGCCGCAGTAGTTGGCGCGCAGGATGTCGACGATCTCGCGCACGGTCGCCCATTCGAGGCCGAGCGTGCCGCCGAGGTACACCGGCGTATCGATCTCGGCATCCGAGAAGCCGTGATATTCGGTGCGCAGGTCCTCGGGCAGGTCACGCCGGGCGAGACCCAGCGGATCGAGATTGGCGGCAAGGTGCCCGCGCACGCGATAGGTGCGGATCAGCAACTGCGCGCGGATCGCTTGCGCGGCCGCCTTGGCGATATCGACCTTGGGTGCTGCCGGAGCCGCCGCCGCCGCGGGCTTGCCGCCGCCCTTGGCGGGCCTGGGCGCCGGTTCCATCTGCGTCGGGTCGAGCGCGGCGGTGAGCGCATCGGTGTCGGTCAGCGGCCAGCGCTTGTTCGTCCAGCTCGGCTGCTGCGTCGCGCCCTCCAGCCCCTCGAACCAGTGGCGCCAGCCCGCATCGACCGAGGAGGGGTCCTCGCGGTAGCGACCATAGAGCGTTTCCACGAATGCCGGGCTGACGCCGGCGGCGATGTCGAAATCCTGGCCTTCGTAGCCCATGGTCGTTTCCCGTCCGCTTTTGCCCGGTCGAACCGGGCAGGTGCCCCGCGCATCATACCGGCGCGGGGCGGGTAGAGTTTAGCCGTTCAGCACTTCGAGCAGGGTCGAGCCGAGTTCGCTGGGCGAGGCGGCAACCTTGATGCCCGCCGCTTCCATCGCCGCGATCTTGCTCTCGGCGTCGCCCTTGCCGCCCGACACGATCGCACCGGCATGGCCCATGCGACGGCCCGGAGGCGCGGTGCGGCCCGCGATGAAGCCCGCCATCGGCTTCTTGCGCCCGCGCTTCGCCTCGTCGATCAGGAACTGCGCGGCCTGCTCCTCGGCGTCGCCGCCGATCTCGCCGATCATGATGATCGACTGGGTGGCCTCGTCCGCGAGGAACAGCTCGAGCACGTCGATGAAGTTGGTGCCGTTGACCGGATCGCCGCCGATGCCGACCGCGGTGGTCTGGCCCAGCCCTGCGTTCGAGGTCTGGAACACCGCCTCATAGGTGAGCGTGCCCGAGCGCGAGACGACGCCGACGCTGCCCTGCTTGAAGATGCTGCCCGGCATGATGCCGATCTTGCATTCGCCCGGCGTCAGCACGCCGGGGCAGTTCGGGCCGATCAGCCGCGACTTGGAGCCCGACAGCGCGCGCTTCACCTTGACCATGTCGAGTACCGGAATGCCTTCGGTGATCGCGACGATCAGCGGAATCTCGGCATCGATCGCCTCGAGGATCGAATCGGCGGCGAAGGGCGGCGGCACATAGATGACCGAGGCGTCGGCACCGGTCTTGCTCTTGGCTTCGGCGACGGTGTTGAACACTGGCAGGCCCAGATGCTCGGTCCCGCCCTTGCCCGGCGTCACGCCGCCGACCATCTGCGTGCCATAGTCCAGCGCCGCCTTGGTATGGAAGCTGCCGGTTTCGCCGGTCATGCCCTGGGTGATGACCTTGGTGTTCTTGTTGACGAGGATGCTCATCTTCGGTTCCCTTGCTACTCCGTCTGGCGGAGCCAAAATCAGGTCAGCCGGGCGAACAGGTCGTTCCAGCCGGGATTGGTTTCTTCGATCAGCCGCAACTTCCAGTCGCGGTTCCATTTCTTGATCCGGCGTTCACGAAGGCGGGCCTCCTGCAGATCGTCATGGCATTCGTACCAGACCAGAAGCGTACAATCGTGTTCGCGGGTAAATCCTTCGATGGTTCGGTTGCGGTGCTGATGAATACGCTGGATCAGATTACTGGTCGAACCTGTGTATATCGTTCCGTTACGGCGGCTGGCGACGATGTAGACATATCCGGCCTTCATCCGTCGCTCCTGTCGTATCCCCGCGCAGGCGGGGATCCAGAGCCGCAGACGCCGCGCGCCGTTACCCTGGACCCCCGCCTCCGCGGGGGTACGGCATCAACTGTTACGCGAGGCTGCCGTCGATCCCCTTGCAGGCGACGAGCAGTTCCTTGACCGCGTCGACCGACACCTGGAGGTTGCCCTTGGCCTCGTCCGACAGCTTGACCTCGACGACCTTCTCGACGCCGCCCGCGCCGATCACCACCGGCACGCCGACATACAGGTCGTCGATGCCGTATTCGCCCGACAGGTGCGCCGCGGCGGGCAGGATGCGCTTCTGGTCGTAGAGATACGCCTCGGCCATCGCGATGCCGCTGGTCGCGGGCGCGTAGTACGCCGAGCCGGTCTTGAGCAGCGCGACGATCTCGCCGCCGCCGCCGCGGGTGCGCTTCACGATCTCGTCGACCTTTTCCCTGGTCGAGAAGCCCATCTCGATCAGGTCGCTGACCGGGATGCCGCTGACCGTCGAATATTCGAGGACCGGCACCATCGTATCGCCGTGGCCGCCGAGCACGAAGGTGTTCACGTCCTTCACCGAGACGCCGAACTCGTCCGCGAGGAAGTGCGAGAAGCGCGCGCTGTCGAGCACGCCCGCCATGCCGACGACCTTGTTGTGCGGCAGGCCGCTGAACTCGCGCAGCGCCCATACCATCGCGTCGAGCGGGTTGGTGATGCAGATGACGAAGGCGTCGGGGGCGTTAGCCTTGATGCCTTCGCCGACGGCCTTCATGACCTTCAGGTTGATGCCGAGCAGGTCGTCGCGGCTCATGCCCGGCTTGCGCGCGACACCGGCGGTGACGATGATGACGTCCGCGCCTGCGATATCGGCATAGTCGTTGCTGCCGGTGATCGTCGCGTCGAAGCCCTCGACGGGGCCGCACTGCGACAGGTCGAGCGCCTTGCCCTGGGGCACGCCTTCCACGACGTCGAACAGGACGATGTCGCCCAGCCCCTTGAGGGCCGCGAGATGGGCGAGCGTGCCGCCGATGTTGCCGGCGCCGATCAGCGCGATCTTCTTGCGAGCCAAGATTCTCTCTCCGTGCAGTCAGGTGCGCGGTCCTGCCGCGACGCCGGGGGCTTTATGCCTTTTCGCGCACACAAACAAGAGGAAAGCGACCATTAATGATAACCAGTCGCAACAGCAATAAGCGGCGGGAACGGCGGTATTGCGTGCAGATGGACTGCCGGATCGAATGGCAGGACGGTTCGCGGCGCAATTCGATCCCCTGCGGCGGGCATTTTGCACCGGGGTACCCTGCGACTCCTGCTGGCATGACGCCCGTGCTTTGCTATGCAGGCGGCAATCGCTTCGACATCCAAGGTTCGCTTCATGCCCAACGCCCGCATCTATCAATATCCCAAGAACGCGATGCAGTCCGGCCGCGCCAAGACGCAGTTGTGGATGCTCGAGTTCGAGCCGACCGAGCCGAAGGAGGCCGATCCGCTGACCGGCTGGGCCGGATCGGGCGACACGCGCGATCAGGTGAAGCTGAAGTTCCCCACCCTCGACGCCGCGACCGACTATGCCAGGCGCGAGGGCATCGACTATCACGTCGTGCCCGCGCCGGAGCGCAAGCTGAAGCTTCAGGCCTACGCCGACAACTTCAAATGAGGGCGCTGCTCGCTGCCGCGGCGCTGCTCGGCGCGCTTCCCGCGGTGGCGGCGACGCCGATCGCCGGGCGCTATGTCACCGCGGACGGATCGGGCGTGATCGAGATCGGCCGCTGCGGTGCGACCGTGTGCGGTCGGCTGGTGCGTATCCTCAAGGCCGCGCCGAATGCGGCGAGGACCGACGTGAACAACGGCGACCCCGCGCTGCGCTCGCGCCCTATCCTGGGGATGCCGATCCTCACCGGCTTCACCGACGCGGGCAAGGACTGGCGCGGGCGGATCTACGACCCCCGCAACGGCAAGACCTACAAGTCGATCGTGTCGCGCGAAGCCGACGGGACGCTCAAGGTGCAGGGGTGCATCGCGTTCTTCTGCCAGACGCAGGTGTGGAAGCCGGCGGGGTAGTCAGATACCGCCCATCGCGCCGCCGACGATCGAAACGACGATCCAGGACGTTGGCAGCAATATGCAGGTCATGACGAGCGCTGCACCGGAACGATTGCACGACAGGGCGATCAGCAGGGCGGGGCCGAACATCCACAAGATGTTCCAGATACCCGGCCGAAGGTGGAGCACGACCGCGAGATAGGTGAGCGTGGCTGTCGATAGCGCGGTCGCCAGTATCTGCGTGGCATACCGATGTTTCGGGAGAGTCGTGGCTGTCGGCATCGGTCGATACTATCGTGACGCAAGCCGAGCGTCAGTCGGTTTTGGCATTTGATCTTGCGCATGGAAAAGGCCGGGAAGGGCATCCCCCTCCCGGCCTTTCTTGTGTTCGGTCCGGGTCCGGCACCGGCGAAGCCGGTGCCCGTCGGTCGGGTCGGTGGCGGTGCCGCCGACCCGCCGGCCGTTCCGATTTTCTGTCCGGGGCAGCGAACGCTGCCCCGGTCGAAAATCAGAAGTCCATGCCGCCCATGCCGCCCATGCCGCCGCCGGCGGGCATCGGGGACGCCTTGTCCTCGGGCAGTTCCGAGACGGTGGCTTCGGTCGTGATCAGTAGACCCGCGACCGACGCCGCGTTCTGGAGCGCGGTGCGCACCACCTTGGTCGGGTCGATCACGCCCGCGGCAACCAGATTCTCATACTGGTCGGTCGCGGCGTTGAAGCCGAACGAGGTGTCGGCCTGGTCGAGCAGCTTGCCCGAGACGACCGCGCCGTCATGGCCCGCGTTCTGCGCGATCTGACGCACCAGCGCGGTCAGCGACTTGCGGACGATGTCGACGCCGCGCGTCTGGTCGTCGTTCGCGCCGGTCACGCCGTCGAGCGCCTTGGTCGCGTACAGCAGCGCGGTGCCGCCGCCGGGGACGATGCCTTCTTCCACGGCCGCGCGGGTCGCATGCAGCGCGTCGTCGACGCGGTCCTTGCGCTCCTTCACCTCGACCTCGGTCGCACCGCCGACCTTGATGACCGCGACGCCACCGGCGAGCTTCGCCAGACGCTCCTGCAGCTTTTCGCGGTCATAGTCCGACGAGGTGACTTCGATCTGCTGGCGGATCGCATCGGTGCGGCCCTTGATCGCATCGGCTTCACCCGCACCGTCGACGATGGTGGTGTTGTCCTTGTCGATCGTCACGCGCTTGGCGGTGCCGAGCATGCCGAGCGTCACCGACTCGAGCTTGATGCCGAGGTCTTCGCTGATGACTTCGCCCTTGGTCAGGATCGCGATGTCTTCCAGCATCGCCTTGCGACGATCGCCGAAGCCCGGCGCCTTGACCGCCGCGACCTTCAGGCCGCCGCGCAGCTTGTTGACCACCAGCGTGGCCAGCGCCTCGCCCTCGATGTCCTCGGCGATGATCAGCAGCGGACGGCCCGACTGCACCACCGCCTCGAGGATCGGCAGCATCGCCTGGAGCGACGACAGCTTCTTCTCGTGGATCAGGATGTAGGGGTCGTTCAGTTCGACCTGCATCTTTTCCGGGTTGGTGATGAAGTACGGCGACAGATAGCCGCGGTCGAACTGCATGCCTTCGACGACGTCCAGCTCGAATTCGAGGCCCTTGGCCTCCTCGACGGTGATGACGCCTTCCTTGCCGACCTTTTCCATAGCCTCGGCGATCTTCTCGCCGACTTCACGGTCGCCGTTGGCCGAGATGATGCCGACCTGCGCGACTTCGGACGAACCCGACACCGGCTTGGAACGGCCCTTCACGTCCTCGACCACCTTGGCGACGGCGATGTCGATGCCGCGCTTCAGGTCCATCGGGTTCATGCCCGCGGCGACCGACTTCATGCCTTCGCGCACGATCGCCTGCGCCAGCACGGTGGCGGTGGTGGTGCCGTCGCCCGCGATGTCGTTGGTCTTCGACGCCACTTCGCGCACCATCTGCGCGCCCATGTTCTCGAACTTGTCCTTCAGTTCGATTTCCTTGGCGACCGACACACCGTCCTTGGTGATGCGGGGCGCGCCGAACGACTTGTCGATGACGACGTTGCGGCCCTTCGGCCCCAGCGTCACCTTCACCGCGTCGGCGAGGATGTCGACGCCGCGCAGGATGCGCTCGCGGGCGTCACGACCGAATTTCACGTCCTTGGCTGCCATGTGGCTACCCTTTCAAATCTGAAAATTGACAAAATTGACACTAGTGGAAGGCGTGTCGGCTCAGCCGACGATCCCCAGAATGTCGCTTTCCTTCATGATGAGCAGGTCTTCGCCGTTCACCTTCACCTCGGTGCCCGACCACTTGCCGAACAGGATGCGGTCGCCGGCCTTGACGTCGAGCGGCGAGACTTCGCCCTTGTCGTTCCTGGCACCGGCACCGGCGGCGACGACTTCGCCTTCCTGCGGCTTTTCCTTGGCGGTGTCGGGGATGATGATCCCGCCGAGCGTCTTTTCCTCGGCCTCGACGCGGCGGACGAGCACGCGGTCGTGCAGCGGACGGAAGTTCATGCGAGGGTTCCCTTTCGGCATGTGAAACATGGTTTGGCACTCGCCCATGGGGAGTGCCAGCGGCCGGGATATGTGCAGCCGTGCATCGCCCGTCAACCGCCCCGGGAACAATTTTGCGGGTAGCGCGTGCTGAAGGTCAGACGGGCCGCACCAGCCCCAGCGCCTCGCGCCGCCGCCAGCGATCGACGAGCAGCAGCGCCACCGCCAGCAGCCCGAGCAACAGGCCGATCCACACCCCCACGCCCGCCAGCGGCGTCCAGAATCCCAGCGCCACCGAGGTCGCGAAGCCGATCAGCCAGTAGCCGACCAGCGCGATGACCATCGGCACCCGCGTATCCTGCACCCCGCGCAGCACGCCCGCCGCCACCGCCTGTGCGCCGTCGGCCAGCTGGAACAGGGCGGCGATGACCAGATATTGCAGCGCCAGCGCGATCATCGCGGCGTTGGCGGGCGCGTCGACATCGACATAGACCGACAGGAACGCGCGCGGGAACGCCCAGAGCAGCAGGGCGGTGAACCCCATGAAGCCGGTGCCGACCGCCAGCGCCGACCAGCCCGCGCGTGCGATCCACGTCCGGTCGCCCGCGCCATAGGCCAGCCCCACGCGGATCGTCGCCGCCTGCGCGATGCCGAAGGGCACCTGGAACAGGAAGGCCGCGATCTGGAGCGCGATGGCATGCGCCGCGACCTCGGTCACGCCGATGCGTCCCATCAGGAAGCCGGCGGCGGAGAACAGCGCGCCCTCGAACGTCATCGTCGCCGCGATCGGCAGGCCGAGCACCGCGATCTGGCGCAACCGGCTCCATTCGGGGCGCCACCAGCGCCCGAACAGGCGGAAGCGCCGGAGCCGTCGATCGGCGAGCAGCACCGCGGCATAGGCGACGCCCATCGCGGTGGCGGTGGTCACGCTGGCGATCGCCGAGCCTTCGAGGCCCAGCGCGGGGAAGCCGAGGTTGCCGAACACCAGCAGCCAGTTGGCGAGGATCGAGACGCCCAGCCCCAGCGCGGTGATCGCCATCGCCCAGCCGGGCCGCCCCAATGCCGAGGCGGTGATGCGCATCACCGCGCCCGCGACCGCCGGGATCATCGCCCACAGCAGGATGTCGAGGAACGCATCGGCGCGCGCGGCGACGGTCGCATCCTGTCCGGTCGCGAGCAGCAGGCTTTCCCCATGTGCCAGCAGCGCCATGAACGGCAGGCTGCCGATCACCGCGATCCACAGGGCCATGCGGAACGAGCGCCGCACCTCGCGCACCGCATGCGCGCGCTTGCCCAGTTCGGCGGCGATGATCGGGGCGGCTGCCCCGACAAGGCCGGAAAGCGCGAAGAGGATGACGCTGTAGGCATAGACGCCCAGGGTCGCGGCGGCGAGTTCGACGGTGCCGAGGCGGGCGACGAACACCACGTCCACCGCATAGACCGCCATCTGGAGCAGGTTCGCGCCCACCAGCGGCGCCGCGAGCCGCAGCGTCGCCGCGAGTTCGGCGCGGGCGGTGGCGGGGGCGGCGGGGGCGACGGTTTCGGCCATGGGCGGCGCTGTAGTGGGTTGGGAGGGCCAAGCAAATCCTCCCCGTGCCGGGGAGGAGCTTTATCGTGCTTTACTCACCGGCGCCGTCCGCTAATTATCGACCTACGATAAACCCCCGGAAGGAACGCGCGTGAAGCTGGTACGTGGCGCATGGAAACTGCTGGTCGGCATCAAGGATGCGCTGGTGCTGCTGCTCATGCTGCTGTTCTTCGGCGGATTGTTCGCGATGCTCTCGGCGCGGCCCAATACGCGGGTGACGGACGGGGCGCTGGTGCTCGACCTGTCGGGCACGATCGTCGAACAGCCTGCCGAGGCCGATCCGGTCGCGGCGCTCTCGGGCCAGGCCGTGGCGCAGGAGCTGCGGCTGCGCGACGTGGTGCGTGCGCTGGACGCCGCGAAGGACGACGCGCGGGTCAAGGCGGTCGTGCTCGACATGGATCGCTTCGCGGGCGGCTATCCCGCCGCGCTGGCCGAGGTGGGCGACGCGGTGGCGCGGGTGCGTAGCGGCGGCAAGCCGGTGCTGGCCTATGCCACCCTCTATACCGACGGCGGCTATCGCATCGCCGCCAATGCCAGCGAAATCTGGCAGAATCCGTTCGGCGGCACGCTGTTCCGCGGACCCGGCGGGTCGCAGCCCTATTACAAGGGGCTGATCGACAAGCTGGGGGTCAACGCGCACGTCTATCGCGTCGGCCAGTTCAAGTCGGCGGTGGAGCCGTTCACCCGCGCCGACCAGTCCGAACCGGCGCGCGCCGCCAACCAGGCGCTGTACGGCGCGATCTTCGACCAGTGGCGCGCAGGCGTCCTGAAGGCGCGGCCCAAGGCACAGCTCGATGCGTTCCTGACCCGTCCGGCGGAAGCGGTGCAGGCGACCGGCGGCGACGTGGCGCAGGCCAATGTCCGCGCCGGGCTGGTCGACCGGCTGGGCGACCGCATCGCCTTCGGGCAGCGGGTCGCCAAGATCGCAGGCGCAGAGGCGAACAAGCCCGCGGGCAGCTTCCGCACGATCAAATACGCCAGCTGGCTCGCCGCGCATCCGCTGCCGACCGGGGGCGATGCGGTGGGCGTCATCACCATCGCGGGGACGATCGTCGACGGCGAGGCGAAGGCGGGCACGGCAGGCGGCGACACCATCGCCAAGCTGCTGCTCGATGGGCTGGCGACCAGGAACCTCAAGGCGCTGGTGGTGCGTGTCGATTCGCCGGGCGGATCGGTGCTGGCGTCGGAGCGCATCCGCCAGGCGATCCTCCAGGCGAAGGTCGCGAAGAAGCTGCCGGTCGTGGTGTCGATGGGTGGCCTCGCCGCATCGGGCGGATATTGGGTATCGACGCCGGGCGACGTGATCTTCGCCGAACCGAACACGATCACCGGATCGATCGGCGTGTTCGGGGTGATCCCGACGTTCGAGAACACGCTGGCCAGGATCGGCGTCACCGCCGACGGCGTCGCGACCACGCCGCTCAGCGGCCAGCCCGACGTGATGCGCGGCACCAGCCCGGCGTTCGATTCGATCATGCAGGCGGGCGTCGAGGACGTGTATCGCCGCTTCACCGGGCTGGTGGCGGAGTCGCGCAAGCTGCCGCAGGCGCGGGTCGACCAGATCGGGCAGGGCCGGGTGTGGGACGGCGGCACCGCGCGGCAACTGGGCCTCGTCGACCGGTTCGGCAATCTGGGCGATGCCGTGGCCGAGGCGGCCCGCCGTGCGAAGATCGATCCGGCCAAGGCGCGCGCGATCTATCTCGACAAGGAGCCGAGCGCGTTCGAGGCGCTGTTCAGGAGCTTCGCCGACCAGCAGCGCGGCGACGACGGCGAAGCGGCGGCGACCGACCTGATCGGCCTTGCCGCGCGCGAGCAGCGGCTGATGCTGGCGCAGGCGCTGGGCGATGCGCGATCGATGCTGTCGGGCAAGGCCGGGGTGCAGGCGCGCTGCATCGAATGCGCGGGCATCGGGCCGGTGCGGGCGAGCCCCGCGGACGTGTCGCTGCTCGACCTGATCGTCGCGCGGCTGTCCTCATGATCGCGATCCGGCCTGCGCGGCCCGAGGATGCCGGGGCGATCGCCGCCATCTATGCGCCGTATGTGCTGGGCGGGACCGTCTCGTTCGAGACCGATGCGCCCGATGCGCGGGCGATCCGCCACCGCATGGCGGCGAGCGACGGGCTGTATCCGTGGCTGGTCGCGACCACCGGCGAAGCGGACGGCGATGCGGTGCTCGGCTATGCCTATGCGACCAGGTTCCGCGATCGGCCCGCGTACCGCTATGTCGTGGAGACGTCGATCTACATGGCGGGGGCGTCGCAGCAGAAGGGCACCGGGCGGCTGCTCTACGAGGCGCTGATCGACACGCTGCGCGCGCAAGGCTTCACCCAGGCGATCGGCGTGCTGTCGCTGCCCAACGATGCATCGATCACGTTGCACGAGGCGGTGGGGTTCCGCCGCGCGGGGGTGTACCGCGAGATCGGGTTCAAGCAGGGACGCTGGATCGACGTCGGTTTCTGGCAATGCCGGCTGAACGACGGCGCGGTGCCGCCGAAGGAGCCGAAACCGTTCCGCGAGACGGGCGTGGTGCGGGGGTAGGGCTACCGCTTCCCCCGATAGGCGGGCAGCCCGAGGCGCCAGTGGATCGCCGCGCCGCGCAACACGAAGCCCGCCGCGGCGGCAGGCAGGGCGGCGACGAACGGCGGCAGGCCGATCGCCACCAGCACGACATGCAGCCCGGCGGCAAGCGCGGCGGCGGTGACGTAGAGTTCCGGGCGGACCAGGATCGAGGGCACGCCCGCAAGCATGTCGCGCAGGATGCCGCCGACGCAGGCGGTCAGCACGCCCATCAGCGCCGCCTCGAACGTCGGCACGCCGAAGCTCAGCGCCTTGGCCGCGCCGAACACCGCATAGGCCGCCAGCCCCGCCGCATCGAACCACTCGAGCGCGCGTTCGCGCCACCAGCGTTCGGGGGTGATCCACACCAGCACCGCCATGCCGATGCAGATCGCGGCATAGGGCGCGCCGTGCACCCAGAATACCGGTGCGCCGATCAGCAGGTCGCGCACCGTGCCCCCGCCGACCCCGGTGACGAGCGCGAAGAACGCCGCCGTCACGAACGTCTGCCCGGTGCGCGTGGCGGCCAGCGCGCCCGACGCCGCGAACACCGCGACCCCGACCAGATCGAGCGCGCCGAGCAACTGTCCCAGCGCCTGGGGAGAGGGGACCATCGCGACCGTCATTTTTTCGGCCTAACCCATTGGACGCAGCCTTGCGAGCGGCGATCGCCGGACCATCTTGCCCAACGTCCGTGAAGCCGGGCACAAGGAGCGACGATGCGACGCCTGACCCCTGCCGCGACCCTTGCCGCCGTGCTGCTGGCGGCGCTGGCCGGAATCGTCGATGCGATCGCGTTCCAGGCGCTGGGCGGCTTCTTCGCCTCGTTCATGAGCGGCAACTCGACCCGGCTGGGCCTCGGCCTTGCCGAGGGGTGGAACGGCGCGGCGGCCACGGCGGCGGCGCTGCTGCTGGCGTTCGTGTGCGGGGCGATGCTCGGCACCGTCGCGGGCGCGGCGGCGCAGGAGCGGCTGGGCGAGGCGCGCCGCGGCGAGGCGGTGATGGGGCTGGTGACGGTGCTGCTGGCGCTGGGCGCGGCGCTCTCCGCCTTCGCGCCGGTCACGCTGGCGGTGCTGCCGCTGGCCGCCGCGATGGGAGCGCAGAACGGCGTGGTCGCCCCCGACGGCGAGGTGCGCGTCGCGCTGACCTACATGACCGGCACGCTGGTCCGCATCGGGCAGCGGCTCGCCCGGCGGCTGATGGGCGAGGCGGCGGCACCGGGCCTGCGGCGCGAACTGCTGCTGTGGCTGGGGTTCGTCGCGGGGGTGGTCGTCGGCGCGATCGGGTGGCAGTGGCTGGGGCTGGCGGCGCTGTGGGTCGCGGCGGCGCTGGCGGCGGCGCTGACGATGCTGGTGGCGCGGGTAGGGGTGCGGTAGCGCGGTTAACGGGGACTTCCGTCCGACCACCACACCGTTCGTGTCGAGCGTAGTCGAGACACCTTGGCGCAGCGCTCGCGGCACGTCCCTCGACTTCGCTCGGGACGAACGGCGATTCTCGATCCGGGTCGAACGCTACGGGCTATCCACCCGCCAGCATCGCCCGTGCCGTCACGCAGTCCGCCGCCATCTGCACCTTCAGCGCGTCGAGCGAATCGAACTTTGCCTCCGGACGGATGAAGTCGATCAGCGCGACCTCGATCACCTGTCCGTACAGGTCGCCCGAGAAATCGAAGAAATGGGGTTCGAGCAGCTCGACCGGATCGCCCGCGATGGTCGGGCGGATGCCGAGGTTGGCGGCCCCCGTCAGCACACGCCCGTCGGCCAGCCGCCCCGTGACGGCATAGATGCCATAGGCCGGGCGCAGGTAGTTGCCGAGCCGCAGGTTGGCGGTCGGATAGCCCAGTTGCCGCCCGAGCTGCGCGCCCGGCTCCACTACCCCCTGAATCGCGAAGGGGCGGGTGAGCAGCGCGGCGGCCTCGCGCGGGCGGGCTTCGCGCAGCAGGTCGCGGATGCGCGAGGAGGAGACGATGCCTTCGCCGTCGCCGACCGGGGCGACCGTCTCCGCGACGAAGCCATGGGCGTCGCCCAGCGCCGCCAGCGTGGCGACATCGCCGTCGCGCCCGCGCCCGAAGGTGAAGTCGGTGCCGGTGACGACGCCGCTCGCCCCGAGGTTGTCGCGCAGCCGCTCGGCAGCGAATCCTTCCGCCGACAGTCCGGCGAGCGCGGCGTCGAAGGCGAACACCAGCATCGCATCCGCGCCCGCCGCCGCGAACAGCCGCTGGCGCTGGTCGAGCGTGGTCAGGCGGAACGGCGGGGTGTCGGGGCGGAAGAAGCGGCGCGGATGCGGATCGAAGGTGGCGACGATCGCCGGGCGACCCGCGGCATGGGCGCGCGCCACCGCGCGGGCGACCACCGCCTGATGCCCGGCATGAAATCCGTCGAAATTGCCGAGCGCGACCACGCCGCCGCGCCACCGCGCCGCGACGGGCGCGCCCCCGTCGAGACGCTCCATCGCCGCCCCTTACCCGGCCCGGGGGCCAGGCGAAAGGGGCTGCAACCCGGCGCGCAGCACGCGGATCGCGTTGCCGCCCATCACCTTGGCGATATCGACCTGGCTCAGCCCGGCGGCGCGCAGCGCGCGGGCCACCAGCATCAGTTGCGTGGTGTCGAACGCGGTCGTCACCGCCCCGTCGAAATCCGATCCGAGCGCGACATGATCGATCCCGACGAGGTTGCGGACATGCATGATCGCCCGCGCGATCGCCGCCGGATCGGTCGAGCACACCGCGCCCGCCCAGTATCCGATGCCGACCACCCCGCCGGTGGCGGCGATGCCGCGCACCTCGCCATCGGTCAGGTTGCGGTTGACCGGACAGGTGGCCTGCACCCCGCCGTGGCTGGAGACGACCGGGCGACGCGCCTGGGCCAGCACGTCGGCGAGGCCGGGATGGCTCAGATGCGCGACATCGACGATCATGCCCAGCGCCTCCATCCGCGCGACCACCTGCCGCCCGAACGGGGTGAGGCCGCGCTTCGCCCGCCCGTGCATCGATCCGGCGACCTCGTTGTCGTAGAAATGGGTCAGGCCCGCCATGCGGAACCCGCTGCGGTACAGCCGGTCGAGGTTGGCGAGATCGCCCTCCAGCCCGTTCAGCCCCTCGATCGAGAGCAGCGCGCCCACCGGGGCGGGGCGGTTGTCGTGGAAGCGGGCGGCCTTGGCGGCGCGTTCGGCGAGCAGCGCGTCGAGATCGGCGCGGGTGCGGATCAGCCGCAACTGGTCGCCCGACTGTGCCGCCGCGCGCCGGAGGCGGGTCGCGTGCCACAGCGAGCGGTTGAGCAGCGAATTCCAGGTCCGCACCGGCTGCAACTGCGCGATCACCAGCGGGGTGATGTTGTCGCTGTCGCCGTCGTTCGCGTCGTAATTCTGCCCGCGCGGCGTCTTCGTCACCGACGAGAAGACCTGGAGCGCGACGTCGCCTTCCTGAAGCCGGGGCAGGTCGACATGGCCGCGTTCGCCGCGGCTCAGCAGGTCGCGCGACCACAGCAGCGTGTCGGCATGCAGGTCGACGATCGGGCCGAGGACATAGGGCGGCGGCAGGCCCTTCGCGACCTGTGCCGCGACCGCCGGGGTGGGCTCGACCCTGTTCATCGACCGCTCGACCATGCCGGGCACCAGCGCGAAGAAGGCGGCGGCAAGGATCGCCAGCAACGCCACGCCCCACCACACCGCCTTGCGCATGACTCGGAACACCCCCCGTCGCCCGACGTGGCGACGGCGCGGCCCTTAGACCCCGGCGTTACCTCAAGTCGAGCGGATCAGCGTGACGAAACTGTACGCGGGACGTTCTCCCGCAGCACTGTGATCCTCGCGCCACGCCTCGCGCCAGCCGGTGAAGGGCGGGACGATCGCGTCGCCCGGCGGCGCGGCGTGTACTTCGGTCAGTTCGATGCGGTCGATGCGGGGCAGCAGCAGCGCGAACACCTCCGCCCCGCCGATCACCGCGGCGTCCGGCCCGGCGAGCGCCAGCGCGGCGGCCGGATCGTGCGCGACCTCCGCGCCGTCCGCGCGCCATGCCGGATCGCGGGTCAGGACGATGTGGCGACGACCGGGCAGGGGACTGGGGAAGCTCTCGAACGTCTTGCGGCCCATCACCATCGCGCGGCCCATGGTCAGCGCCTTGAACCGGCGGAGATCGGCGGGGAGGTGCCACGGCAACTGGCCGTCACGGCCGATCACGCCGTTGGCGGCGCGGGCGAGGATGGCGTCGATCATCGGGCGGGGGCGTGCTGCGGCATCGGCGTGTCGATAGCGCACCGCGTGCCGGGGCGCGAGGGGCCGAGCGCGGCGATGGCGTAATGGCCGTTGCGGAACACCGGCGCTGCCCCCTGTGCGGCATAGGCGGGCGCTGCTCCGGCGGGGAGCAGCAGATAGGCGACGCCTGCGTTGCGGGCGAGCGTTACCCGCGCCGCCGGATCGCCTGCCTGCGCCAGCGCATCGCGGCGGCACCGCCATGCCGGATAGAAGCGCGGCATCCACAGCACGGCGGCTTTCTGCGAATCCTCCCACCAGATCGGGCGACGGGCGAACAGCGCGAAGCCTTCGGGAACGTCGATCGGCAGGAAGCTCGCTTCGCGCGGGGTGTGGGTGCGCGTCCAATGCTGTGCGGCGCGCCAGTCGCGGCGGGCGGCGTCGTCGGCGGGCGCGAATCCCGCCATCGCCCCGCGCGCGAGCCCGGCGAGCAGGAACAGCAGCACGATCGCGGCGAGCGCGGCGTCGCCCCAGCGGCGGCGCGCGACGAGGCCGGGCACGAACGGCGCGGCGAGCAGCAGCGCCGCCCCGCTGCCGATCGCGGCGAGGCGCACCGGCTCCCCCGTCGCCGCGATCAGCGACAACAGCAGCGATACCAGCGCGACGGCGACGACGATCCGCGCGTTCAACGTCCGCCCCATGCAAAAGGCCGCCGCCAGCGCCGCGAACCGCAGCGCCCCTTCCCCGGCGGAGGTCGGCACCGTGACGATCGCGGCACCAAGTGCCGCGACGACGGCGAGCAGCGGCAGACTGTCGGGCCGGGGACGCCGCCAGGCTGCGAGCGCGACGACCGCCGCGGCGATCAGGAAGCCGATGGCGGCCTTCAGGGGTACTTCGGCGATCGGCGAGGGCAGCAGCATCGCGAAAATGCCGAGCAGCGCCACGATCCCCGCCGCCGATCGCAGGCGCTCATGGGCGGGAGGCACCGCCAGCGCGAGGCCGAACAGGCTGACCACCGGCACCTTGAAGAAGAACCCGGCCACCGCGACGAACGCCGGGAGCAGCAATTCGCCCTCGTCGCGGTCGAGCGCGGTCGTCAGCAGCACCGCCGCCGCGCCTGCCGCCAGCAGCGTCGTCACGCTGACGAAGCGCAAGGGGTGGAGCAGCAGCAGCGTCGGCACCTCGGCGACATAGGGTAGCGCCATGCCGAGCAGCAGCACGATCGCCGCCGCCGCCGTGACCCGCCCGAGCGCGCGTGCGCCGGTGGTCGGTGCATGCCACAGCGCGAGCGCGGCGAGGACGATCAGCGCCACCGCCTGCACCGCCGCCTGCGGATAGTCGGCGGCGTAGACATGCCCCTGCAACTGGGTGCGGAAGAACTCGACCGGCGGCTGGTCGCCGCTGCCCCCGGCCAGCGCCCACCATGCGACCGGGAGGGCGGGGAGCAGGAAGCCGAGCGCGAAGCGCCATTGCGCGGGCGTCGCCACGCGCCGGTCGAGCAGGAGCAGCGCGATCCCGCCCGCCAGCGCGCCCCACACGCCCATGAACAGATTGGCCGTCGCCGCAGCGCCGATCGCCAGTCCGGCGGCCCCGCCGCGCCCCGCGGCGACCAGCACCAGCCCGGCGAGCGTCAGGATCACCGCATATTGGGTATGCGTCGCATAGGTGCTGAACAGCTCGGAATAGCCGAGCCGCGTCGCGCCCCACAGCCCGAAGGCGAAGCACAGGAAGCCGGTGACGAGCGCACCGCGCAAGCCCGATCCGCCGCCGCGCCGGACCAGCGCATAGAGCACCACCGCGACCAGCGCGTTGCCCAGCAGTTGCAACGCGACATAGACCGGCTGGATATTCGCGTCGGTCACGAACGGGCGCAGCGCGAACCAGAACACGCTGACGAACCGCGCGAAGCTGGCGTGATAGGGGTCGTGCGGCCCCTCCGCCGATCCGGCGAAGTCGAGCGCGACCGGGATCGTCCAGATATTGTTCTGTTCGGGAAAGCTGAGGCCCGACAGCCAGGTGGCGCACAGCGCGGCCAGCGCGACGAAGGCGGCCCCTGCCCAGTCTCCGGCGCGGCCGCGCATCTCAGCTCCGCGCGATGCAGGCGACGCCCGCGCAGACCAGCGCCACGCCCGCGACGCGCAGCGCCGACACCTGCTCGCCCGCCGCCCAGCCGATCGCGACGCTGGCGGCGAAGCCGAGGCCGACCAGCGGATAGGCCTTGCTCACGTCCCAGCGCGCCAGCACCGCCAGCCACACCAGCGCGCCGATGCCGTACAGCGCGAAGCCTGCCAGCAGCCACGGCTCCCACAGCAGGGCAAGGCCGCGCGCGCGCCCGGCCATCCCCGCCTTCAGCGCGAACTGCGCCGCGACCGACAGCGCGATGCTGACGAGTGCGATCGGCAGCGGGCTCACGGCATGCGCTCCAGCGGCAGCCACTGGGCGGCGAGCGTCACCGCGACCATCGCGCCGATCGCGATGCGGCTACCGCGGTCGCGCAGCGCATAGAGGATCGGATCGTCGTGCATCTCGTCGCGCGAGGTCTTGATCCACAACCGGGCGAGCCAATAGACGAGCCCGATCGCGACGATCCACAACAGGTCGGGCGCGGCATAGCGGGCGCGGGTATCGGCCTGCGACACGAACATCCCGAACACCACGGCGGAGGCGACCGCCGAGGCGACGCCGAACGGCCACAGCACGACGAGATCGGACACGCGATAGTCGCGCCCGTGCGTCGCATCCCGGCCCAGGGCACCGAGCGACACCAGCTCGGCGCAACGCTTGACCAGTGCGAGGCTGAGGAACAGGAACATCGAGAAGGCGAGCAGCCACGGCGTCAGCGGCACCGCCACCGCCACCGCCCCGGCAAGGATGCGGAAGGTATAGAGCATCGCCAGCAGGATCACGTCGATCAGGACATATTCCTTGAACATCAGGCTGTAGCTGCTGGTGAGCGCCAGATAGACGAGCAGCATCGCCGCGAAGCCGGGCGATACCGCCAGCGCCAGCACCAGCGCGAGCAGCAGCCCGCCCGCCGCCGCCCGGATGCCATGGGTCAGCGGGATCGCCCCGCTGGCGAAGGGGCGGCGGGACTTGCGCGGATGCGCGCGGTCGCTGTCCAGATCCCACATGTCGTTGACCAGATAGGTCGCCGACGCCGCGATCGAGAAGGCGAGGAACGCCAGCGCCATCACCGCCAGACCCGCCGGGCGGAACAGCCCGAACGAGGTGAACAGCGGCACGAACAGCAGCAGGTTCTTGGTCCATTGATGGACCCGCAGCGCCCGCGTCCAGGTGGCGAGCGACGCGCGCGGGCGCGGGAAGCTGCGCTCGACCGTGGCTTCGCGTGCCACCGCGGCGGCAAGGGCGGGCGAGGTGCCGACGAGGATCGCGCCCTCGGCCGCCTGCCACACCGGGCGGTCGGCGGCGCTGTCGCCCGCGTAGCGGAAGCGATCGCCCACGCTCCCACGGATCGCGTCGCGCTTGGCCGCGCCCTTCAGGTTGGTGCGTCCGTCCGAACACAGCACCGCGTCGAAGATGCCGAGATGGTCGGCGATCGCATCGGCGATCCGCCGGTCGGCGGCGGTGGCGAGGATCAGCGGCGTGCCCGCGGCGCGCTCGGCGGTCAGCCACGCCAGCAGGCCGGTGTCATAGGGCAAATACCCGACCGCGACGGCCGCATCGCGCGCCATCGCCTGCTTGAACGCCGCCCGCCCGCGCGCCAGCCGCCACGGCAGCAGCACCAGTTCGACCGGGGATCGCCGCACGGTGCGCACCAGCGTCTCGACCAGCATGTCGCTGCGCACCAGCGTGCCGTCGAGATCGACGACCAGCGGCAGGCGTTCGGCAGGGGTCGGAGCGGTCGTCGGCTGCATGCGGCCCTTGTCGGCGGTGGCGCGGGGATCGGCAAGCGAAACGCTAGGGCAGGAACGTTAAGGTTCGGTTGGAGGGGCGGGCAGCTCGACCTCGACGGTCACGTCGGGCGCGTCCTGCAACCGCAGCGGCAGGCGCGTGCCGGTGAAGCGCGGCACGGCGATACTGCTGCCGACGAAGCCCGGCGGCACCGTGACGCCGCCGATCGCGGCGATGCGGTGAAGGTCGCTGCCGCTGACGCTACAGTCACCGGTCGCGGGACAGGCCACGCCGCCGATCGCAGGCAGCCGGACGATCCGGGCGAGCGGCTGCCAGTCGCCTGCCACCTCGCCGCGCAGCACCCGGACCCGGAGCGGTCCGTTCGCCTGCGCGCCCAGCGCTTCGGCGGGCACGATCGCGGCGACGCCGATGTCGCCGCCGACGCGCTGCACCGCGCCCGAGGCGAAGGTCAGCCGGGCGCCGCCCGCCTCGCTTGCCAGTTCGATCGCGTCACCTGCCTCGATCCCGCCCGCAACGCGCAGCGAGAAGCGCAGCGTCCCCTGCGCGGGCACGAGATCGTCGGGCAGGCGGATCGGCAGCACGGCGGCGGGCGGCAGCGTCGCCGCGCGCTGGAGGACGGTGACGGCGGGCCGGGCCGGGCCGACCGTGACCGCGACCCCGGCGGTCCGCCCGTCGCGCAGCGTCACCCGTGCGTCGCCGCCGGCACCCGCCGCCACCGCGCGTTCGCCGGTCAGCACCAGCCGGTCGCCGTCGCCCGCGCGGGTCAGCGCGCCGCCCGTGAACCGCTGCCCGGCGAAGTCGACCGCCTGTACCTGATCGAGCCGCTGGCCGCCGAGCACGCCGTCGCGATCCCCGGCGTGGATGGCGAAGCGGTCGAGTCGGCTGGCCTCCGCGCGGGCGGTGAGCGCCACCTGCTGCCCGGTGCCGACGCCGTGGCGGTCGATGGCGAGGGTCAGCGCGCCGGGCCGGACCTTCGCCAGCGGCAGGGTGACGCGCACCGTGTCGGGCGCGGTCGCTTCCCAGGCGAGCGGGCGGCGGTCGTCGCCGGTCGCCAGCGTCATGCCCGCGATGCACGCCGCCGCCCCGCCGCGCAGCACCAGCGGCGAATCGCGCCCGACGATCACCGCGTCGTCGGGCTGCGGTGCCCAGTCGCCGCCGTCGGCCTGCACCGCGACGCGCGGACCGGAAAAACCGTCGAACCCCCAGCGGCCGCGCACCACCGCCTCGCGCACCGTGCCGCGCACCACCGGCGCATCGTTGCCCAGCCGCAGGCCGCCCGCGTCGATGTCGGCAACGAGCGGCAGGTCGGTCACGGCCCCGCCGTCGGTGGTCACGCGCAGCGACAGGTCGCGGGCATAGCCGGTGGCATGGAGCAGCGCCGCATCGCCCAGCGGCAGCACGAGGCGCGGCGCGGCGAGGCACAGCGGCCCGGGCGCGGTCGATCGCCATAGCGGCGGCAGCGCGGTGCCGATCGGCGGCAAGGGGGCGACCAGCACCGAACGCGGATTCTGGAACGACGGCGCGGCGTTCAGCCACAGCGTCAGCCGCTCGCCCCCGCCCACCGCCAGCGCGGGCAGATACTGGTATTGCGCGGTGCGAAACGCGCCGAACAGCCGCGCCAGATCGCGGGCAAGGGCGATGTACGGGCTGTAGAAGCCGCCGCCGCCCTCCGGCGTCGCCGCGACGCGATAGGCGAGGTCGACCGGCGTGCCGGTCAGCGTCTCGGTCAGGGTCGAGCCGCGCTGCGCCTGCAACACCTGCCCGCCGCGATCCTGCATCAGGCACGCCGCCTGGAGCGCGCGCTGGCGGGTCAGGCAGTCGGCGTTGAGCCGCACGCCGAGGCTGTCGGCCAGCACCGGCGCGACGCTCGCCAGCCGTTCGGGCGCGGTCTCGCCGATGCGGGCGACGGCGGCGACGAAGGCGTCGAGCCGCGCGCGGTCGAGCGACGCCTGCTGGAGGTCCTGCGCCGCGCGCACGAAGATGCCGGGGCGGCCGCGCACCGCGCCCCGCACCGCATCGAAGCCGCCGCCCGCCTCCGGGGCCATGAACACCAGCGCCTGTTCCGCGCCCTCGGGCACCGCGACGTCGAGCGTCGCGCGCTTGCGCGACCAGGTTTCGGCACGGAAGAACCAGGATTTGGGCGGCGGGTTGGTCGCCCCGCGCAGGAAGGCGACGACGAGCAGATAGCGCGCCGACTGGTCGGCAGGCAGCGCGGCGCGCGCCGTCAGCCGGTCGCCGGGGCGGAGCGACGGCACCTGCCCCAGCGGCAGCGTCACGTCGCCGCGCCGCACGGTGATCGCCAGTTCCGGCCCGGCGAGGTCGAAACCGTTCTGCTGCGCCGCCGCCGGAACGGCGCACAGGGTTGCGAGCAGGAGGACGAGCGTCGAGAACAGGCGGGCCATCGCCGCGCTGTAGCCGATCGTGCCGGTCATACGGTAGTCGAACCGACCTGAAATCGATTGCACGATCGATCCGCTACGGGCAGGCTGTGGCAAGGCACGGCGTGGTGAAGCGACCGGGCAGGCGCAGGAGAGCGGCAATGCAGGACGAATCGGCCGGGCCGATCCGATCGATACTGATCGTGGGCGGCGGGACCGCCGGGTGGATGACGGCGGCGGCGCTGGCGCATGCGATCGGGCGGGGGTGCCGCATCACGCTGGTCGAATCGGACGCGATCGGCACGGTCGGGGTGGGCGAGGCGACGATCCCGCCGATCCGGCTGTTCAACCAGACGCTGGGCATCGACGAGGCCGAGTTCCTGCGCGAGACGAAGGGCACCTACAAGCTCGGCATCGAATTCGTCGACTGGGCGCGGACGGGCACACGCTATTTCCATCCCTTCGGCACCTTCGGCAAGCCGTTCGATCTGGTGGCGGTGCACCAGCACTGGCTGGCGGCACGGGGCGCGGGATCGCGCGTGCCGCTCGACGCGCTGTCGATGGCATGGGGGGCGGCACGCCATGGCCGCTTCGCGCCCCCGGTGGGCGATTCGCGCAACGTCGCCTCGACGTTCGACTATGCCTATCATTTCGACGCCGGGCTCTATGCCGCCTTCCTGCGCCGCTATGCCGAGGCGCGCGGGGTCGTGCGGGTCGAGGGGGCGGTGGCCGATGTCGCGCTGCACGGCGAGAGCGGCCATGTCGCCGCCGTCACGCTGGCCGACGGGCGGATGCTCGCCGCCGACCTGTTCGTCGACTGTTCGGGGTTCCGCGCGCTGCTGCTCGAAGGGGCGCTCGGCACCGGCTATGAGGACTGGACCCACTGGCTGCCGTGCGACCGTGCGGTCGCGGTGCCGAGCGCCACCGGCGGTGACGGCATGACCCCCTATACCCGATCGACCGCGCGGGCGGCGGGGTGGCAATGGCGCATCCCGCTCCAGCATCGCACCGGCAACGGCTATGTCTATTGCAGCCGCCACCTGTCCGACGACGAAGCGGCGGGAACGCTCATGGCGAACCTCGACGGGGAGGCGCTGGGCGCGCCGCGCTTCCTGCGATTCACCACCGGGCGCAGGCGGCTGTTCTGGAACCGCAACGTCGTGGGCATCGGCCTGGCGAGCGGGTTCATGGAGCCGCTCGAATCGACCAGCATCCACCTGACCCAGGCGGGGATCGCCAAGCTGCTGGCGTTCTTTCCCACGCGCGCCTTCGATCCGGCGGAGGTCGCCGAATACAACCGCGTCGCGATCACCGAATGCGAGCGGATCCGCGACTTCCTGATCCTGCACTACAAGCTGACCGTGCGCGACGATGCGCCGCTGTGGCGCGAATGTGCCGCGATGGCGATTCCCGACACGCTGGCTGCGCGGATCGCGCATTTCCGCGCCAACGGGCGGCTGCTGACCCGCGACATGGACCTGTTCGGCCCGGCGAGCTGGTGCGCGGTGCATGTCGGGCAGGGCAACCTGCCGCAGGCGCCCGATCCGCTGCTCGAATATGGCGCGGGCACGGGGCCGAGCAGGCAGTTCGTCGACCGGCTGGCGCAGGCGATCGACGCGATGGCGCGGTCGATGCCGACCCACGGCGACTATCTGCGCCGCAGCGGCGCGATGCCCGGTTGAGGCAAAGCTGCAATCCTTTGCATTTTGTCGTTGCAAACGATTGCGGAGCTGCTAATACAAGCCTCAAGGACGTCCCCGCCAGTGGGGCGAATCAAGGAGGGATTGCCATGAAGTCGAAACTGTTGCTCACCTGCGCATCGCCGATCGCATTGCTCGTCGCCAGCGGAGCCGCAGCGCAGACCGATCCGGCAACCTCCAATGCGCCGCCCGCCGTCGCCGACGCGACCAACCAGAGCGGCGACATCCCCGATGCCGCGGCCCAGACCGACGATATCGTCGTCACCGCCACCAGCGGCGAACGCTCGCGCTTCCGCAGCTCGATCTCGGTCAGCCAGATCAGCAACGAGGCGATCCAGAACTTCACGCCGCGCTCCGAAGCCGAAGTGCTGCGCAACATCCCCGGCCTGCAGCCGAGCGATACCGCGGGGCCGGGCGGCAACGCCAACATCGGCGTGCGCGGCATTCCGGTGTCGACCGGCGGTTCGGAATATGTCGCGCTCCAGGAAGACGGCCTGCCGACCGTGCTGTTCGGCGACATCAACTTCGGCAACAACGATTACTGGCTGCGCTTCGACCAGAACGTCCAGCGCGTCGAAGCGGTGCGCGGCGGTTCGGCCTCGACCTTCTCCAGCCAGGCGCCGGGCGCGGTCATCAACTATCTGAGCAAGACCGGCGACAAGGCGGGCGGGCAGATCGCCTATTCCAACGGCATCGGTTTCCGCGAACAGCGGCTCGACTTCGATTACGGCGCGCCGATCGACGACACGCTGCGCTTCCATGTCGGCGGCTATGCCCGGCAGGGCGGCGGCCTGACCAACGAGCGGTTCAACATCCTGCGCGGCTATCAGATCAAGGCGAACGTCACCAAGGAGCTGCCCGACGGGCGCGGCTTCGTCCGCCTCTATTTCAAGCGGCTCGACGAACAGGCCCCGACCAACACCACCACCCCGTCGATCGCGACGCTGGAGGGGAACAAGGTCGTCGATTTCGCCCCGCTGTCGACGTTCGACGGGCGGCGCGGGTCGTCCTATTCGATCTACAACCGCAGCTTCCAGTATCTGGGCTATGACGGCGGCCTGAAGCGCGCCGAGGTGGAGGGCATCCATCCGCGCGTCACCGGGCTGGGCGCGCAGTTCCACTATGACCTGACCGACAATCTGACGCTCGACAACGTCGCGCGCTATCAGTGGATCAGCGGCAACTTCACCACCCAGTTCATCAACGTCGCCAACCGGGTGAACACCGTTGCCGGGGTGTCGTGCGCGGCCAGTTCGCCCGGTGCCAACGGCGTGGTCGGATCATGCGTCAACGGACAGGTCGTCGGCTCGATCCGCTATGCCGCCGGGCCGAACCAGGGGCAGGTCTATACCGGCGCCTATGTGAACAACAACCCGAACATCAACACGTTGATGAAGAACATGAACAACTTCGCCAACAACCTGGCGTTGAACGGCAAGTTCGAGGTCGGCGGGGGCAAGGCGACCTTCTCGACCGGCGTGTTCGTGATGAAGCAGAACATCGAGCAGGACTGGCACGTCAACCGCAACTTCGCCGAGATCAACGGCGAGAATGCCGCGCCGCTCGACCTGTTCTCGACCACCGGCACGCAGCTGACCGCCGCGGGCCAGGCCGGGTTCAACGACAACTGGGGCAGCTGCTGCGCGCGCCGGGTCGACCTCAGCTACACCGATGTCGCGCCGTTCCTGCAGGTCGGCTACGAGACCGGCGGGCTGAACCTCGACGCCAGCGTCCGCTACGACAAGGTCAGCGGCGAGGGCTATGCGCAGGGCGGCGTGGCCGGGCCGACGACCCGCGTCACCGACTCGCTCGGATCGGCGCTGATCCCGTCGCTGGTGCTGAGCCCGACGCGCGAGCGGATCGACTACAGCGACGACTATGTCAGCTGGTCGGTCGGTGCGCTCTATGCGTTCAGCCCGCAGACCAGCGTGTTCGCCCGCGTCAGCCGCGGCGGCCGCTTCAATGCCGACCGGCGCGTGCTCTCGGGCAACTTCAACGCCGACGGTTCGCTCAACGGACAGGGGCAGTCGACCTCGGTCAACTTCCTCAACCAGCAGGAAGTCGGGCTGAAGCAGCGCGGCGGCCTCGGCGACGGATCCTATTCGGTCGAGATCACCGGCTTCCGCTCGACGCTGACCGAGAACAACTACGACTTCACCCGGATCAACAACCCGGCACCGAACAACGACCCGAACATCTCGAACGGCTATCGCTCGTTCGGCGTCGAATTCTCCAGCCGGATCAACTACGGCAACTTCCACCTTGCCGCCGATGCGACCTATTCCAACTCGAAGATCGTGACGAGCGCGACCTCGGCGCTGGTCGGCAACCGCCCCGGCGGGCTGCCCGAATTCCTCTACGTCATCTCGCCGTCCTATGACGCGGGCGTGGTGGCGCTGGGCGTCAGCGTGAACGGGCAGACCTCGACCCCGTCGGACGACTTCAACCTCTACACGGTCAAGGGGTCGACCTTCGTCAACGGTTTCGTGACGGTGCGCCCGATCGAGCGGGTCGAGCTGGGGTTGAACGTCAACAACCTGTTCGACAAGCTGGGCTTCCGCGGCGGCGGCAACCTGAACCCGATCCTGTCGTCGACCAGCGCGGTGTTCAACAATACCGCCCTCTATGGCCGCACCGTCACCGCATCGGTCCGCTATCGCTTCTGAGCTTCCTCTCCCAGGAAAGCGCCTTACGGGCGGCAGGGCCTTTGGCCTTGCCGCCCGGCTTGTTTCGGGCAAGCGCCGGTCGGGGACGGCGCGCCGGTTTCTCCCCGTTCGTGGTCGAGACAGGGGGACAACGCCCGTGGCCCGTCCCTCGACTGCGCCCGGGACGAACGGCACGGGCGGGCCCGGGTCGGCGGGAAGCGGCCTTCCGCCGACCGCGTGGAACACGAACGCCGCGCCGATCCGCGCGGCGCGTTCGGCGGGCGCCATCTGCCCGCCCCCGGTCCCGTCGAACGCGGTGGCTTCCCGGCGGTGGTAGAGGACCGGGCACAGCCGGTTGCGCGCGTCCGCGGGCAGAGGGTGCGCGATCTGGAAATCATGGAACGCGCGCCGCGCCGCCCATGCCGTGGCCCGAATGGCCCGCGTAGAAGGTCGGCGTCGCCAGCGCCTCGCCGGGCTTGCGCGTCCATGCGAAGTCATGGGGGTTGTAGTCGCCCGCGATCCGCACCCGGCCCGGCATGTCCTCACCGCCGAGCTGCCACCCGCCGCGAACCACGGGTGGTCAGGCCCCGGCGGCGCTCGGTCACCGTCGCGGCAGGGCCGATCGCGGTGTCGTGGCGGGTCCATTCGACGGCGTGACGCCCGCCGAAGCAGGTCAGGCGATAATCGTTGCCCGCAGGCAGGGTGAATACGGCGGCGGCGAGTTGCTCGATGCGCAACGACATGCCGGTGTCGGCGAAGTCGACGGCCAGCGTCTCGCCCGCGACATGACGGCCGCGATATCGGAGCACGAGGTCGCGGTTGCCGATCGCGAACGCCGGCTTGATGCCGGGGTCGGTGACGCGCCCCTCGCCCCGCCCCGGAATTTCCGGCGCGGTGACGGTGGCGGCGGGATCGAAGCGCGCCGGTCCGACGACCGGCAGGGCTTCACCGCGACGGCTCGATCGCGGCGGTGTCGCCGTCGAGCGACAGGCGGAACCACGGTGCAGCGGTGCCGCCGAAATGGCGGCGGCGGGTGGCGGCGTCGGTCGGCTCGGCCCCCGCCAGTCCCCAGAAATCGACGAAGCTGATGACGTCCAGCTCGCCCGTCACCCACCAGCAATAGGCCTGGTACGGCTCCGCCGCCGGATTGCCCGCGACGAGGCCCGACCCGTTGAGCGGCACCCACGGCCCGGCCATGGTATCGGCCACCGCGCCGTACAGGCCGGTCGGCGCGCCGATGCCGGGGGCGAAGCGCTTCGCCTGCGTCGACCAGAAACAGTAGTAGCGCCCGTCGTGCAGGATGATGTGCGGGCGTTCGAGTTCGCTGTTGACCCCGATCGATTCGATCGGCGGGGTTCCCAGCGTCCATGGCGCATCGGGCGCGCTGCGGCTGGCGATGCCGATCACGCCGTCATGCACGTCGTCGACCCAGCCCGCCGATCCGACAAACAGCAGATGTTCGTCGCCGGTCGCGGGATCGCGGAAATAGCCGGGATCGCGGAACCCCTTGATCCGCCCGTCGACCGCCTCGACCTGATCGGCGCGCAGATAGGTGGCGCCGTCCGCCGCGACCGATTCGACCGGCGGGGACCAGTCGGTCACGCGCCCGTCGGCAAAGCGCCCGACCGTCTCGAACAGGCGCTGCTCGAAGGTGCGCGGTCCGCCGCGACGGCCGGAGGCGGTGAAGTACATCGTCAGCGTCGTGTCGTCGTCGCCGAGCACTGCCGAGCCGGACCATTCGCGGCTGCCCGGCGCGAAGCCGTCGGGGAAGGCATCGCCATGGTCGCGCCAGCCGTCCGCGCCATGGCTGGTCAGGCGGATGCGCGCCGCGTCGTGGCGGTCGTCGGGATCGGGAAAGGCGGGGGTGGCGAGGAAGAACCACCATGCGCGCCCACCCACCATCGCGGTGCGGCCGTCGGCATAGGCGACCTGCCACATGTCCCACAGGTCATAGCCGGGCAGGATCGGCACGACATCGGCGGGCGTGAACACCGGCAGCGCGGCGCTCGGCTGGTCGGCGGCGAGGCGCGCGGCCTCCGCCGACCAGTGGGTCGGAAGGGCGGGCGGCGTGGCGCGCAGGGCGGCGGTCATGGTCATGCGGTCTCCAGTGCGAAGAGCGCGACGCTCTCCGCCTTCATCACAGGGGTCGGCAGGCCGGCGGCGGCCAGCCAGTCGCCGTCGAACGCCACGCCGCCGTCACGCATCCGCGCGAACAGCGGTGCGTCGGGCAGGGGGTGGCCGTCCTCGGTCGCGAGGTCGAGCAGGCGGACGGTAAGTGCTCCGGCCCCGGCCAGCGGCGGCAGCACGAGCGCGGGCGGGCGGCGCAGCAGCGTGGGATCGGTCCGGGTGACGTGCAGCAGCCACGCCCCGTCGTGGCCGTGCAGCTGCCACGCCAGCCCGTCCGGCCCATCGCCGAGCCAGACGCGGCCATGGTGCAGCCGGTCGCGCAAGTCCTTGTAGCGCGCGATCGCGGCGGCGAGCACCTCGCCCTCGCGCGGGGACAGGGCGGCGGGGTCCAGCTCGACGCCGAAATGGCCGGGCAGCGCCACGGCGGCGCGGAACGCCATCCCCTGGCGCCGCCCGGTCGAATGGGCGGGGCTGGCGCCGACGTGCGACCCCATGCGCTCGGGCGGCATGAAGTGGAGATAGCCGCGCTGCATCCCGACCCGGCTGACCGCGTCGATGCAGTCGCTGGTCCAGAAGCGATGGGTGCGCGTGGCGATGCCCGCGTCGATCCGCCCGCCGCCACCGGCGCATGCCTCGATCTCGACCGCGGGGTGCGCCGCGCGCAGCCGGTCGAACAGCGCATAGGCGCCCCGTATCTGGGCATGCCCGCCTGCGGGCGCGAGGTCGCGGTTATGGTCCCATTTGAGACAGGCGATCGGCAGGTCGGTGAGCAGCGCGTCGATCGCGGCGAACAGATGATCGCGCACCTCGGCGCGGTCCATGTCGAGCACCCACTGGTTGCGTGCGGTGAGGCGCGGCACGCCCGCCGCCTGCAACGCCCAGTCGGGGTGGGCGCGGGCGAGGTCGCTGTCGGGATTGACCATTTCGGGTTCGACCCACAGGCCGAACGACATGCCCAGCGCGGCGACATGCTCCGCCAGCGGCTTCAGTCCGCGCGGATATTTGCGGGCGTCGGGCGTCCAGTCGCCCAGCGCCGCCGTGTCGTCGTCGCGGCCCGTGAACCAGCCGTCGTCGAGCACGAAGCGCTCGACCCCCAGCGCCGCCGCACGGGTCGCCAGCGCCATCAGCGCGGCCTCGTCGTGATCGAAGTAGAAGCCTTCCCAGCTGTTGATGTGTACCTGGCGCGGCGGCATGTCGTGCCCCCAAGGCCCGCGCGCGCGGATCGCGGCGTGGAACGCCTGGATCGCGCCGTTGCGACCGGTGGTGGCGCACACCGCGAGCAGCTCCGGGCTGTCGTGGCGTTCGCCGGGCGCGAGGCGGATCTCGCCGGGGGCCAGCGCCGCCCCCATCTGCAACACCCAGCCGCCCTCGTCGTCGCGCTCTACGACCATGCGGTGGTTGCCCGACCATGCCAGTTGCGCGGCATGGACGCGGCCCGTGTGCCAGTCGGCGGCGGGGCCGGTGACGAACAGCCCCGGCGGTCCGGCATGGCCGGTCAGCCCGCGCCGGTTCTCGCGCAGCCAGCCATGGCCCGGCATCGGTTCGGCATGCGGCACGAACTCGGCATTGTGCCGCCCGGTGAAGCTGAGAATCGCCGCGCAATCGGCGGGGAGCGGCAGCGTGCCCGCCGCCAGCCAGTCGAGCGTCAGCACGCCGTCGCCGGTGTTGACGACCGAGGCCGACAGCACGATCGCCTCGCCCACCACCGCGAAGCGCTGGATCAGCGTGATCCCCGCCGTGGCATCGGCGAGCGTGACGGTGATCGCGCGATCGTCCGCCGCGATCCCCTGCGTCGCGAAATGCTGCGCGAGGGCGCGTCCGTCGCGGTGGCAGGCGAGGGCGGCGGGGCCGAACCAGCCGCTGCCCCCGGCGGGCGCGATCGTCAGCGGGATGTCGGTGTCGAGCGAGAAGGACGCGGGCGGGCGCACGTCGGCGAGCGGCGGCAGGTCGGTCGTACCGACCCGCGGCCCCCACCAGCGCCACGCGGGGGGCAAGTCGCCGCGATCCTCGATCAGCATGCCGCCATCGCCGGCATGGAGCGACAGGATCACGCCTTCGCCCCGACGGGCAGGCCCGCCGCATTGCGCTCGCGCACCGAGAAGACGGCGGCGGCGGCGGCGAACATCAGCACCCCGCACAGCGTCAGCACGTTGCGCGGATCGCCGCCCAGCAACGGCTCGTAGAACAGCCACATGGTCCCCGAGAAGATCAGCATCGGGATCACGATCATCATGTTGAAGATGCCCATGTACACGCCCGTACGCTCGGGCGGGATCGATCCGGCGAGGATGATGTACGGGTTGCCCATGATGCTGGCCCAGCCGAGCCCCACGCCGATCGCGGGCAGGAACAGCATCCATTTCTGGGTCACATGCGGCAGCCACAGCATCCCCGCACCCGCCGCGATCAGGCAGATGGCATGCAGGCTGGCCGCTCCCATCCGCTTGGCCAGCGGCACCATCGCGAAGGCGGCGAGGAAGGCGACGCCGTTGTAGAACGCCGCCATCTCGCCGTTGGTCAGCACGGCGGAATGGAAGCCCGACGAGTTGGGATCGCCGGTGCCGTACACCGAGCGCCCGACCGAATAGATGACGTACGCCCAATAGGCCGCCATCGCATACCATTGGAACAGGCTCATCAGCGCCAGCTTGCGCATGGCCATCGGCATTGCCCGGATGGCGGACCACACTTCGGCGACGGTGGGCCCCAGGCCCTTGGGCTCGGCGGCGATGCGCGCCTTTTCCTCCGCGGTCAGCGGCAGTTCGGGCACGCGCCAGACCGACCAGAGGATCGTCGAGAAACTCAGCACTGCGCCGACCATGAAGGCGATGCGCGCGGTATAGGGGATGTTGTGGCTGTCCACCCAGTCCTGGTTCATCCCCGCCCACACCAGCAGCGAGGGGGTGAGGAACGCCAGCATCTGCGCAAGGCCGGTGAAGGCGCTTTGCGACAGGAAGCCGATCTGGTGCTGGTCCTCGTTCAGCCGGTCGGAGACGTACGCGCGGTACGGCTCCATCGTGATGTTGTTGCCCGCGTCGAGGATCCACAGCAGCGATACCGCCATCAGCAGCGACGAGCTGAGCGGCATGAAGAACAGCCCCAGCGCGCACAGCACCGCGCCGACGAGGAAATAGGGCGTGCGCCGCCCGAGCCGGGTGTCGGTCCGGTCGCTGAGCGCGCCGATCAGCGGCTGGACGAGCAGCCCGGTCATCGGCCCCGCCAGTTGCAGCGCGGGGATCGCCGCTTCGGAAGCGCCGAGATAGCTGTAGATCGGGGCCATGTTGCCCTGTTGCAGCCCGAACGAGAACTGCAGGCCGAGGAACCCCAGGTTCATCTCGAGGATGCGGGGCAGCGACAGGCGGGGCTTCAGTCTGGGAGCGTGCATCGGGACATCCTCTTGCGCTTGCGTCCCGTCTGTAGCGGGTTGCATGGGACGATAGGGGATTGTCATGCAGGTTGCAACAATCGATTGCAACGATGGACGGACGATCGGTGCCGTACCGTGTCGACCGGAACGCACGGCGCATCGCGCTGAAACGGCCTTCGTCATTGACGCGCCGTTAACCGTCCGGGAATACTGCCGAATCATGGAAGCCCGCCGAGCCTGTGCCGGATGCCGCGACGGTACCGGATTCGAGATGCCGTTCGCGATGGCGTTCCAGCCGATCGTCGATACCGACACCGGCCTGCCCTTCGCCTATGAGGCGCTGGTGCGCGGGGCCGACGGCACCGGGGCGGCGGCGATTCTGCTCGGCGTGACCGATGCCAATCGCTATGCCTTCGACCAGGCATGCCGGGTGAAGGCGATCGAGACGGCGGTGGCCGCCGGGCTGCTGCTCGGCGACGCGCGGCTGTCGATCAACTTCCTGCCCAATGCGGTCTATTCGCCGCTCGCCTGCATCCAGCTGACGCTGGAGACCGCGCGCCGGGTGGGGCTGCCGACCGACCGGCTGATCTTCGAGTTTACCGAGAACGAGCAGATGGGATCGCCCGAACATGTCGCGGCGATCATCGACACCTATCGCCAGATCGGCTTTGCGGTGGCGATCGACGATTTCGGGGCGGGCTGGTCGGGCCTCGACATGTTCGCACGCTTCGTGCCCGACGAGGTGAAGCTCGACATGGCGCTGGTGCGCGGTATCGACGCCGACCCGCGCCGCCGCGCGATCGTGCGCGCGATGGTGGCGATGTGCGCCGAACTGAACACGCTGGTGATCGCCGAGGGGATCGAGACGGCGGCGGAGGCGGCGGTGCTGCGCGACCTGGGCGTGCGCTACCATCAGGGATATTGGTATGCGCGCCCGATGCTCGGCGAATTGCCGCTGCTGGTCGAACCGGCATGGCAAAGGGCCGGCCCCCTTGCAGGGACCGACCCTTGTCCGCCGCATCCCGCTACGCCACCGGGGATGGGCGAAACCGTTTAGCGCCTGATCGAGTTTTGCTGGATCAGGGCGGTGCCGGCCCGCTCCCCCACCCGGCCACCCATTCAGGATACTTGCGTGGGTGGCCGGGTGGGTGAAGCGCGACACGACCTTTTTTAGTTTGTGACAAGACAATTTGTAGCACTCGGAAGGCTCTGAGAAATCCCTCAGAGCCTTCTTTGTTCGGGCAGCACCGCCTTCAGCGCGTTCGCGACATGCGTCCCCGCACTGGCCACCCCGCCGATCGCCGGACCGACACAGCCCGCCGCCGACACATGGATACCGTCGAACTGCAACCACGCGCCCGCCGTGACCAGCGACGTGCTGCCGATCGCCCCCCCGGCCGACAGCGCATAGCTGCCGGTCCCGCCCGTACCGGTCGTCCCCGCCGTACCGAACGGCAGGATCGTGCCGACCGCCGCCTGCCCGTTCCACAGCGTCTGCCCGGCGGCGATGCCGCTGCCGCTGTCGGCCTGCAAACCGGTAACGGTCAGCGTCGTGCCCGCGACCGATCCGGTGAACTTCTGCCCGCCCATCGGGCCGGTCATGCCCATCGCGCCGACCAGATTGGCCCCGCGATGCACCCGGCCGGGGAACCAGCCCGCCAGCTCGGCCACGGCATTGTCCGCGCCCGTCACTTGGTTGGCATAGGCAGCCGCGGTCGACGTTCCCGATCCGGGCGAGTAGATGGTGTTGCCGATCATCACTTCGCAGCCGCGCCGCAGGAAGAAGGTCATCGCGCACATCAGCGCCCGCTGGTACGTCAGCGGCCCGATGCCGAGATCCGACTGGCCGTTGGCGAAATAGACGATCGTGCGCGCGCCGTTGATGCTCTGCGCCTGCAACATCATCCACGCCCGCATCAGGATGCCGAGCGGATCGAACCCGCGCCCCGCCAGACGCTCGGTGAACGCGCCGCCCAGGTTGAACACGTCGCGCGGGTGATAGGCGTTGGTGATGCCGTAGACATCCTCCAACCGCATCAGCGTCAGCCCGCCGTCGACGATCGTCCCGCCGACCGGCACCGCCGACACGTCGGGCGCACTGGCGGCGGGCGAGCCTGCCCCGGTGCTCGGACCGAAGCCGATGAAGTCCTGCAGGTTGGACACGCCGACCAGCCCCGGCAGCGGCCCGGCGTTGAACGCCTGCCGCAACCGCCCGCCGCCGACCACGACGAAGGTGCGCCCGCCGATCTGGTAGATATCGCCGCAGTCGCCGAGGTCGGGGTACACAGAAGCCGCGCGCCGCTGGTAATAGTTGGGCGCGACGGCCCGCGCCTGGAGCGTGCCGCACATCTGGGTCAGCAGGCTTGCCCCGCCGACCGCCGCGTTGATGATGCGCGCGTCATAGCCGTGATCCCACAGCCGGTCGTACACATCCATCCACCAGCCGCCGTGGATCGCGGGGATCGCACCCGACAGGCTGGTGACGCCGGGGTTGCGGGCGGAGCGGAACGCCAGCGGCGCGGCGTCGCCATCGCTGTCGGGCACTGGCCCCTGTTCGTTGGACTGGCCGACCACCAGCAGGTTGACCGGCGTCTTGGTGGCAGCAGGCGCAAGGGCGCGGCGGATGCCCATCGCAAGCGAGCGAGCGGTGAAGTCGATCGCCATATCAGTGTCCCAGTCGATAGGTGATGGTGGTGGCACCCGTCGCGCCGGACGCCACCAGTCTGTACCGGGTGGTAGCGTCCTGCGCCTCGGCAACGTCCTCATCCGCAGCGCCCGTGAACACCCCCCAGGGCGAAGCTGCGATCGTCATCGGTCGCCATGAAGTACCGCCGTCCCGGCTTACCTCGACCGACACCGTCGCGCCCCCGAAGGTGCCCGAAAGCGACACGCCAACACCCCGCTGGACGGCGGGTCGGAACGTCGCCGACACCCCTCCCGCCGGTCCGAAATTGCCGGTCACGGCGGATGCGCCGCTACCAGCCCAGACAGTATCCAAGCTCATAAATCCTCCAATCCGGTCAGGCAGAAATCGGCCGCTGGTGCGGCATCGGTTGTGCGCCACCCGCACGGATGACGGCGATCGGCATCTCGCATGCGGGTGCGACGTGCCACAGGGGCAGCCCGTTGCTGGTGGCAGTTGTGCTGTCGCGCAGGCAGGTACTCGACGACCGCAGGTGACGGTTCGTCGCGCCGATGTAGTCCATTCCCTGCCGCACGACCGCGTCCGAGCCGGGGGCACGACCAAGGGCCAGCTCGACGACATCGCCCGATTTGCCCACGGCAACCGACACGATCGGCACGACGCCTGCCGCATCGCGGACAACGAAGCCCTGATCCGGCAGGGTGCCGAACGTCAGCTCGTCAATCACGATCGGCAGGGTCGGCACCCGGTAGCGGATGCGTAGCATCTGGCCGCTCGCCACCGCCGACACGGGCCACAATGCATCCGGTTCGCACTGGTCGACGATCAGGTCCGCCATTGCCCGCCCGATGTACGCACCCATTCTGCGTTGGGAAACGGCGCTCAGGTGCAGCCCGCCTTCCACCGGATCGAAGGCGGAAAGCGGCGCGATGTAATGGATCAGCGGCGACTGCCGCGATGCCAAATACTGGGCTTGCTGGACCAGATTGAGATTGGCGCGCGTACCCTCGAAATAGGGCGAAGCGGTCTGCGACAGCAGGAAATGGACCGGCGTCGTCGGCACAGGGCGGCCGGGCGCGGCTCCGGTGATCGCGGCGACGGCGTCGGCGTTAATGTCGGCGACCAGTTGCAACAGCGCGGCAAGATAGGCGGCGGTGCTGGTCCCGGACTTGGCGTCATCCTCGCCTTGGCACCAATAGATCACCGGCGGCACATATGTCCTGCCGTTGGCATGGGCGAGCGCCGCCGCGCCGCCGATATGGTCGATGACCGACTGGTACCATGCCGCACCTTTCGACAGCTGCGTGATCGAATATCCCGCGTGCCCCGCCGACGACGCAAAGACCACGATCGACTTGGGATCGACTGCGTCGATCGCCGCCGCCAGCTCGACGAAGGCGGCGGCGGCGGCGGTCAGCGCCGTCTCGCCATTCATCGTCGAGCCGTCTGCGCCGGGGGCCGACGAGCTGGTATCCATTTCCACCAGCGGCTTGCTGGTCGACATGCCCGCACCCGTCACCACCGCGCCATAGCCGTTGCCCGCCTTGCCGGTGGCTACGCCGCCGCCAAAGGTCCGGGCGCTGTACATCTGGGCAGTCGAAAGCGCGGGTTTCGCTTCATACGCGGTGGAATTGCTCTGGCCGTTCGCGACCAGCCCCCACCACGACGACGAGGTCAAGAGCGGCAGGCGTACGGCGGCCGACAGCGGCAGGCGCGGGCTTCCTCCGTGCGTCGCTTCCTGCACCTCATCCTTCAGCGCATCGAAGGCGTCGGCGGTAACCGCCAACTCGCGGCTCACGACGTGCAGGCGGGCGTAGATCAGGACATCGGTCCGCGCCGCGCCGATCTCCGCCGTCGCGGGGATCGGCGCGATCGGGCCAAGGTAGCAGCCCGTGCCATCCGCTGGCGCGCCACCGGCGACGGAAAAGAGGCCGTCCGCCGTGCCCCGGATGCAGGCGATATCGCCGGCCTCGACCGCAAAGGGCGACAGGATCGGCAACTGGCGCGCTACGCCGCCGCCCTGGGTGCTGGCGCTCGACATGCCGATGCGGGTCCACACACCACCGATCGCGCGAAAGGCCGCGACTTCGATCGAGCCGGCCGCACGGTCATAGATGTCGATCGTTTCGACGCGGCCGGCCTTCGGGATCGCGTCCATGAAGAAAATCTGCGCGCCCAGCGCACCCTGCGCGTCGACGATCGGCGCGCCGGCAGGGCGACCGATTAGCGCCGCCCGATCGGCGTACAAGGGCGCGAGCTGCGCATCGATCGCGGCGAGCGCATCCGCCGTCACCTTTTGATCGTGGTAGGTGATGTTCAGGCGCACCTGGATCAGCAGATTGGTGCTGGCACCGCCCAGTGTCACCTCAGCCGGGATCGGCTGGGTCGGCCCCAGATAATAGCCCGCACCATCGGCGGCGGCCGGGGCGATGATGCTGTACAGCCCGTCGCTGGCCGCGCGAAGGCACAGCACATCGCCGACATCCACCGTCAGCGGCGGGTCGATCGCAAGACGACGCTCCACGTTCCCGCCCTGCGAAGCAACGGTGGCAAAGGCGGTGCGGGCGACTGCGCTCCCGGAACCATGAAACACGGCCACTTCGATCGCACCCGCGCCACGGTCGAAGATGTCGATTGATTCAAGCGTGCCCTTGTGCGCGACACGGTCGAGGAAGAAGACCTGGGCGGCGACGACCGGATCGGCCAGCGTCAGTGTCGCACCCAGTGGTCGCCCGACCGTCTCGACGGCTGCCACCGACAGGCTCGCCTTCACCGCATCGGCGGCCGCCTCGGCCGCCGCCACCTCACCTTCCATGGCAGCAAGGCGTGGCTCGACCACTGCCGCCACGCCTTCATAGTAGGATGCGTCCCGCGTCCATGCCCCGCCCACGAAGGAATAGACCCCGTTGTTCGCACCATCCGAATAGACGCGAGCGAGCGTGCCCGCCGGGCGGGCAAGGTCGGCATCCATGGCGGCCTTGGTCGCATACGGCAGCAGCCCGGCGGCGATCCCGCCGATCGCCTCGTCCAGGACTTTGCCGATGTCGCGGATGTCCGCCTTGGGCGGTTCGTGCTTCCCGCTGCCGGCCACGCCATCGGTGGCGAAGTCACGATACACCCTGCGGAATGCGTCTGCGATGATGCCCATCTCTACTCCCTTTCTGCCAGGGCCGGGCCTGCCAGCGCGGACGTGCCGTCCGCCTGGAAAGCCGCCGCCCAGTAATATTTCGACCCGGCCGGCACCGCCGCGTCGGTCACCGCCACCACCTCGCCCAGCGCGCCCCGGCGATCGTCACCGACCTGCACCGCGTCGGCGAAGTCGACGGTGTCGGCGCGATACAGCCGCGCGAAATCGAAGCTGGGCGACGACGGCAGGCGGAAGGTGACGACGATGTCGGCACCGTCTCCCTGGGCCGACAGATCGGTCGGCGCGGCCAGCGTCGTGTCGGCGATCGGCGTGATCGTCACCGATGCGCTCCAGGCGCTCGACCGCATCGTGATCGTGACGGCGCGCACCCGCACCTCATGCTCGATGCCGCTCGCGGTCGCGCCGCTGGTCGCCTCGTGCGCGTCCTGATCGACTGCCATCGTCACCCACGGCCCGCCAGCCACACGATACTGCGCCTCGTGGATCAGGTCGGCCCTGTCGGGATCGTCCCACGTCGCGCGGAGCTGGACGGCGTTCGTCTCGCCCAGCGACAGCTGATCGGCGGACACCGCCAGTCCGGTCGGCGCGGCCAGCGGCGGCATCGCCACCCCGCCGTCGCCACCGGTCGGCGGTGCGACCTCCATCGCCGGATCGAAATCCCAGTCGCTCGGCCGCACCTCGTCCAGCGTCACTTCCACCGCGCATTTGACCAGATCGAGCTTCAGGCTGGACACCTTGAAGTACGCATCCACCCCTAGCTGATCGGACGCGAGGCGAGTGAACCGCTCGCCCAGTAGATTGAGGCCGAACAGGTTGATCCGCGCGACGATGTGCCAGCGATCGGTGCCGAGCTGGGCCAGTGTGATGACGCCGATCCGACACGCCTGGTTATGGTGCGGGATGAAATAGGCGGTCAGTGCCTGGGGCGACGTGTTCGGATCGTCAACGGCTTCCGGGTTGACGATCGTCGTGCTTTCGTCCTCGCGGTAGCCGATCGCCGCCTCGGTATAGAGAACCTTGATCGCGTCCGTGCCGTGCCGCGCCTTCGGCCCCAGCGTGGCGGTCATGCCCAGGATATGATCGTCGGTCAGCACCACGCCGGGCGCTTCCCATCGGCCGGTCATCAGATTGAACAGCCCGTCCGCGTCCTGCCAGCAGAAGCCGTCGACCGCGATCAGCATGTTCGTCAGCACCTGCCGCCGCTCTTCGCTGGCGAGGCTGTAGCTCGCCCAGATGCGCCACCGGCCGATGATGTCGCCGCCGATCGTCGTCTCGGCCGCGTCGGAGAAATCCGCTTCGCGCGCGATATTCGCCCAGTTCACATTGTCGTAGCCCGCACCGTAGCCGTCCGGGTGCGCGAAATAGTCGGCTATCACCAGCGCCGCATTGTCGCTCCAAGGCCAGCCGCCCGGAGTGTCGAGGCGCACCGGCCCGTCACCGTGGATCGGATCGCCATCCGCCGTGCGGCCGATGATCGCGGTGCTGTCGAGGCGCGGATCGTACAGCGCCGCGCCATGCCGGACCTGCGTGTACTGCGGCACCTGGCTGCCGTAGACCTCGCTGAAATGCTCCTGCTTGACCGGATTGCCGATGATCGCGGCATGGGCGCACCCGCGCTGGCGGTGATCGGCGGTCCATTCCGGGAAGGCGGCGGTCAGCTCGCCGATCGCCGTCTGGTCGTCGCTACCGTCGCGCGTCAGCACGCGCACCGCGCCGCGATAGCCCGACGTGGTCACCTTGCCGGTAGCGTCCAGCGTCACCGGCTTGTCGTTGATGCGATGCTCGATGATCGGGCCTTCGCGACCGGTGCCGAGCGTCACGACCAGGGCGATGCGCCCCCGCCGGCTTTCGAGGAAGCTCAACTGCCCGCCGGTATGGACGATGCCGTAATGGCGACGGCGCGACCCGATCGCCGCCTTCACATTCTGCTGCCCATCGGTCGGCTTGGGCTGCCCGCCGCCGAACACCGCGCCGATCAAGGCATTGGTCCCGATCGCGAAGCCTACCGCGACGACGACGGTAATAAGCGCCGCCGCCGCGCCGGTCGCGCCGACCGCCGCGATCAGGAAGCCCGCTATTGCCTGGGGCATTCGACCCTCCATGCGGCCAATGCCGGCGACGCGGCGAACACCACGTCACGCCGCCCTCGCGCTGCCCACAGCCGCCCGGTGCGGATCGCCGCCACCAGCATCCCGCCCATATCGATCACGCCGACATCGCCGCGCCGGGGATCGTCGGTGCGCGGGCAGTCGAGCGATGCCATCGCCCGGCCGGCCATGGCGACCATGCCGCCCGCCGCCTGGACGAAGCGCCGCGCGCTCCGCCGCCCCGACAGCGCCGGCCGCATCGCCAGCCGCCGCCCGGTGACGCGCTCGACATAGTCCAGCACCGACAAGACACAGTTCGCCTCAGCCCAGCCGAACGGCTCGCTCGCCCAGCGGCGCAGCTCGGCCGCGACGGCGTCATCCCCGGTCAATAGTCCGGCCATGCCAGCACCTTGTTGACCAGCCCGCCGACAAACTCGAACCCGCGATCTCCCTCGAACCGATGCTGCTGGTCGCGATCGGTGTACATCGCGTGGCGCGGACGCGACCGGAGCGCGAACAGGCTCTCCGCCGTGATCGTCACCGACCGCTCGCCACTCTCCCGATCCATCGCGAACGTCGGCTGCAACATCCGCGCGCCCCAGATCGGATAGGGCATGTCCAGCACCCGCTGGTTGTCGGGATCGTCGGGATCGTCGACACCGAAGAACTGCACATAGACGCGCACCATCCGCCCGCGCACTTCCGCCTCGAACTCGTCGCGCGCCAGGCGCATGATGTCGGCATCGATGCCCGACAGGGTGAAGCTCGCTTCCGGAGCCTCCCCGTTCACCGCCTGCTCGATGCCGGACATCGATCCGAACTGACCGATCCCGCGCCAGATCGCGCCGTCGTTGGTGCGCAGCAGCCCCGGATCGCGCCACAGCCGCATCGTCTCGCTGGTGAAGTCGAAGCGCACCAGATTGGCGGCCTGGACATGGCCGCCCGCCAGCGCGCGCGCGATCGTCTCAGGAAAGAGGCTCATCGAATGCCTCCACGAAGGAAATGGAAGGGGTCGCCCAGCGTCCGCGCTTCAGCGTCAGCTGGCCATTGTCGTCGTCGGGCAGCCGCCCGATCATCACCGGGCGCAGGCGCAGCGGCTGGGCTTCATAGTCCCGGCGCATCGTCGGCGACGACCGGATGGTGGCGACGCTGCCGGTCCAGTGAACCTGCGTCGCGACATAGGGCTGATCGCCCAGCCCGAAATATTGCCCGGCCTCCAGCACCGGGCCATAGGCTCCGAAGTCCGCCTGGATGTTGCGCGTGCCCTGCTCGGCCGTCACCACCACCCCGTCAAGGTCGGCCGTCAGATAGCGCGCGGCGTCGCTGAAGGTCGCCCCGTCCGAATGCGGCGTCAGCCCCGCGCCGATCGCCGCGTCGGCGGCGGCATAGCACAGGTCGAACAGCGGCACCCGCACCCGGCCCGCGCGCCCTTCCAGCGACGCCAGCAGCGCGCGCCACGCCAGCACCTGCCCGCCCACCAGACCGTCGAAGTCGAGCGTCAATCCGAAGGGCGGGCGGATCACCGGCGAAACCTGGGAAAATCCGGACAGGCTGGTGGTCAGCCCGGCCGTCTGCCTGGGCGGCAGCACCGTGATGTCACGCGGCACCAGGACGGGGGGCCAGTCGAAGATCATGATCGGCGCGCCACTTGTTCGCGCACCCGATCGGCCACGACCTGGTCATAGCCCGCCAGCCCTTCGCGCACCCCGGCCGCGACCATCTCGGACACCTCGCGATTGCCCCGCGCCCCGTTGACCGTCACCGCCAGTTCCAGCCGCCCAAGGCGCGGCGGCATTGCCGGGGCGGGCTGCATCGCGCCCAGCAGCGATCGGTTCGACTGGATCATCGTCCCGCGCGGTGTCGGGATCGCCAGCTCGGGACCGGCTTCCCCGACCAGTCCGAATTTGCCGGACGGGATCAGCCCGCCGCTCTCGAACCCGCCCGCGAACAGCGACGAAAGGATCGCCCCGATCCCGCCGCCCTTGCCGCCTCCAGCGCCACCGAACAGCTGCTCCAGCAGCCCGCCAACCGCGTCGAACGCCGCCTCCAGCCCGCGCGTGGCGCCGCCTTCCAGCCAGCGGGCGAGAAACCCTTGCAGATCACCGTTCAGCGCCGCGCGGGTGCCTTCCGTGAAAGACCGGCGGAAGCCTTCGCGCCATTCGGCCTCGGCCGCCGGCGGGACCGCAGGCGGCGTGGAAGCGCCTGCACCTGCTGCTGGCGGCGGGGGCGGCGGGGGCGGGGCGGATGGTGGTGGATCGCCTTTGCCGTCGTCGATAATGATGGCAGTGCCCGGCGACGGAGAAACAGCGAGGGCAAAGATTGACCCGGCTTCTACCATTCCGTCGATCAGGTCTTTGAGCCATGCAATACGCCCGCCGAACCAGTCGAATATCCCCCTCAACTTGTCCTGAAGCCATTCCTTAACGGCGCTATAGACGCGCTGGAACGCACCGCTCACGCCCGGCGCAAACGCCTCCACCACCGCCAGCGCTGCGCGGATCGGCGCGGCCACGAAGCCCTCGACCGCCCGCCATGCCCCGGCGAAGTCGCCGCGAAGCAAAGCCGATACGGCGGTCACGATCCGCTGGAGCTGCGCACCGAAATAGTCCGACAGGATGCCGAACACCTTCTGCACCACAGCGCCGATCGCGGTCAGCACCGGCTGCACCGTCCCGGTCCACCAGCTCGAAACCGCCGCGCCGACGCGGTCCAGCAGCGCCTTGATCGTGTCCCAGTTCTGCCACGCCAGATAGACCAGCCCGACCGCCGCCGCGATAGCGGCCAGCGGGATCAGGAACGGGGCGAGCGCCGGTAGCAGGCCAAGTGATGCCGCCCGCGCCGCCGCCAGCGCGGTTGACAAGGCACTGAACGCCGTGCCGCCGGCCGCGACCGCACCCATCAACGTGCCGAACCCGCTGGTCATCAGTCCCAGCGTCATCAGTAGCGGCCCGATCGCCGCCAGCACGGCGGCGGCGGCAAGGGCGAACTGCATCATGCCGGGGTTCGTCTGTGACAGCCGCCCCGCGAAATCCGCAGCCTTCGTGACCAGATTGGTGATGCCGTCCAAAAGGCCCGACGAAACGATCGCCACCGTCAGCTTCTGGGTCGATTGCTCCATCTGGAGCTGCGCGGCGTTATACCGCTTGAACATCTCGATCTGCTCGGGCGTCAGGACGTTCGCCTTCGCCCCAAGCTCGTCGAACGCCTTGCCGCCGTTGGCCAACAGCGGGATCAGCCCGGTGGCATCGGACGCCATGGCCTCCATGTAGAAGGTCATTTCCGACGCGCTGACGCCGGCCTTCTCCAGCGACGAGTAGAAGAGCTGAAGAGCTTCCGGCCCCGACAGGTTCCGGAACTGCTCTGCGGTGACGCCGACCGTGGGTGCGATCTTCTTGAAGAAGTCGGCCATCGGACCGCCGCCGGTCTGGAGGAAATCGCCGACGCGGTCCTGCATATCCTTGTAGATGTCGGAGAGCTTGTCGCCCTCGATACCCACGGTACGCGATGCCCCGGCCAGCCGCTGGAATTCGGTCGTGCCCACACCCGACAGGCGCGCGAAATTCTCGATCTCCGGCACGCTGTCGGCAATCGCCTTGGCGTTGGCGAGAACCGCGGCACCGGCCCCGGCGATCGGCGCGGTGACAGCCATCGACAGCTTCGCGCCGACGTTCTGCATGCGCGCCCCGCGCGCCTGCATGTCGTCGGCGGCCGACTGGACGCGGTCACGGGCGCGATCCAGCCCCTCGTTCAGCTCGCGATCGTTGGTCAGCAGCGTCAGGACTGCGCTGCCAAGGCTCTCTGCCATCTATGCCTCCACGACCGCGATACCCATCACGGCAAGGGCGTCGGGGGTGGCGGCGATGCGCGGGCGCTCGGCTGCGCCATCCGCCGCCCGGCGGACATCATCCACCCAGGCGCGCGCATCTTCCGGCTGGATCGACATCACCGCCGACGCCGTCGCCACCTGCATCGCGGCAAGGTCGCGCTCGGCCTCCAGGCGCGGCAGCATGGCGAGGTAGGACCGCAGCAGCGCCAGCGGCGTCGCGGTCAGCCAGCGGACGGGGTCGCCGCCGTATCCGCGCTGGAGCCGGGCGAGGGCTTCGCCCCAGTCGACGCGGTCGCGTTCTTGACCATTGCTCCCGCCAGCGTCGCCTTCCTCGCCAGCGAGAGCATCGTAAAAACCTCGACGACGCTCATCTTATGCGCGTCGGACAGCCGGGCACGCACCGCGACCGGCACCGGCTCCATGATGATCGCGATCATTTCTTCGAGCGTGGCGGAGAGCTGCTTTTCGCCGGTGGCGTTCAGCTCGTCCGCCTTCAGCAGCTTGTCGAGCTTGCGCCCCAGCGCGGCCACGCGGTGACTGGTCAGCAGCGCCAGTTCGTCGGGCGAGAGGATTTCATACTGGACGCCGTCGATCGAAATCTTCGGGCGATCGACCAGCGTTTCGAGGTTCAGGACCGCGTCGGTCATGTCGGGCGCTCATGCTGTAAGGACTGACCCGGCTATGCCCGGTCAGCCCTCACGCCCGCGCCCCGGACGGCGGTCCGTGGGCGGATGCCCTTCACCGGGCGTCGTGTAGCTCGACGCCCCGTCTGTTGCATTCCGCACGCACCGACGCAAGCCGCGACCGGATCAGCCGCATCTGCTGGCGGGACGCACGGACATCCCGCTTGTGCCGGCGGAGCTGCGCCTCCAGCGACCGCGCGATCTCCGCCAGCGCGGCATCGGTCGCCTGCCGATGGCTCACAGCGCCGCCTGGTGCTGCATCACCAGCCGCCCGAAGCGCTCCAGGTCCGATGCGGCGGCGGCGCTTTCCAGCGCGGTGAACACCAGCTCCAGCCCGGCGGGCTTGCCCTTCTTGAACACCGGTTTGGGCGATCCCGACTGGTAGCAGATCGGCACCTCATACTGCGCGGGCATCGTCTCGGCATAGGCGCTGACCCCGCGCGCCAGCAGCGCATAGGTCTTGAGCGTGCCCCCACGCGACAGGCCGATGCGCCGGGTGCCCGGCGTGCCGACCCCGGCCGCCGTCGTCGTCGGCGCGACCCCCGACAGCGCCAGCGCATATTGCTCCAGCGTCATGTCCCACAGCGTGACGGTGAACGTCAGGTCCTCTTCCGTGCGCCATGCCGCCACCGGCCCCAGCGCTCCCGCCGGGCGCGCCTGCTCGATCTTCTGGTCGTGCGTCACCGACACGCCGTCGTCGGAGTAATTCCGAGTCGTGTTCGTGCCGACGCCCGCCCACGGCGCACCCGGCGCGGCGGTGATGACCGGAAAGGCGGTGCCCACCGGTGCGAGGAAGAGGCTCAGCGGCCCCGCGATGATCTCAAGCTGACCCGCCATATTCATTCTCCCAAGGCGTAGAAAATCTGAAAGGATTGGAAGGATCGGGGCCATGTCCCGTCCCGATCGCGGCCGGCGGAAAAGCCGCCCGCCGAATTGACCCAGTGGATCAGCGTGCCGCCGATCGTCTGCCGCCGGATGCCGCGCAGCACCCGCGCACCGGCGGCGCGCAGCTGATCCGCCTCACGCGCCGTCGCGGCATAGGCGATCAGGTCGACCCGTTGCGCGTCCACGTTCGCATCGCTGTCGCTGGTGTAGGCCGACCCGCCCGACGCCTGGATGACGATCGTGCGGATCGGCATCCGCGCCACCGCATCCTCCGGCAGCTCACCGCCGTACACGTCGCTGCCGGCAAGCCCTGCTACCACGGCATCCGCCGCCAGCGCCGCGACCAGCGCGCCGATCGGATCACTCACCTGCCGCCTCCGCGCGTTCATATGCCTTGCGGATGCGCGTCGCGAGGCCGGGGTACAGCTTGTCGGCCGCCGGCCGCAGATACGGGCGTGCCGGGATCGTCACCGACTGGACGAACACCATGCCGCCCTGGCCGTCACCGAACGCCAGCGCCTTGGCCGTCACCGGCTTGATGACGCCGCCCAGCTCGTGGATCAGCGCATAGACCACGTCCTGCACGCCCCAGGTGCCGCGCACGCCAGCGCCAGCCACCACCGCGTAATCCACGATCGCGATGCCGCCCTCCAGCGTGGCAGTCCGATTTTCCCAGTCGTGGTTCGTCTTGGCGTGCTGGACACAGCGCGCCATGGTGCCGTTGACGCCCGCGATCTGCGCCGCCTGCATCTTCGCGCCGATCGCCGGCCCCTGCCAGTCGATGTCCACCGTCGCCATCAGTCGATCCGCTTCAATGCCGCTTCAAGATGGCTGCCGCGCGACTGCACCGGCCCTTCGACCTTCAGCCGCCCGGCGAAGGTGATGCGGCCCAGCCGGTCGGTGACCTTGGCGATCTCGTCGCCTGGGCGCAGATCGGCGGCACGCGCGAACAGCCCGCGCACGTCCTCGATCATCGCCGTCTTGTCGCCGTCGACCACCTTGCGCGATGCGGTCGACCACACGAAGCAATGGATCACGCCGATCGCGGCGGGAGCGGCGGGCACCGGCTGGCCCCAGCCATCCTTGCCGGCGACACCCGAGCGCTCGACATGCGCGCGCATGGTCAGGCGTCCGGCGATCATGCCGGCTGCTCCGCCGCTTCCTTCGTCTCGACGGCGGCAATGGCTGCGTCACGCGCCTGCCGGTACGCGGCCGGATCGACGCGAAGGTTGCGGAAGGTGTCAAACACTGCACGGTTCAGGGCCTTGGGCACGCGCCGCCAGTGCGGCCAGCACATCAGCTGGCCGGGCTTTGCATGGGCGGTGCAGCCGGCGACCGGACAGGGACTGCCCTCACTCACGCCATCACCATCCCGCGCCGGGCTTCCAGCCCGACAAACACCTTCTCCCGCTCCGCTTCGGTGTCTCCGAAGCTCGCCTGATAATCCCCGGCCTTCTCCGACTTCAGCACCCCACGGCTGGTCAGGTCGATCTGCATCAGCCGGATGATCGCCTCGTCTCGCGCCGCTTGGGACGGCCCGGCCGGCGTGTAGGTGACACGCACGATCGGCGACCAGTGCGACCGGCCGTGCTGCCCGGTCGACAGCCGCTGGAGCGTCCGCCCGCCGTGCAGGACACGATAATCATCCGCCGACAACGTCACCGCATCGCCGGCCGCGCCGCTGTCGCCCGGCGCGATCTCCACCACGACGACATCGCCGACACCGATCGGGCGATTGAGTCGCAGGGTGCGGTGCGGCCCGGACTGGGGATCGGTCGGGTCGCCCAGGTCGACCGTGATCGGCCCGACCGGCCCAAGGCGCTCGTCCAGCTCGCCCGCGATCCCGGCGATCATCGCCAGCAGTTCGGTATCGGACAGGTCCGATCCCGTGCGCTCCCGGACCCGGTCGAGCAACGCCACGGTCTACTCCGCGTCGGGGCGCGCGGTGCGCGCGCCCTTCGTCTCGCGGGTCCGCCGCTCCTTGTCCTCGCCCGGACGCCGCTCCTTCGGCGTCTCGACCGGCGCGGGCGCGGGGGCCGGCGCGGCATCGGGCAGCGGCGCATCGCCACGGATCGCGGCGACGGCCGGATCGTCGGCAGTGACGGCAGCGGCGGGTGCGTCGGCTGCGATCGGCGCGGCGATCGGCGACGGTTCGGGCAGCGGCGCGTCGCCCTCGATGGCGGCGGCGACCGCGTCGGCGCCGACGACGGCCGCGACGGGCGCGGCGACGGTGTCGGTCGGGGCGATCGGCGCGGGCGGGGCCGGAGCGACCGGCGGCGGCACCGGCACCATCGTATCGTCCACCGGCACTTCCGGAACCTCCGGCCCGACCAGCGCGCCGTCGTCGCGGTGACGGATTTCCACCCGATCATGCGCGCGACCGTTCGCCTTGTCGTAATCGACGTGCGCGCGTAGCGCCGCCGCCGCTTTCTCGCGGCCAGGAAAGGCGATCCAGTCATCGGTGAACGTCCTGGCCTCGACGCCCAGCCGATCGTCCGACAGGATCGCCAGCAGTTCGGCTTCGTCGATCTGCCCGTCGTGGATCAGCACCGGCGTATCGGCGAAGCGCAGCCCGGCGACCGCCACCGGATCGCTGCCGATCACGACGATGCGCAGGATCGCCTCGCGCAGCTCGCCGTCGACCAGACCGAAAAGCGCCGCCGCGCTGTCGGGGACTTCATCGCCGGGGATCGCGTACAGCGTAGCCGCAGCGGGATCGTCTTCCAGCACCAGGCGCGCCTTGTCGCTGGTCAGGAACAGTCGTTGTTTCGCGAACATCGCATCTCTCCGTTGGGGAAAAGGGGCGGGCGACCGACCACCGCCCAGAGGTCGGCCGCCCTACGGCGCGGCGGGAGAAAGGACCGAAACCCCGCCGCTACCGATCTCAGGCCGGGGCGAGGCCGGTGACCGCGCAGAAGGCCGCGGGGCGGAACCACACCAGCGCGACGCGGGTGTCCGCGCGGATCGTGCGCCTGCCTTCCGTGAACTGCGTGCCGGCGAAACCGACCTGGACATCGACGCCGCGACGCTCGACCAGATTGACGAAGGCGGGAAGGAAGCTGCCGACATACCCCGACCCGCGCGCCTCCGCGTCGTTCTGCACGACGGGCAGGCCCCACATCCGCTCCGGACCGGCCTCGCTCGGGCTACCCCAGATATAGACGCCTTCCGTGGTCCGCATCAGGCGCACGTCCTGCCAGTCCTCGGGGTGCATGACGTGATGCGTCGGGACCGCGCGACCGCCAACACGGACCTTCGTCATAGCGCGGTAGAAGGCGTCGGGCACCGGATCGGCACCGCGCGCCTGCGTCTGGATGCCGATGACATTCTTCAGGCCGCGCAGCTCGGCACCCGCGCCGGTGCCGACCAGCGACTGGCCGTCGAGCTTCTGTCGCACGCCGAAGGTCAGGCGCGAATTGATGTAGCTTTCGACGAAAGCCACATCCTCCAGCTGCTCGTCGGTCACCGGCACGCTGTCGGTGATCTTTTTCACTTCCGACCCCTTATCGGTCATGACGAACGTCGACTCCCCGTAGGTGCCGCCCTGCGCCGTCATCGCCGCACCATGCGTGCGGGTCGTCTCTTCGATATAGCGGACACTGTCGCCGTCGGTACGCGCGGTCGGCAGGATGTCGATCAGCTGGGGCGGACGCGCCGCCGCCTCGACGAAGCCGGGCAGGCGGATGTTCTGCACCGACACGCCCGCCAGCGTCGACATCAGCGCCTTGGTGCCCATCGTCTCGAACGCCGCTGCCGCCGCCAGCATGTCGGTCCCGACGACATCGCCGAACCCCAGCGTGATGCCGCCGGCCGCACCCGACTTCGCCCATGCCTGATACGACTTCGACTGGGCGACCAGCTCGCCCAGCGACTTGACGGTGCGCCCGCCGCTGTCGGTCGTGCCACCGGGGAAGCGGAAGCCGGCGCGCGACTTCTCGCGCTCTTCATGCGCCGCCGCCGCCTTCTCCGCGCCTTCCAGGGACTCCGCCTGCTTGGCGAGGTCGTCCAGCTCCGCGTTCATCTGCTGGACCTTGTCGGACACGGCGACCGCGCCCTTCACGTCCGCGCCCAGGCACGTCACCTTGTCGAACGCATAGCCGCTGTCCGTCTTCGCCTCGGCGAAGACCGCCGCCAGTTCGGCCTGCTTCGCGCCCAGCTTGGCGCGCAAATCCTTGAGTGTCATTCCACCGCTCCACGATCCTGTGATCGGGAGCCATCTGGCAGGATCGCCGCGTCGCCCGCGCCCCGGACGGCGGTCCGGGCGATGCGGTATCGGCGGCGTGGAAAACCGGGTCGGTCTAGCGGATCGATGCCGCCGATGACAAGCCGCCGCCCGGACCGGGTCCGAACGGCGGCATAAGAAGGCGTCAGAAGCCCTAAGAAGGCGGGTGGCGGCAGTTCCGGTGCATCCGGAGGGGCAACACGCCCGGCACCGCTTCCGGAGCCGCTATGCCGACAGGTGCCGCCGCGACATCGCATGCAGCCAGGCACCGACCGCATCGTCCGACGACGGGGCCGGGCGGTCGATCGCCGCCAGCGTCTCGCCGATCGATCCGTGGATATCGCGCAGCTGCTTCCTGCCGGACGCCGACAGGACGGCCGGATCGGTCGCGGCGATCACCGCCAGTTCGCCGACCAGCGCGGCGAACCGTTCGGGCCGAAGCGTCGCGCCCTTGATCTGAAGCGTACCCGTGCCGATCCCCGCACCGCGCAGGACGGTCGATACCTCATTGACCGCCAATTTCTTCAGTTCCCGGACACGCATGTTCTGCCGAAACTGCGGCGACGCATCCAGCACGTCGAACCCGTACGACCACTCCTGCACCGGCGTACCGGTGGCGAGGTCGAACTTCAGTGTCTCATGCCAGTCGCGACCGGCCTGCGTGTTCAGGTTCAGGCGCAGCTCCGCCAAGGCCCAGTCGCCTTCCTCATACACGCGGGCCTTGCCCAGGGGCATGGCGCTCCGGTTGTGCGCGGGAAGGATATAGACCCACTGCTCCTTCCACGAAAAAGCGCCGGGCAGATAGGTGTCGCCGTCATTGTCGACAGCCGACAGCTGGGCGATCCGCGCCAGCCCCACGCCCGCGTCATCGACGGACTGGATGGTCAGGTTCTTCGTAATCATGCGTCGTCCTCGTCGTCGAAGTAGGGTGCAAAGCTCAGGGTCCCATTGGGATGTTCGGCGGCTGCCATCTTGTCCGCCTCATCGGCCGTCACGATGCTGCCGTTGCGCGCGATATGATCCGGCTTCGATCGGCCCGGCCCCAGGCGGCCGTCGAACACCATGAATTTTTCCACGCCGCCTGCGCGGGCGCGTTCGATGGTGCTGACGTTCTGCGCATACTTGGTTTCGGTGCGCGCGATCACCCGCGCCCGGATTTCGGAGGTCGACCACGGCCCGCCCTCGACGCGCTCGACGATCCGCGCCGCCAGCTGCTCGGCACCTTCGCCCGCCGCACGTCCCTCCGCCAGCGCCTCGAACAGCGCCTCGCGCGACTGCCCCTCGATGTCGACCAGCTCGGCCCGCCGACCACCGGCGGCGATGATCGCGCGCGCCACCTCGTCGGGCAGCGATGCGCCCAGCCCGGCCGACGCCGCCGCCTCCGATACCGCCTTGGCGATCTCGATATACTGCGCCTCGTAGATCGATCGCAGGTCGCCTGCCCACCGGGCAATGCCCAGGCGCGACAGGATCGCCTCCACCACGCCTTCGTCGGCATCGTCCTTCTGCTCGCCGCTGAAGGCCGCGCCTGCCTCCCGTCCGATCCGGGCGAAAAGCGTGGTCAGCGGTTTCTCCCAGGCACGCGCCTGCCCGGCCTGGGCACGCTGAAGGATCAGCGCATAGGCGGAGCCGCGCCGCATCTGCTCGGGCGTGGCGCGCGGGCCATGGTCGTGCGGCATCCCGTCCAGGTCCTTGATCCGCTTCGGCTCCGCCACCGGTGGCTGGGGCCGGACGCCCGACGCCGGGACCTCGATCATCGCAATCGGGCGCAGATAGATGTGGTCGCCCGGCTCGACCTCCATCCCGCACGCGGCCTTGGCCTGGGCGATCGTCGCCCATCCGCCCTGGACGCGCGTGTTCCACATCGTCGTCTTGGCGGCTTCGTCCTCCTGAAGCGCCGCGACCTGCGACACGTCCCAGACCACTTCCAGCATGGACGTCGGGCCGAACTGCCACAGCATCGCCCGTTTCAACTCGTCGGCGATGGCCTTGGCTACGGGCAGGACGCCATTGTTCCAGGCGAGCTTGCGCATCTCGGTCATCGTCGCGCCGACCTTGGTCGACTGGAGGCCGGCGCCGAAGCCCACGACGGCGGACGGGATACCCAGCAGCGCGCAAACACGCTCCTCGGCGATGTCGCGCGCCTCGCCCATGTTCATTTGCTGGGGATTGAACCCGAACGGCGATACGTCGGTCGGCGCGCCCATCACCAGCGGCGCGCCACGCTTGTCGCCGCCGAACTGTTCCGCGAACCAAGCCTTTGTCGCGGCGACGTCATCCGGCGTCGGCATTGCGCCGCCTTTCGGACTTATCACGACCCCCGGAACACCCATGTTCCGCAGCAGGCTCGCGACGAAGTTGCTGCTTTCGATGTCCATAAAAATTTCACGGACGACACTGTCGATCGGCGACAGGCCCTTGCGCATGTTGCGCGGGTTGAGCCCCAGGCGAAAGTGAACGACATCGTCGATCGACACCGCGACCGGCTCGGCACCGCCGCCCGGCGCATAGCGATAGTGCGAAATGAACTCCGACCCATCGACCAGCCACTTCGGCTCGATCATCCAGTGCGGGATGTACCAGAGCTCGGCTGGCCTCCCCGCGCCGTTGCGGACGATCATCCAATAGGCGTTGCCATCGGTCAGCAGCGACAGGATCGTGCCCCACCACAGCGCGATATCGCCATAGTGCGGATTGGGCGTCTGGATCAGTGCAATCAGCGGATGGTCGGGCAATGCCACCGATCCGTCCCGCGTCTTGCGCCGGACGGTCAGTGTCGCCTCTGGCAACGCGCGCTGCACCCATGCGACCGGGGCCATCACCACCGATGCGTCGAGGCCGTCGCCTACCTCCGCGCGATAGTCGAACCGGGTCCGGCGCAGGAAGCCGCCCTGAAAGCGGGGCGTTCCATGCCGCAGTCGCGACAGCGCCTGCGCCGCCTTGGTCAGAATGCTCATGCCGGTATCCACGTCTGGTCGAGAGGGGTCGGGCGGCTGGGCGCATCGCCCATCGGTGCCCAGCGCTGACCGCCACCGCGCAGGGTGGCGGAGTGGAAATTCAGCAGCGCCACGCCCGCGTCGCCGTGGCGCTTGCCGCCGTCGCTGCCTTTGGTCCGGACCTGCCGGGGGATGCGCGCCACCCCGCCGACGATCTGGAACTGGCGAAGGTCGCCGCGCACGTCGAGGTCAGCGGGGATCAGCATCGACCGATCCTCGAATGCGGCACGGAACCGGGGGGTATGCTCGCGCGACCATTCGTCGCTCGGCATCAGCTCGACGATGCGATCCGACCCGAAACGCTGGCGCGCTTCCTGCGCCAGCACCATGCCGTTGCCGTTCGCGTCGAGCGTGCCCGCCGCGAAGCTGCCTATCTGCTCGACCCGGTCGACCATCCACCACAGCGCCTGCTTCTGCTGGTCATAGGGGCAGGCGCGAAGCTCGACGATCAACGGCACATGCCGCTTCAGGTCCTGCCCGACGAAGCCGATCGGGAAGCACGACCGGTCCTGCCGCATCGCGAAGTCGCCGCCCAGATACCATGTCAGATGCTGATTGCCGTAGCGCGCCAGCACCGGCTCCACCTCGCGCAACAGCCACGCCAGCATCTCGCCCCGGCGCGCCGTCTCGCTCATGTCCACGAAGCCTTCAAACGGCGGCTCCCAGCGCGCGACCTTGTATTCGGTCGTGCTGCACGCCTCGATCCACGCGAGCGGCAGCAACACCCCGTCGCCCTCGCGCGGGATCACGTCCAGTTCCTCGCGCTTCGCCTCGACGCGGCTGCCATAGGCGCGCCGCACCTTGCGATACCATGCGTCCTTGCCCTCGACCGTCGCGGTCCATCCGCGCATCAGGCATACGCGCTCGTACAGCCCATTCCGCACCGCATCGTCGAAGGTGACGGTATGGATCGAATAGTCGAGCGCCCCCGTCTCGATTTCGCGGATCAGCTCGTTGAAGGCGTTCAGCGCGCCGTTATGCGTGCTGATGATCCGGATGACGCCGCCCCAGATCAACATCGCGTTACAGGCGTCGATCACTGCCGCGACATTGCGGTGGAACGCCGCTTCGTCGATCACGACCCTGCCTTGCAAGCCGCGGATGTTCGCCGGATTGCTCGACAGCCCGACGATTTCATGGCCGCTGGCGAAGCGGATGCGATACGCCTGGATTTGCTGGGTCGATCCGTCCTCTTGTACGTCGTCGAACAGGAAATCGCCGACCGTCAGCACTTCCTTGGCGACGGTGCGCGCGAACCGGCCGCACACCTCGACGAAGGCACGGCCCTTTTCCTTGGTATCGCCGATGTAGAAGGTGCTGTCGCCGCCTGCGCTCTTCGACGCCGCCGCGATCAGCGTGCTGTCCAGGCTCTCCGCGAAGGTAATCCCGGTCCGCCGTCCCTTCCGGCACAGCTTCAGCGGCGATTCGTCAGCAATCCAGTCCTTCTGGTGCTGCATCAAGATGCCCGACGCCAACGGGTCGAAGCCCACCGGCGGCAGCACGCCAGGCGCCATCATGTCTACCGGCGACGGCGGCGGAGCCTGATCGACCGTGGGAAGCCCTTCGGTCAGCATCACGACGCCCCGGACACGCCAAGGAACTCATGCCGCATCTTCGCGATGCTCTCGGCACTAAGACCGCCCTCGCGCGCGATATCAGTTGCGCGATCAGCAGCCTGGGCGATCTTGTCGGCGTGGCGCTGCTCAAGCCGGCGGCGGTATTCCTCGGACGTGCGCTGGGCACCGACCGCCGCCTGGAGCGTCCGCGACAGCTCCATCAGTCCCTTGGTCGTGGGCTGCTGTTCCAGCTGCGCATAGACCGCCGCCTTCAGCATTTCCGCCACGACGACCGTTACATCGTCCGATCCGTCCGTGCCCAGCGCGCCGGTGATCTCGCCCGCGATCGATCTCACTTCGTTGAGATTGCGGAATTGCACCGCCTTGCGCACCGACCAGCGCGAAAAGCTGGATTTGGTGACCGGATCGATCCCCCGCGCCGCCAGCCGGCGGTTGAACTCCGCCACGATGGCGATCTGCGGCATGTCGCGGGCGCGCAGCTGCTCCAGCGCCCAGGCGATATCCTCTTCGGCATCCTCGGGCAGCAGGTCGATTGACGACAGCCGCCCACGCCCCTCGCGACGCTCAGCCATGGTCAGCACCTCCCAATTCGTGCGCGATCTGCTTGCCGCGCGGTGTCAGTCTGCACGCAATGAAACACCGGCACGGCGTCCGGCCCAGGCGCTGCACCAGCCCTGCGGCCTCCATGCGGACCAGCATCTTCAGATCGTGCCGGTCGCCCTTCGCTCGCCCCAGGAACGCGAGATCGACGTTGTCCAGGTCGCGCCCTTTCGGCCACGCGATCAGCGCCTTCTCGATGGCACGATCCAGCATCCGCCATTCCCGGAAAGGCAGTCGGCATCCGCGCGCGTGGGTGCGGGGTGGCACGACAACATGCCGTGCGACAGCAGGTAGAGGCTGACCTGTTCCCTTCGGACAGCCCCCGGCGCGCCCTCACCAGTCCCGCTCGCGGCGGAGCCGACATCTCGTGAAATCCTTCAGCTGTCGTCGGACGGCTGGGCGATCCCGATGATGCGACGCTCCAGTTCCAGATGCTCCCGCCCGGCCTTGGTGATCTTCGCGATCATGACCGTTCCCGCCTCCGACAGCGTCACCGCACCCAGTTCGGCCATCGCAGCGAGTTCGTTGCGCACCCAGTCGCGAGACCGGGTCACGGCGAAGGCGGCCAACACGCGCTTCAGCGACACCTCGTTGAGACGCCCGTCGATCTGAAGGCCCAGTTCTTTCAACATTACCAGCCGCGCATCCTCCGCGTACCGGTCAGCGAACGGCTTCATACCCGCCCCCCTTCGATAAGATGATCCTCGAACCGGCGGATCGCACGGACCGCGCCGGTCATCTCGCTCTCGACCACCCGCAGGTGACCGGAGATTTCCGCCAGTTGCAGCTTCAGGTCCGCAATCTCCTGCCGCGACGGCAGGTGCTTCAGATCGCTCTCCACCGACTGGATGCGACGGCCATGATCCTCCACGTCGCATTCGACTTCCGCGACCTTCGCCACGACCTCCGCCAGCTTGCTCGCCGCCGCCGATCGCGACTGGACCACCCACGACCAGACGACGTTGATAGCCGTCAGCGCCAGCGCGACGATGCTGATCCACATCTGCAAATGCTGCGTCACCAGCCCCGCCTCCTCTTCCGTTCGCGCCGCGCCGCGCATTCCGCGCACCGCGTCGCGCTGGGCAGCGCCGATCGGCGCGCCACGTCGATATCGTCGCCGCAATCGGCGCAGTCCGTCCGCCCCGCCCCGGAGAGCGCATCACGCACGGCCCGGATCGAAACGTCCGTCTCCAGCGCCACCATCGCCTCCGCGTGCTCGATCTGGCGCTCGCTCGCCCCGCTCACCGGCTCGGCTCCACTGCAGCCTGCTGCTCGACCCAGTCGATCAGCGCGGCCAGTTGCAACGCCTGTTCGGTCGCGATCAGGGCGTCGGCGTCGGAGAGGGGAGGAAGTCCACCTTCACCGGCCGCCGGGTCAGCGCCGCCGGGGGCACTGCCGGAGCGGGGCACTGGCGCGCTTCCGCCACCACCGGCACGGGGCGCGGCGTCACGGCGCAGGCGCTCAACGCGAGCGCGAACAGCGGAAAGCTCCATTTCATAGTCGGCGACTACCTCCTTCGTGATCGCGTCCTGGTCCGCCCGGACGCGGGTGACATTGGCGAGGTCGGCGCGGCGCGCGTCCTCACGGGCCACGCGCATGTCGGCGCGCAGCGTAACGGTTTCGGCCCGCGCCGCATCGCGCTCGCTTGTGCGGCGATCGACCAGCGCCAGCAGCACCAGCACGGCCACGACAGCCAGCAGCGGCAGGGCCGCGCGGAGGGCGCGGAGGGCGGAGATCATGCGTCACCCCCGGCATCCGCCTGACCGCCCGGCGGCTCGTGCCGCTGGCGGAAATGGATCCATGCGGCCGATGCCGCGAAGATCGCGGCGATACCGCCGCCGGTAGCGATCGGGTCGAAATCGCCATGCACGACCAGCTTCCAGCCGGTGCCTATCCAGAACAGCACCACCGACAGCAGCGCGCTAAGCCTGGATATATCCAGCGAGACGTTGTTGCGGGTGTACAGCAGGTCCTTCAGCAGCGTGCCCATCACGACGCCTGCCCGATCCGGTGCGCCAGCCACCCATAGACGAATGCGGCATTGGCCGGCCGCTGCTCGGTCAGCGCGATGTACCGCTCGCCCTGGAGCGCATCCAGCGCCTTGACCAGCACCGCGTGACCGGCCGCGCCGCGACGCTTGCTGTACGCCGCCAGCGCCGCGATCGTCACCGCGCCGATGTACCCGTCCATCACCAGCCCTGCGGGATCGCCGGTACCGCGATTGAGCGCGTTCAGCGCCCGCTGAAGAAAGGCCACGGCCACCGCCGGCCCCATGTTGACGCCGGTATCGAAAAGCTCGGCCGCGACCAGGGGCGACACGCGCGCGACCTGATCGAAGCCCGGCCCGGTCCAATACTGGCGGCGATAGATGTCGAGCGCCAGCGTGCGGGGCATCTGGCGCATCTCGCCCGAATAGCCGTTCGCCCGCGCCACCGCCTGGGTGATGCCCCAGTTGGTCGGACCGCCGCGATCGGCGGGATGATCGACATAGCCGCCTTCGCGCGCGATCAGCGCGTCCAGCAGCACAGCTTCCTGATTTTGCATGGGGTCCACCCTGTTACCGGACGCCATCTAGGCCGGTGGAGGGTGGAGAAGCGCCCCGGACGCCCGTCCGGGGGAGGCTCAGAACAGCGAGAGTTGCCGGTCCTGCTTGACGATCGCCAGTGCGGCGCGGCGGCGGCGGATCGCGCGGGCGGTGTATCCCGTAGCCAACGCGATGTCACGCTCCGACCGCCCTTCGCGCAGCATGGTATCGACTTGATCGCGACCGCGCGCCGCCCGGCCGGTCGGCCCCAGCGGGATGTCTACCCGCATCCCGGCGAAGCCCTGGCACAGCCGTTCGCACACCGCCCTGGCTTCCGGTCGGCCGATCAGGCGGCATAGCCAGTGATCGTTGGCGGGCACGGCGGGGAAATAGACCTGCGTCCCCCCGCGCACCTTCGCCAGCTCCAGCGCGGCCTCGACGCTGGCGACTTCGGCGATCGTCGCCAGCACGCCGGGCAGCTGCATCATGGCACCAGCTTCCGCACGCGACGCCCCAGCACCGCGATCGTCGTGTCGAGCGGCGCACTGGTGATCGTCGGCGGATCGCCCAGCATGCGACGCTGCGCATCAATCACGGCTTGCTTCGTCGCCGCGACATCCTGCGTCGCCGGCCACTCCACCCCGGCCTCCCGCGCGATCCACGCCTTCAGCCCCTCGATGGCGCGCGCGGCGTCACGCGGCTCACGCAACCAGCGGACATGGTCGATCCCCGTCTGCCGCTCGACGAAGGCGATCAGCGCGCCGTCGTCGCGCTTGCGCACGATGCCCAGGTTCCAGGCGGACAGCCACAGCGCCACCAACTTGGACGCATAGGGTCCGTCCAGCCCGCGCCGGGGCTTGCCGCTCAGGCGGCGCAGTTCGTCCAGCACCGCTCGGCGCTGGCGATCGTCCAGGTCCTTGGCCGACCGCTTGCCCGTCACCCGCTGCAACACCGCGCGATAGTCGTCGTCGTCGATAGCCAGATCGCGTCGGGTGGCGTGGATTGCCTTCAGCAGCGCGGTCATAGCGCGTCGCCCTCCCGTCCCGCGTGGAACCGGATCGCTTCGTTCTGCCGAAGGTCCGACTGGATCAGCGATCCGACGTGCAGCTTCTGGACGCGACCACCGTCCCATTCGACCGTAGCGAGCCAGTACAGACCATCCTCGCCCAGCGCCGTAACGACGCCGCCGGTGTTGCCCTCGGGACCGCTGGTCACGAAAGTCCGCTGCATGAACAGCCGCCCGGCGGGATGCATCGCCTGAAGATAGTCGAGCGAGAGATGCACCCGCTCGCCTACACGGATCGGATCGCCCCAACGCGGCACGGGCATCGCGGGCGGCACCGCCAGCACCTCGTCGATGCTGGCGAAACCCAGCGCGGCGACCTGTTCCGCCATATAGTCCTCCACGGACGGGAGAAGCGGATGCGCGCTCATGCCGACCGCCGGTACAGCGGCGTGCGGTCATAGCCGGTGTCGGCCCAGCCCGCCCGCTCGAAGTCCATGCTCCGCAGGATGCGGCTTACCTCACGCCCGTCGCACACGATGCGAGCGTTCGACAACCAGCGCTGGGCTTCGGTCAGCTTCACGCTGTCCTTGCCCTCCAGGCGCGCCTCCAGCAGCGCCCGCGCGACGGTGGGATTGGTCATTCCTGATCCCCGTAGAAGGCGATGTGATCGGCCACCTCGACCCGCAGGATGAAGAAGCTGCCGTCGATTGCCTCGATTGCGACCGCGTCATCCTTGAAGGCGATCTTGCTGAAGGCGGGGATCGTGGCGCGGCGGGCGACGCGGGCGAGCGCCTGGGCGACAATTTCGGCGACCACCTCGGGCTGCATCGCGCTCATGCCGCCACCGGCCGCGTCGAGAGCTGCGCCCAGGCCGCGCGGATATGCGTCAGATCGCGTGCGCCGTCGTCGAATGCCAGCATCGACGCCAGCTCCATGACCTTCGTCACCGACCGCAGCCCGCCGGGCTTGGTGCCCAGCGCCACCAGATAGGCGACCTCCCGTTCGTCGCCGACACCCCATGCAGCTGCGATCTGCTCGACATCCTCCGCGCTAGGCACGGCACGGATCATCCGCATGTCCACGCGGCTGTAGAGCTGGGCGTAGTTCGCCTTGCGCGATCCGCCCTCCAGGCGCGACAGGACGGTATCGTTCCCGACCAGCGCCAGCCCGACGCCCGTCCGGTCGTGCCAGCTCCGCGCTTCCTCCACCGCCTTTTCGGTCAGCTTCTGGGCTTCGTCGAGAATGATAAGCGCACCGGCACCCCTGGCCTTTTCGCAGATACGGCGGCTCAGCTGGTGCGGCGCGCCCTTCGCGTCCGGCTCGCCCATCGCGGCCAGCAGCTCGATCTGCATGGGGTTCAGGCCGGCGGTGCTCTCCGACATAGTGGCGACCCACACGTTCGATGCATTGGCGGCATAGTCGCGGCACACCGTCGTCTTGCCGATGCCCGGTCCACCCGCGATCACGATCAGCTTTCCGCGATGCCCCCAGGTCAGCAGCCGCTTGATATGGGCAGCCGTCCTGGTCAGCACGAACCTCGGAGCCTCCGGCATATCCAGCGCCAGCTCGGCCTGGGCTTCTACCGTGGAGCGGAAGCGCGCCACCTTACGGGCGACCTCTTCCATATCGCCCTTGTACGATCCGGGGCCGAACTGCGACAGCGTGCCTTGGGCAATGCCGCTCCGTTCGGCCAACACCTGCCAGCTGGCGCCGGTGTCGACCTTGTGGCGCATCAGCCACTCCTGGGCGGCGGTGACGGTGGGGGAATGGGTCATCTTCGGTCCTCTCTTTGGGATCAGTCGACCAGCTTCAGCCGCGACACGGCGGCTCCGAAGCGGTCCATGAAGGGCTCGACCTGCGCGGCGGGCGCGGCCTTCAGCGCGGTATTCCCGCGCACCCGCACCGGGCGGATCACGGCCGGTTCCGGCGGGGTTTCGTCGTCGGCATAGGCGGGCAGCCGGGCCACCAGCTCGTCGGCGGACAGCAGGTCCAGCGCGGCATCCGCCGCCTTCGCCGCCTTCTTCCACCGCTGTTCCAGTCGCTGGCGATCCTTGGCGTCGCCCATGGTCAGGAAGCCGGTCGCCCCCCAGATCGCGGCGGTCACGACGAAGCGGCCCTGCGCGTCATAGACATGGACGGCTTGGTGCAGATCGTCGGGATCAAAGCGTACGGTGACGCGCTGCCCGGCCAGATCGACCAGCCGTTCATCCCAATACTTGTTGCCCGCCAGCGTGATCGTCGAGGTGCGCCGATCGACGTTGACCTGATCCGCCGCCAGCAGCGCGATGCGCAGCTGTTCTTCCGTCGCCTTGCCGATCGGCGACCGTGCGTAGCTTTCCGCGAACACGGTATCGAAGCTGTACCGGCCCCGGCCCATTTCGGTGCGACGACCAGGGCGCGCGTTGTGCGCCGCCACCCCGGCGTTCCAGACCTTGAGGAACACATCCAGATCGACGGCCTTGGAGCCGTAGTTCTCCGGCTTCGCCATTGGGCTGTTGCCGGTATAGGCCCCCTCGAAAGCGGGGTGCTTGGCGATGGCGTCGCAGAAGTCGCGGAACCCGCGTTCGATCGGCTTCGACTGGCCGCGATACGGCTTTGCCCAATGGATCGTGATCCCCAGCGCGGTCAGCACGCCTACCGGGTCCTCGTCCCGGACCTTGAACCGGAAGCGGGTCTTCGCACCGCCGGTCAGCCACTTGGACGCGAAGGCGCGCCCGTTGTCCGACAGCACGCCGGACGGGATGCCCCATGTCTTGAACAGGTCGGCGAACACCAGACGCGCCGTGACCATGTCCTCGGTCAGCGCGTGCCGCCACGCTAGGAACTTCCTCGAATAGACATCCTGGATCGCGATCATTGTCGGGCGCGCGATCGTCCCATCCGGCCACCGCACGAACACATCGCACCGATGCCCGTCGATATTGACGATCTGCATCGCGTGGAGGTCGGCCACCGACCGTATCTGCGCGGGCAGCATCCGCCGCAGCGCCTCTTCGCCCTCCCGGCGCAGCTTCACCACCTGCGGCGGCACTTCCTTCTCGAACTTGCGCCACAGCGTGCGCGCGTGCGGCAGCAGGACGCCCTTCGCCAGCGCCAGCGGGATCGCCGTCCGTTCGATACACGTCGACCAGCTGGGCTTCGACAGCCGCAGGTAATCCGACAACAACGCCTGCCAGATGTCGGGATCGACATCGGTTTCCTTGCCGCCGCCTGCGCGGCGCGGAGCCAGCGCGGGCAGGCGGTCGGCAGCCGCGACGCCCCGGATCAGCTTCAGCCAGTTCCAGATCGTCTGCGCGCTGCACCCCTCGGAATGCGCCACCGCCGCCACCGCCGACGATCGCGACATGCCCGACGCCTCCAGCACGTCGACCTGCTCCAGCACGGCCAGCCGCCGCGACGCCTCTCCGCGCACCGCATCCGACTGCCGCGCCAGCCAGTCCCAGCCTGCCGCGATCGGCGCGGCGTCGTTCGCCGCGGCTTCCACCGCGACCCCGCGCCGCGCCAGATCGGCCCGCGCGGCGGAGGGCAGCAGCGAGACGTGGTATTCATACCCGCCGCCGCGCCCCGCGCGCCGCCGCGCCAGCGGCATCCCCAACTTGTCCGTCGCGCACGCCCAGCCATCGGCGGCGGCGCGGTCGTTGATCTTGCGCTTCGCCGACGACAGGCCGGGCAGCTTCATGTCCGCCAGCTCCGCCGCCGTGTACCACTCGCCCCCGATCACGCGATCACCTCATACTCTGCGATGTCGAACGGGCTGCCGGTCAGCGACCAGCGGCACCCGTTCTTGCCGTCCGCCGCCCAGCCGGACGGCGTCATGGGATTGGGATCGGTCGATCCCTCCCGGCCATTCGCCAGCAGCACGCGCACGCGCTTGCCGATGGCGTCCTGGGGAAGATGGCCGGGGTTCGGGCGCATCAACCGCGCGCCGCCCGCGCCGCTCGACCCGCCCTGGTCAGCGCCGCGCCCTTCATGGATGCCCGCCGCCCCGGCGTTTCCGCGAACCACCGCGCCAGCGTCGAATTGCCGCAGCGATAGTGCGCCGTGAGTTCGCCCCAGGTCATGCGAGCCGACAGGATGGCGAAGTCGGTCGGCCGGGCGCGGAACATCGACCGATGGTCCGCCGCCTGCCATCCGCGCTTGCGCATCCGGGTGACTTGCGATGGGTGCAGCTTCAGGATCGCCGCCACCGTGCCCAGCGGATGGGCACGCGCCAGCAGCGCCGCACGGTCGCACAGCGCCTGATCGATCACCCGGCGCATGGCCGGACCTCCCAGCCACCGCACTCGACCGCGACGATCGCGGCGCGGATCATATCCGCAGCTGCAACCTCGGGCCGCACGGCCCGTACAGCGGCGATGCGCTCGACCTGCACGATCTCGTCGTAGGTCAGCCCGATCTGGCGCAGGGCGCGGCGCGACACGGCCTGATCGATCCCCGCCTGCACGCGATCCACGACCGCGCCGGTCAGCCATGCGGGTGCTGCCCGCACGTTACTCATCGCCGCCACCACCGGATCGCGGTCCGCACGTCGCGGACGATCGATACGACGACCGCGACGCCGACGACGAAGAACATCGACCGGACCAGCAGCGTGACCACGCTGCCGCTGGCGCAGGCCGCACCGATCGCCGCGATCCACAGGACGGCGGACAGGCCCGCCAGCCCGACCAGCGCCCGCACCGACCGGGGCCGGGGCGTCGCGCGGACCGGCGTCGCGTCGAACAGATACGCATCGCGGGCGATCCGCACCCGCGCTTCGGACACCGTCACATTGTCGCGCACCGCGCGCTGCACCGCGCGCAGGTCGTCGCGCTGCTCTGCCCCGTAGGTCATGCATCATCCCCCAGTTGGAAACCGTTGCCCGCGATGGTCAGCCGGGCGACGTGCAGGCGCGTCGCGGCACTGGCGAGCGCACTGTGCCGCTCGTCGTCCAGGACCTCGTCTTCCAGCAGCCCTTCGATCAGCTCGCGGATGGCGTCGATCGCCTCCAGCGTGTCTTCGCGGTATTCGGCGTGCTTGGCCGGGAAGGCGGGCTTGGCCTGCGCTTCCTTGCCCTCCACGATCCGGAACCCGGCGGGCAGCCGGTGCGACAGCTCTGCCAGCGCCCCCTTCTTTTCCGCCGGGGCCATCCGCGCGAACGCCCCGGTGAAGGCGTTCAGCCGCTTGGCGTCGGGGCGCGGCGGTTCCTTGCCGCGCATTGCCGTGATGGCATCCGTCACCTTGTCGAACGGCGCGCCAGCGATCTTCGCGTTCGCGTGGATCAGCAGGCCCAGCACATGTTGCTGTTCTTCGGGGTCCAGCCCGGCCAGCGCCTTCAGCTGTGCCGCGTTGTGAAACGCGGGGTGGTCCTTGCGGCGCAGAGCTTCGACGATAGAAGTGGGAATGCGGCGCAGCAGCGCCAAATCGTCGCGAACGGTGCGCGCCGCAAGCCCAACCGTTGCGCCAACATTATCGGCCCAGCCGTATGCAACGGCAAACGTTGCCGTTGCATCCTCTGCCTCCCGTTCGATGCATTCCTGCCACCGCGCGTTCGCTGAAGCGGCTCGACCGTCTTGGTCAGGAGCAAGCCCGGCAGCAATCTTCTGGACCGCGACCATCTCGGCAATGGCCTTCGCCCTATCCAGCGGGGCGAGGTTCCGGCGATTGACGTTCTCGCTGGCTTCACGAAGGCGCCGTGCCATTGCATCAGCGGTCACGACTTCGGCGCGCAACTTCAGGCCATATTTTGCAGCACCGGCATGGCGATGGCCGCCGACAACCAGAGTGTAATCGGTGCGCCCCGGCAGGCGACAGACCTCAATCGGCGTCAGCTGGCCGTCCGTTTTCATCAGCAGGCCGATTGCATCGACCCAAGCCGGGTCCAGCGGCAGCAGCCGCTTACTCGCATCGATCTGATCGGGGTCCAGCTCGATAAGCTGCCCGACGACCTTCGGACCAACGGCGCTCATTGTTCGCCACCCGAAAGTTTGCGGTGCAACGGCGGCGACGCGGTGCTAAGCGAGTCCCCATGCGGGGCCTTAAACCTATTCGGGAACAGCTTGTGGACTGGCTTGCCAATCCCATCGGCAATCGCCCGCGCCACCGTTGGCCTGGAGCGCCCGCGCAGCACATCCTTGACGCTGCGCTTGGGCAGTCCGGCCGACCGCTCAAACGCCGCTATAGTTCTGAAGCGCTTACGGATCGCCGCCTTGATGTCTTCTGGGTGAGGGGCCGCCCCCATGACTAGCTCTCCAGCTCGAAAGATTGTTCCGAATGGAGACAGTATGTCCCCGGACGGGGACGGTCAAGGGGTAGCCAAGGCTTTTGGGGTACGGGTGCGTATCCGTGCGGGAGCGGTCGGGAAGAGTTCGGCAGGCTTAGCTGAGGAGCTAGGTCTCACTCGCGGCACGTTCGCAAGATACTGGAATGGGGATCGTATTCCGCCAGCTCCGCTTTTGTTCAGACTGGCAGACCTTCTCGAAACCGATGCAAGGTTCTTGGTGGAAGGCGTCCGCGAACCCATACGGGGACGGTTAACGGACGCCCTCGACGCCGATTGGGTCGCCGTCCCCACCTTTGATCTCTCGACGATGACGGACGGTAGCAAGGGTGAACCAGTACGTACGACGCCGATGCGTAAGGACTGGTTGAACGCTACCGCTGGAACCGCGAGCGATCTGTGGATGACCGGTGCGCCATGCGATTACCCACCGCTCGACCTTATCGAAGGCGACAAGCTGCTTTGTCGAGATATCGCGCCCCATGAACTGCATGATCGCCATCTATGCATATGGCGTGAGGCGGATACCGAACGAATGTTCATCGGCCGATATTCTGTAGTGCGTTCTGAAAGTGTCTACATCGATAACGCTGGCGAATACTGGGTCGGTAAGTTGAGCGTGAGCTTGGCTGATCCAACGCCGACAATATTTCCAATCGGCCGCATCGTAGCCCGGCCCATCGTGCAGGTGCGATAGCAATGCTAATCCTTTTGGCCGTGTTTGGAGCGTTGATGGCGCAGACAGCATCGCCAGCTAAGCCCCCATCACCGAAGCCAGTAGCAACGCAAGCGCCAGCGCAAAGTAAGCGGTTCCGATCGTGCGCGGAGGCACGAGCCGCCGGTGTCGCGCCGATGCGCGAGGGATCCCCGCACTACTCGCTGAACCTCGACCGCAACCGCAACGGAGTTGCCTGCGAATGATGACGCTGTTGGTGGCAATGACCCTGTTGCCCACGCCGCTGCCGGATTTTACCTTTCGCGACTGGCGCGCAAAGGCAGCGTATCGCTCAGATGATGCTAGGCTCAAGGACTGCGCCTCAACAGCCTCTGGCAAGGTTTGCACCTTTGCAGACAATAGCATGGCAGGCGTGAAGGCCCGCCGGATCGGGGCGGTGTTTAGTCGGGAAGGATTGTACGCGCTTGAGGCAAGGTTCTCGCGTGCAGACGGTGACGTGATCGAAGCCGCACTGGTGCAGCGATATGGTACCCCTTGCGAGCGCAAGAACGATCAGGTGATGACCGCCTCGGAAGGTATGCGTCTTGTGAAAGTCCGTGTCTGGTGTTTTGCAGATGGCAAGGCGATATTCCGTTCCGAAACGGGGCCGCTCGCCGAAGCCACATTCCAATTCAAAACACACGACTTCGCGAAACAAGCCGCAGTCGTCGATTTCTGACCAATAAAAATAGCGCGTCACGCTCTTTTCCTTTGCAGGATAGAGCGTGACGCGCTATTATTCTCTGGTCAGACGGCGAAGGTAAGGTGCCCCAGCCCGCTGACAGACCGAAAGGAACCACGATGCACTTCGTGATCCGGTTTCGGATTTGGCGCTTCGAGGTGAAGGTCCTCGAAATCACCGTCAAGTAACGAAACCCCCCGCCCTCGGCTGCAACCGGGGGCGGGGATAGGTCAAGAATAAGGGACAGGAGATGACGATGCAACCCGCCGAACTCCGCACGCTCCGCAAGGCGATGGGCATGACCCAGGGCGATCTGGCTACCGCGCTCGACATGGCCGTATCGTCGATCGGCCGAATGGAACGCGGCGAACTGCCGATCGAACGCCGCACCGATCTGGCCGTCCGCTGGCTCCATGCCCAGGCACAGGTCGCGGCCTGAAAAACGGTCCCACTTCCCGCCTGCCAATCGCCGGTCCAACCTCCGGAACGACCGGCGGACGGCAGGTCCCGGTTCGGCAAGCGGGTCACGGGGACACCGACGATCGTTCGGCCACACGAAACGCCCCGAAACCCACGGTAAGAAGCCATTGAGAGGCACATAGGGGCCGGACTTCTGACCGGCCCCGCACTAAAAGCGGTCTTGTCCGGAACGCCCCGGAATGGCCCACCACTACAGACACGGGCGGTACGATCGGCCCGCCTGCGAGGCGCATCGAAAAGCCCAGATTTCCGCCGTTGAAGGCCACTTGATCCCGGCCAATCCCGCCTAATCCCGCCTGGGACCACCACTCAACGAGGTCTTGTCACCCTACAGTGGGGGAGCGGACCGGCACCGCATCCGCGTGAGCGGATCAGCCGTTAGCGCCGGCAGTAGCGCGGCGCGTCCGCCTTATCGATCGCCCGGCCCGCCAGCGCACCGACGCCGCCGCCGAGGATCGTGCCGAGCAGGCGGTTGCCGCGCCCGCCGACCTGGTTGCCGAGCAGGCCGCCCGCGATCGCGCCGATCACCGTGCCGCCGTCGCCGTTCTCGCAGCCGCGCGCCCGGTTCCGATAGTTGCGGTCGTTGTAATAGCCGCGATCGCCGCGATATTCGCGATAGCCGCGCCCGTCGCGATAGTCCCGCTCATAGCGGTCCCCGCGCCAGCTCTGCGCCGAGGCGGCGGTGGGGGCGGCGACGCCGGTCGCGACGGTGGCGAGCGCGGCGGTGGCAAGGGTCAGCTTCTTGAACATGGGTCTTCTCCCTCAAATCCGTGTGACGGAAGCTCCGTCCGTGAAATGGGGTATGCGCCGATTCGCTTGAGCCGATACTGAATGCGCCTGTTAGCTCCCGTTCATTGTCCGTCCGAAACGGCGGGCCCCAAGCGGGTGCTGGTTTCGCTTTAGTTTGGCGCGTCGCAACCCTATATGATTGCTATGGCAACGAACCCCAATCAGAACGATTACGGCGCGGACTCGATCAAGGTGTTGAAGGGGCTGGACGCGGTCCGCAAGCGTCCCGGCATGTACATCGGCGACACCGACGACGGCTCGGGCCTCCACCACATGGTGTTCGAGGTGAGCGACAATGCGATCGACGAGGCGCTGGCCGGGCATTGCGACCGCATCCTCATCACGCTGAACGCCGACGGATCGGTTTCGGTCGAGGATAACGGCCGCGGCATCCCGACCGGCATCCACAGCGAGGAAGGCGTGTCGGCGGCCGAGGTCATCATGACCCAGCTGCATGCCGGCGGAAAGTTCGAGAACACCAACGACGACAATGCCTACAAGGTATCGGGCGGGCTGCACGGCGTGGGCGTGTCGGTGGTGAATGCGCTCAGCGACTTCCTCGACCTGACGATCTGGCGCGACGGGCAGGAGCATTTCATGCGCTTCCGCCGCGGCGATGCCGAGGCGCCGCTGAAGGTCGTGGGGCCGTCGGACAAGCGGGGCACGCGCGTCACCTTCCTGCCCAGCCCCGACACGTTCAAGATCACCGAGTTCGACTTCGACAAGCTGGAGCACCGCTTCCGCGAGCTGGCGTTTCTCAACTCCGGTGTGCGGCTGGTGCTGGTCGATGCGCGGCACGAGGAGCAGCGCGAGGTCGAGCTGTTCTACGAGGGCGGGATCGCCGCGTTCGTGAAGTATCTCGACCGCACCAAGAACCCGCTGATGCCCGAGCCGATCGCGATCACCGGTTTCCGCGACGACGTCGGCATCGACGTCGCGCTGGAGTGGAACGACAGCTATTACGAAAACGTCCTCGCCTTCACCAACAACATCCCCCAGCGCGACGGCGGCACGCACATGGCGGCGTTCCGCGCCGCGCTGACGCGCACCCTCAACAGCTATGCCGACAAGTCGGGCATGCTGAAGAAGGAGAAGGTCAGCCTCACCGGCGACGACATGCGCGAGGGGCTGACCGCGATCGTTTCGGTCAAGCTGCCCGACCCCAAGTTCAGCAGCCAGACCAAGGATAAGCTCGTCTCGTCCGAGGTGCGTCAGCCGCTCGAAGCGCTGATGGCCGACAAGCTGGCCGATTATCTGGAAGAGAATCCGGCCAATGCCAAGGCGATCATCACCAAGGTGATCGACGCGGCGGCAGCGCGCGAGGCGGCGAAGAAGGCGCGCGAGCTGACCAGGCGCAAGGGCGCGATGGACATCGCCTCGCTGCCCGGCAAGCTCGCCGATTGCCAGGAGCGCGATCCCGCCAAGTCCGAACTGTTCTTCGTCGAGGGCGATTCGGCGGGCGGATCGGCCAAGCAGGGCCGCGACCGCCATTTCCAGGCGATCCTGCCCCTGCGCGGCAAGATCCTGAACGTCGAGCGCGCGCGGTTCGACCGGATGCTCGCCAGCCGCGAGATCGGGACGATCATCACCGCGCTGGGCACCGGCATCCGCGACGACTTCACCCTCGCCAAGCTGCGCTACCACAAGATCGTCATCATGACCGACGCCGACGTCGACGGCGCGCATATCCGCACGCTGCTGCTGACGTTCTTCTACCGCCAGATGCCGGAGATCATCGAGGCGGGCCACCTCTACATCGCCCAGCCGCCGCTGTACAAGGCGACCAAGGGCCGGTCCGAGGTGTATCTGAAGGACGACAACGCGCTCGACGAATATCTGGTCGAGGCGGGCGTCGCGGCGCAGGTGCTGGAGACGCCGGCGGGCGCGCGCAGCGGCGACGATCTGAAGGCGCTGCTCGGCCATGCCCGGCGGATGCGGACGCTGATGCGCTATGTGCCGCGTCGCTACGATCCGGCGATCGTCGAGGTGCTGGCGCTGGCGGGCGTGCTCGATCCCGCGATCGATGCCGATGTGCGGGCCGCGCGGTTGCAGGACGCGGTCGCGCGGCTCGACCGCACCGATAGCGAGGCGGCGTGGTCGGCACGGCTGACCGAGGACGGCGGCCTCCAGTTCCAGCGGCGCTGGCGCGGCGTGACCGATACCCATGCGATCGAGGCGGCGTTCCTGACGTCGGCAGAGGGGCGCAAGCTCCATGGCCTCGCGGCGGAAGAGGCGGCGAGCTACACCGGCGTGTCGAAGCTGGTCAGCGCGCGCAGCGCCGCCGCCGAGAGCGACGGCGAGGAGGGCGATGCTCCCGCCGCCGTGCAGAAGGGCGAAACCGCCGTCGCGCGGCCGAGCCAGCTGCTCGACGCGATCCTCGCCAGCGGGCGCAAGGGCCTGTCGATCCAGCGCTACAAGGGGCTGGGCGAAATGAACGCCGAGCAGCTGTGGGAAACCACGCTCGATCCGGCCAACCGCTCGATGCTGCGCGTGACGATCGAGCAGACCGAGGTGGCGGACGACATCTTCACCCGGCTGATGGGCGACGTGGTCGAGCCGCGGCGCGACTTCATCCAGGAAAATGCGCTGAACGTCGCCAATCTGGACGTGTGACGCGCGGGCAACCGCGGATGGCAGGCAGAGGGATCAGCGCTCGATGCGTCAGCGTCGAACCGACGCCGTGTCCCCGCGAAGGCGGGGACCCAGGGCCGCGTGGACCAGCGTTCGCGGCACTGCGCTCCTGCCTTCGCGGGAGCACGGTCCGGTGGCGGCGATCGAACGCCTGGAGTCTGATCCAGCAAAGCCGGATCAGAGCGGTACCGGCCTGTGTCAGAACCACGTACGGATGCCCGCTACCAGCGCGAAGCCGCCGGTGTCCTCGCCCGCTCCCCTGGCATAGCGCGCGGTGTCGCCGAACTGCCGCTCCCATGACACGCCGAGATAGGGCGCGAATTCGCGGGCGATCTCGTAGCGCAGGCGAAGGCCCGCCTCCGCATCGGTCACGCCCGCTCCCAGCGCGGCGGACGCCACGTCCTGCGCCGACAGGTTCAATTCGACGCGCGGTTGCAGGATCAGCCGCTGGGTGATCCGCTGGTCGTAATATCCCTCGAGGCGGCCCAGCACGTCGCCCCGGTCCGACAGGAACAGCGCACCCTCGACATCGAACCAATAGGGGGCCAGCCCCTCGAACCCGATCGTCGCATAGGTCCGGTCGGCACCCGGCGCGACATCCTGCCGCACGCCTGCCTGAAGGTTGAAATAGGGGCCGATCGCGCGACTGTAGAGCGCCTGGACCTCGCCCCCGGCAGGCGCGCCGAAGCTGCCTTCGCCTTCGCTCTTGAGCGTCAGCCGGTGGATGTCGCCGCCGTACCAGAATTCGCCGTCCCAGCGATATCCGTCGCGCCCGCGGGCGAACTGCACCTCGGCGAGGTTGAAGATCAGTTGCGAGAAGGCCATGCCGCCATGCTCGCGGCGCAGCAGGTCGCGCGCCGGGGCCATCGCATCGCGCCCCCAGACGCGGTCGGCATAATCGGCATCCGGCGCGGCGGGGGCCGGGGCGTTCCCGGCCGCCAGCGCGGTGCCGCCGGTTCCCGTCGGCTGCGACGGGTCGGGCGGCGGCGGGGCCTTGGGCGTGCAATGGCCCATCGCCGCATGTTCGGGCGGGCAGTCGGGGTCGGCGACGGGCGGCGCAGGCGATGCGCCCGCGTCCGGGGTGCAATGCCCCATGGCGGCGTGTTCGGGCGCACAGGCGGCGTCCGTCGCGCCGCCGGGCGCGGCCTGCGGACGTCGGACGGCGGGGCGGTCCGCAGGCTTCACTGCCTTTCGCGCCGGTGCCTTCGCCGCCTTGCGCGGGGCGGGGCGCGGCGTCGCGGCGGGCGCGGGCATCCGCATGCCCGGCATGTGCTGCGCATGATCCATCGTCTGCGCCATCGCGGGCGCGGCGGCGGCGGCGGCGGCGAGCGCGATCGCGCCGGTCGCGGCGAGGAGCATCGTCTTCATGCCGCGTCTCCCCCGCGCGGTCGCACCGACACGACCTGCATCATCCCCGCATGCATGTGGTACAGCATGTGGCAGTGGAACGCCCAGTCGCCGACCGCGTCGGTCGTCACGTCGAAGGTGGCGGTGCCGCCCGGCTGGACCTGGATCGTGTGCTTGCGCGGCGCGAACTCGCCCTTGCCCGTGACCAGCTCGAAGAAATGGCCGTGCAGGTGGATGGGGTGGCCCATCATCGTGTCGTTGACCAGCGTGACGCGGACCCGCTCGTCCTTCAGGAACGGGATCGGCTTCGTCACCTCGCTCAGCTTCTCGCCGTCGAACGCCCACATATAGCGTTCCATGTTGCCGGTCAGGTGGATGCGCAGGCTGCGGTCGGGCGCGCGGACATCCGGGTTGCGGTCGACCGCGATCAGGTCGGTATAGACCAGCACCTTGTGGCCGACGTCCGCCAGCCCTTGGCCCGGCTCGCCCATGCGGTCGACGGGCATCGGCGAGATGGTCTGGACGGTCGGCGTCTTCTTCACCCCGGGCGCGGCGCGGAAGTCGCGCATCGAATGCTGCATGGCCGACGAGGGCGCAGGGACGGGCACTCCCGGCGTCGCGGCAGGGGGGCAGTGCCCCATCGCGGCATGTTCGGGCGGACAGGGGGCGGCGGGCGCGGCTGCCGGGGTGGCATGGCCCATGGCACCGTGGTCCATGCCCCCCATCGCCCCCATGCCCATGTCCTGCATGTCGGCCAGCGGGCGCCGCCGCAGCGGCGGTACGGCGGCGGCCATCCCCGCGCGCGGCGCGAGCGTGGCGCGCGCGAGCCCCGACCGGTCGACGCTCTCGCCGACGATCGTATAGGCGCGCGCGTCGGTCGGCTGGACGATCACGTCATAGGTTTCGGCGACGGCGATCTGCAACTCGTCCACCGTGACCGGGCGCACCGCCAGGCCGTCGGCCAGCACCACCGTCATGCGCAGCCCCGGAATGCGCAGGTTGAAGGTGGTCATCGCCGATGCGTTGACGAGCCGCAGCCGCACGCGCTCGCCCGGACGGAACAGCCCGGTCCAGTTGTCGCGCGGCCCATGGCCGTTGACGAGATAGGTATAGGTGCTGCCGGTCACGTCGGCGACGTCGGTCGGGTCCATCCGCATCGCGCCCCATTCGCGCCGTTGCTTCGCCGACTGGTCCCGACCCGCGAGCAGCCCTGCAAGCGTCTGCTTCTGGAAATTGAAATAGCCGCCCTGCTGCTTCAGCTTTTTGAACAGGATGTGGGGATGGATCGGGCTGTGGTCGGACAGCAGGATCACATGCTCGCGGTCCGATGCGACCGGGTCCGCGCCCTTGGGGTCGATCACGATCGGGCCGTAATGGCCGAGCTGCTCCTGCAACCCCGAATGGCTGTGGTACCAGTAGGTGCCCGACTGCACGATCGGGAATTCATAGGTGAAGGTGGAGCGGGGGCGGATGCCGGGGAAGCTGACGCCGGGTACCCCGTCCATGTGGAACGGCACGATCAGCCCGTGCCAGTGGATCGAACTGTCCTCGTCCAGCGCATTCTCGACGTGCAGGCGCACCGTCTGCCCCTCGCGCAGGCGGATCAGCGGGGCGGGCACGGTGCCGTTGATGCCGATGGCGTGACTCTCGCGACCGTCGATCGTCATCCTCTGGTGCGCGATGCGCAGGCGGATATCCTCGCCCGAGACGGTGGGCAGCGGGCGTACGATCCCGGCGGATACCGGCTGCGCCCAGGCGGGCAGCCATGCCGACAGTGCGGCGGTGCCGCCAAGGGCGATGGAGCCGCGGAGCAGGCTGCGGCGGTCGAGCGAAGGGGTCATCGGGATTCCGGCAAGAGGCTGTCGAACGGGATACGCGGGAGATGCGCCGATCCCTCGGCAAAGGCATCGGTTTTCCGGGGAGTGCCGCTATCGGCAACGGCGTCAGCGGCCAAGGTCGGCCCGCAGTTTCGCGCGCGCGCGGTAGAGCCGGGTCTCGACCGTCTTGTCGCTGACCCCCAGCGCCTCGCCGACCTCGGCCTGGGTCAGCCCGTCGATCGTGCGCAGCACCAGCACCTCGCGCAGGGTCGCGGGCAGGCGGGCGATGGCGGCCTCCACCCGGCGCAGCTCGGCCCGGTCCGCCGCCGCATCGTCGATCGCGGGCATGTCGTCGGGTACCTCGACCGCCGTGTCGGGCAGTATCGCCGAGACGAAGCGGCGCACGATCCGGCGGCGGCGCCAGTCGCGCGCCTTGTTGACCGCGATGCGGGTGAGCCACGTCCGCATCGATCGCGCGGCATCGAACCGCGCGATCGATGCATGGGCGGCGATGAAGGCGTCCTGCACGATATCGACCGCCTCGTCCTCGTCGCCGGTCAGGCGCGCCACCGTCCGGTGCAGCGGCTGCTTGTAGCGGCGGACGATCTCGGCGAAGGCGGCGGCGTCGCCCGCGTGGGCGCGGCGCGCGAGTTCGCCGTCGCTGTGGTCGGCGAAGCCGGTAATCACCGCGCTTCTTCGGTCAGCGCCTTCCTGACGGCGGCATCGAACGTGGCGGCCTGATCGGGGCGGAGCAGGCGGCGCATCGCGAAGACATGGGCCAGCGTCTCCTTCTGGAGCTCGCCCATCGTGCGGTGCGATGCGTCGATCGCGGCGGTGACCTGCGGGCCGATGCGGTGCTCGGCCCCGATGGCGCGCGCGAGGTTCGCATTCTCGGCGCGCATCGCGGCCTCCAGCGCGTGGCGGCGACCGGCGAAGCGCTGTTCGAGCGCATGGAGCTGCCGGTCCTGCTCGGGATCGAGATCGATCTGCTCGTGCAGCAGGGCATGCAGTTCGCCGGTCGGGCGCGCGCCTGCGGGAAACAGGTGCCGCCCGACGAAGACGCCGGCGACGGCGGTGAGGAACACGACGAGCGCGGTCAGCAGCAGCCGCGCCGCGCTCATTCCGCCCCCAGCAGCAGCGTCGAGGGGGCGAGCGGGCCGGGAACGCCGACGAACGCCGCGTCCCGCGCGCCTGCCCCGGGCGCGGGATAGGTCACGCTGCCCACCCCCAGCAGCAGCGCGAAGGCCGCCCCGGCAAAGGTGGTCTGCGCGGCCGTCGTGCGCGCGGGCTGCCCGGCGATGTGCGTCAGGACGCGATCCTCCAGCCCGTCGAGACCGGGGTGGGGTTGCTGCCCGGCGATGCGGCCAAGCGCGCTGTCGAGATCCATGTCCATCGTTCGTTCTTCCCGTCCGCTCCGTTCCTACGCATCCTCGGTGCCGATCCCTCATCGATCGTGGCCGTGAGGGGCGGCGGCGTCCGGTGCGTATGTCGCCGGAATAGGGAATAGGAGATTTCGATGTCGTTCCGCCACCTGCTCGTCCTGACCGCGCTTGCCATGGGGGCGTCGCCCGCCCTCGCGCACCCGAAGCTGCTGTCCGGATCGCCCGCCGCGGGCGCGACCGTGGCGAAGACCGGCACGGTGCGGCTGGTGTTCAGCGAGCGGGTGGACCCCAGGGGGTCGACGGCGACGCTGGTCATGACCGGCATGCCGGGGATGGCGAACCATCCCGACATGAAGATGACCGGCGTCACCACCGCAGTCTCGCCGGACGGAAAGATGCTGGTCGTGACCAGCGCGCGGCCGTTGCCCGCGGGCAGCTACCGCATCGACTGGGCGGTGGTCGGCGCCGATACGCACCGCGTCACCGGTACCCACGCCTTCACCATCGGCTGATCGGCGCGTGTCCGTGCGGCGGCGGTACGGTGCCGTCGCCACATCGCGCGTGGCACCGGACGGGGAGACGTATATACAGCCGCGATGGCTGATGCGGGCGGGAACGCGGACGGGGCCTCGCCCCGCTACCGCGAGATCAAGGATTCGATCCTCGACGACGTGCGCCGCGGGCGGCTGTCCACCGGCGACCGGGTGCCCTCCGAATCCGAGATCGTCGCGCGCTTCGGCGTGTCGCGGATGACCGCGAACCGGGCGCTGCGCGAACTGACCGCCGCGGGGGTGCTGGTGCGCCGTCCGGGGTCGGGCACGTTCGTCGCCGAAACCAAGCCGATCGGCCATCTGATCGAAATCCGCAACATCGCGGAGGAAGTCCGCTCGCGCGGCCACGGCTATCGGCCGAGGGTGCTGCGCAACACGGCGCTCGGCGCGGACGAGGCGAGTGCCGCGTTGCTGGGGGTCGCGGTCGGCACGGCGGTCTTCCACAGCCTGATCGTGCACCACGAGGCGGAGTTTCCGTTGCAGCTGGAGGAGCGGGTGGTGCTCGCCGATGCCGCGCCGGGCTATGGCGGGCAGGACTTCAACCGGTCGACGCCCAACGAATATCTCACGCGGGTCGCGCCGATCGAGCGGGTCGAGCATCGCGTGCTCGCGCGGATGCCCGACGATGCGGTGCGGGGGCTGCTCGGCATGCCGCCGGGCGCGCCGGTGCTGGTCATGGTCCGGCGGACGTGGAGCGGCGGTCGGCTGGTGTCGCACGCCGTGCTGACCCACCCCGCCGACCGCTACGAACTGACCGCCGGTTTCGTGGTCGGCGCGGGATAGGGTGTGATGACGTCAGGCGCAGCCGTTCGTGCTGAGTAGCCGCTGAGCCTGTCGAAGCGGCGTATCGAAGGACCGCCCATGCGCGGTGCTTCGATACGGGCCTTCGCCTGCGCTCAGTCCCTACTCAGCACGAACGGCACTTTCCTATGTCATTGCGCGTCCCGCGCGCCGCCGGCCCCGGCGCGTGATCCAGCGGAAGTCGTTCTTCCGGAAGCTCTTGAAGAGCAGGTAGAAGCCGGTGCCCGACAGCCACAGCACGCCGAAGGCGACGAAGACGATGAGCGGGTGGTTGAAGCTGCTGCGGTGCAGATAGTCCATGTTGTGCAGCATCCAGAAGAAGTCCCACGTCCGCCACGTATCGCCGCGGGTGACGAGGTGACGTCCGCTCGTCGCCGAGACATAGACGCTGCTATGTTCCGCATCGCGCAGGTCGACGCGCCACATCGGACCGTCATGGTCCCGCGCTTCCAGATTGGGTTTCGACAGGAACGACACCCCTTCGACCCGCGCCGCCGCGCCGCCGGTGGCGATCGCGGTCGCGAGCCGGGCATCGACGGCGATGCGACGTCCCGTCGCCGCGTCGTACAGGCGGGTGCCCGCCGCGTCGGTGATCGCATAGGCCGGTCGGCCCGCCAGATCGCGCAGCGCCAGCCCGGCGACGGCGCGCCCGCCGAGCAGCGTCGCCGGATCGACCAGCCCCGCCGTCGCCACCGGCATCGCATGCACCGCCGGTCCATCGTGTCCGCCGACGGCATCGGCATCGAGCAGCGCCATCATCGACCCGCTCAGCGCCCACAGCACGAACTGCAGCCCGAGGATCAGCCCTACCCATTTATGGACCCGGCGGAAGAGCACCGGCGACAGACGGCTGCGCTTCATGGCTTCGCCCTCCGCTTCTTGCGCCACGGGAAGGACCAGAACAGCAGCCACGCGCCGCTGATCGCCATTGCGAACGCGCTCCACGTGGCGACGCGCAGCAGCGGGTTGTTCACATCGGTCCGCGCGTCATAGTCCATGATGTGCAGCATCCACGCGAAGTCGAACACGCGCCAGAGCAGGTGCCGCTTGGCGACCAGCTCCCCGGTCAGCGGCGCGATGTAGAGCGTCGGCCGGTTCCAGCCCGCGAACTCGACCTGCCAATAGGGCGGCTTGCGCTTGCCCAGTTCCTGCACGGGGGCGGTCAGCCGGGTCGCGCGCACGATCGGCGCGTCGCCCGCATACAGGGCGGCGGCGATGCGGCGGACCTCCGGCCCGGTCAGCTCGGCAAGGGGTGCGCCGGTCCGCGCGTCATAGGCGGCGATCCCGCCCCGGCCCTCGACCCGCCAGATCGGCGTGCCCAGCCGCTGGCCGAGACGCACTTCGGTGGCACCGGGCGCGGCCGCCGCGATGCGGCCGGGAGGCAGCAGCCCCGCCGTCGGGATCGTTGGCGCAGGGACTGCCCTGACCAGATAGTCGCCATGGATCGTGTCGATGTGGATCACGACCATGTAGAATCCGGTCGCGGTCCACAGCAGCACCTGCACCCCGACCAGCAGCGCCAGCCATTTGTGGACCCGCCGGACGGTCAGCGGCCATCGGATCGCCGCCACGCTCAGAACGCCGTCCGGAAGCCAGCGTAGAAGCGGCGGCGCAGCAGGTCGTAGGTCATGGTGTCGGTGTTGCCGTCGGTGAAGCTGCGGATATAGGGTGCTCCCGTATCGAGGATATTGTCCGCGCCGATCTGGAACCGCGTGCGCGCGTCCACCGCGAACGCGACCTGGACGTTGTGGTAGAAGGTGTCGGGGGTGCGGTATCCGATCATGGTCGGCGCGGCGTTGAAATCCTGCGCCTTGCCGATCCACTGCGTCGACCAGGTGAGCGACACGCCGTCGCGCGTCGCGGTGGCGACGCCGTATCCGCGCCACTTGGGGTATCCGCCGTTGCCGCCGCCGATCCGGCCGTCGAACACGATCGGCGCGCCGCCGGGAAAGGGTTCGACGACATATTCGTCGAGATAGGTCGCGTTCAGATCGACCTGCAACCGCACGCTGCCGAGCGTGCGCGCATAGACGAGGCCGAGGTCGAGGCCCTGCATCCGTTCGCGCCCGGTGTTGATCGGCTGCGCCGACAGCCGGGTGACCTCGCCGGTCAGCGTGCTGCGGGTGAAATCGCGGCAGAACGGACTGGAGAGATTGGCGCTGGCATAGCAGACCGCCAGCTTGGTCGACCCCGGAATGGCGCGGATCGCCCCGTCGATGTCGATGTCGAACCAGTCGGCGGTGAGCGAGAGGCCGGGCACGATCCCGCGCGGCTGGACCACGGTGCCGACCGTCCAGCTCCTCGACGTCTCGGGCTGGAGGTTCTGGTTGCCGCCGACCGTGGTCAGGATCGTGGTGCCGAGCTGGACATAATTGGCGGGCACGCCCGAGGCGCGGCAGTTGGCGACCAGCGTCGCGTTGCTGCTCGCCCCGTAGCGGCTGCACGGATCGGTCGTGGTGAGATTGCCTTCGGAAACGCCGCCGAACAGCTCGGGCACGTTCGGCACGCGGAAGCCGGTGCCATAGGTGCCGCGCAGGCGCAGCCCGTCCGTGACGGTCCAGTCGGCGCTGACCTTGTAGTTCCAGTCGCCGCCGAACAGGTCATAGTCGGAATAGCGCACTGCCCCGTCCAGCGTCAGCGCGCGGAAGAACGGCGTGTCCGCCAGCACCGGCACCGACAGTTCGAGATAGGCTTCCTTCGCCTTGGTCGTGCCCGAGATCGGGGATTGCTGGTTGGTGTTGGCGATCCCGGCGACGGTCAGCGGATCGGGGTTCCGCCAGCCCTTCTCCGCGCGATAGGTGACGCCGGTCGCGAACGACACGGCCCCGGCGGGCAGGCGGAACAGATCGCCGTCGAGGTCCGCCGTGATCGACAGCAGCGAATTGCCGCCGGTATCGCGCGAGGTGAACAGGATATAGTCGAGCACCTGCGGCGTCAGGTCGCCGAAGCCCAGATAATCGGCGCACGGGATCGTCGCCCCGGCGGCGAGGCTGCACCGCGTCGTGTCGAGCGACAGGCCCACCCGCTGGAGATTGGCGACGTTGGTCGAGCCGTCGATCGCGGTATTGCGGCCGTAGGCGCCCGCGACCTGCCACGCCCAGTCGTTGGCCAGCTTGCCGCGCAGGCCGAGCGTGCCCTGCCACGTGTCCGTCCGCTGATAGAATTGGCGCGGCCCCGGCTCGGCGAGGCGACGCTGGACGAGCACGAGGTTCTGGCCGGTCGGGTTGGTCGGATTGGTGGCCGCGATCGCGAGGTTGCGCAGCGTGCCCGGCGTGGCGATCTGGTCCGACCGGCGGTGGGTGTAGAGGAACTCGCCGTACGCCTCGACGCCGTCGGTCAGGGCATAGTCGCCGAAGACGGCGGTGGAGATGCGCTCGATCGGGCTGACCGCGTAGAGGAACGGGTTGGAGTTGAAATTGTGCCGGGCGGCGCTGTACGGCTCGAAGAAATTGCCGTTGCCGCCGGGCACCTGGTTGAAGTTGATCTGCTGCCCGTTCGGCAGCACCGCGCGTCCGCCGATCGTCGCGGCGCTGTTGACGCAGGCGAGGGTGCCCGGCACCGTCTCCGACAGCGAACAGGGCGCGCGCGACGCCATGTTGACCGGTTCGGTCTTCTGATAGGTCGCGGCGGCGAGGAAACCGCCGCGATCGCCCCGCTTGCCGACGAGCAGGTCGACGACATAATCGCCGCCGTCGCCGCGTGCGGTGATGCCGCTGCGCGCGCCGATGCCGATCCCGTCATAATCGGTACGGGTGACGAGGTTGACCACCCCCGCCATCGCATCGGCACCATAGATCGCCGATGCCCCGTCCTTCAGCACGTCGGTCCGCGCCAGCGCGGCGACCGGGATCATGTTGAGGTCGGGCGAGGAGTTCGCCCCCGTGCCCCCCGCCACCAGCCGACGATCGTTCAGCAGCACGAGCGTGCGCTTGATGCCGAGGCCCCGCAGGTTGACCTGCGCCGTGCCATAGCCGTTGCCGGTCCAGTAGGCGGAGGTCTGGTTCCCGGCGAAACCCGCATTGGCGGGCAGCCGCTGGAGCAGCGTCTCGACATTGACGATGCCGGTGTTCTCGATCTGCTCGGCGGACACGACGGTGGCGGGGCCGACCCCGGCGATGTCCTGTCGCCGGATACGGCTGCCGGTGACGGTGATGTCGCCCGGATCCCGATCGGACGGGTCCGCGCCCTGGCCGGCAGCCGGATCGACCGTCTGCGCGGCTGCCGGAACGGTGGCGAGGAAGGTGGCGGCAAGCAGCGCCGGTACGAGCTTCATGATATGTCCCCCCATCGATCATTATGCGACGGAACGGGATGAAGCATCAACTGTATATACAGGTCAAACAAAAAAGACGTTTGTTTGTAATAACTTAGAAGCATTCTGCCAGGTCGTATCCCCGAAGCGAATACGTGTCCCTGCGCTCTATCCCTCGCCCCGACGGAAGATCGAACGAAAATTTCCGCAGCGGGCACCATGGTCGCCGCGTGCTGCGTCCGTCGGCAACCGGTGCGCAAGGACATGGGTCGTCGCGTCCTTCCGCCGGTGGCCGAACACCGTGCTAGAGCGGGATGACGTGGTGTTGACCCGTCGTGATTGTCCTGAGCCGTTCGTCGGCGAGGAGCGGCGCGCAGCGCGGGCTGGTAGCCCATGCAAGCGGCGCGACGACGTCCGGCGGGCGGCTCAGGACAACCGCTGCGCGGCGGGCGGAATGTCGTCCGTGGCGTCGTCGCTCGTCCGTCACGGGGGCAAAGCCCCGTTCCTTCCTCGCTCCTGTCCACGAACGACATTCCGCTCCGTCACGACGGGTCAACATCACG